>JANYBG010000167.1 GCA_025360865.1 Pseudomonadota bacterium | reverse complement strand
CGCGAGCTCGTCAGCGAGGGCGTGCTCGACGGCTACATCCTGGGCAGTTATTCAGCGCGGCGCCTCGGGCTCAAGAGCACGGGCAACGCCGGCGGGGTCCACAACCTCATCATCAGCAGCGCCATTCCGACCCTGGACCGGGCGGCCTTCCTCAGGCGACTGGGCACGGGGCTGCTCGTCACCGAGCTCATGGGTCAGGGCGTGAATGGGGTCACGGGCGACTATTCGCGCGGCGCGAGCGGCTTCTGGGTCCAGGATGGCGCCATCGCGTTTCCGGTGCAGGAGATCACCGTCGCGGGCAACCTGCGACCGATGTACCAGGACATCATCGCCCTCGGCAGCGACGTAGATGCGCGTGGCGGCATACGCACCGGCTCGGTGCTCATCGGGGAAATGACGATCGCCGGGGAATAGGGCGCGCGGGCTCAGCCGCGCGCCACGGCCAGCGACAGCCGCGGGGCCTCATCGACCAGGTCACGAAGGGTGAGTTCGCCGCAGCCTTTCCTGCGCGCCTCCTCGAGGCTCGCCAGCAGCCGGTCAACCGGTGGCATCGGCACGTTGCGCGGGCCGGCGTGGCCACTGCCCTGGCGACGCGCCAGATCCAGGATATCGGACACACTGATCCTGCCGATGTCGCGCGAGGGCACCAGCTCATCGAGCTCGGTGACGATCAGCATGCCGGCCCGCTCGAGCGTGTGGGCCATCTGCGCCACCGCTGTGCCCGGCAGCCCGAGCTCGTTGGCGATGCGGTTCACCGTCCAGCGCCGGCCGCCGGCGAGATGCGTGCGACCGAGCAGGAACATCAGCCGCAGCGCGAGCTGCTCACTGTCAGCGGCTGACAGGCGCAGCTGCTGCAGGCCCAGGCGCAGGTACGCCGGATTCTGCACGTAGAAGGACAATTGGGCGCCGGCGAGCATGATCAGCCAGCCGAAGTAGGTCCACAGCAACGCGGCCACAACGACGGCGAACCCGGCGTACACGATGTCCAGGCGCGTCGAGTAGACCACCATGGCGGTGAATATCTTTCCCCCGGCCGCCCACAGCACCCCGCCCACCAGCGCGCCGGTGAGCGCGGCGCGCCAGTGCACGCGCGTGTTGGGGATCGTCATGTAGAGCACGGTGAAGAACGCTGTGACCATGGCGTAGGGGGCCAGCAGCAGCCCGACACTGCGCAGCCGGTGTAGCAGTGGCAGGTGCACGACCCCCTGCACCGATGCGCTGCTCATCGTCGCGTGCAGCAGGCCGACGAAACCGACCAGCAGCACGGGCGCGGCGATCAGGAGGCCGGTGTACTCGGCGACGCGGCGCGCGAAGCTGCGGGGCTGCTCGACGCGCCAGAGGAAATTGAAGCTGTCCTCGACCTTCTTGATCGTGCCCACCAGCGTCCAGGCGAGCAGCGCCAGTCCGAGCGAGCCGACGATACCGCTGCTGACCCGGCCGGCGATCTGCAGCGCGTGGCTGGTGAGTTCGTGCGCGGCCGAGGGTCCCAGCGGCCGGAAGAACTCGTAGATGATCGGCTCAAGATCGCGGTGGCCGCCGAAGATCTTGAGCACCGCGAAGCTGAAGGCGAGCAGCGGGATGAGCGCCAGGAGGGTGGTATACACCAGGCTCATGGCCCGCAGGTTGATCTGCCCGCGCGACAGGTCGCGGAGCACCGCGTATGGGTAACGCAGTACGCGCAGGACGGTCCCCAGCGCGCCGTCGCGCGCGGAAGCCGGTCCGAAGAAGCACCAGTCTAGGGAGGTCCAGATGCGCACCCACATGGCTTAAGGATACAGTGACCATTGGCGGCCGCGGTGTTTCATGACCCGGATTTCAGGATTCCCACAACGAATCGTCTGCCTGACCGAGGAGACGACCGAGACGCTGTACCTGCTGGGCGAGGACTGGCGCATTGTGGGTATCTCCGGCTTCACCGTGCGCCCGCCGCGCGCACGGCGCGAGAAGCCGAGGGTCTCCGCCTTCACCAGCGCCAAGACGGACCGCATCATCGCGCTCAAACCCGATCTTGTGCTGGGTTTCTCCGACCTGCAGGCCGATATCGCCGCCGAGCTCATCCGCGCGGGTCTGGAGGTACACGTCTTCAACCATCGCAGCGTCGCGGAGATCCTGCGCATGGTGCGCACGCTGGGCGGGATGATCGGCTGCGAGGCGAAGGCCGTGGCGCTGGCGCGCGAGCTCCAGTCGGGGCTCGACGAAGTGCGCGCGCGGGCCGCAAGCTTCGCGCGCCGCCCCCGCGTCTACTTCGAGGAGTGGGACGACCCACTCATCAGCGGGATCGGCTGGGTATCCGAGCTGGTGACACTGGCCGGCGGCGAGGAGTGCTTCCCGGAACTGGCTGGCAAGTCGCTCGGGCGCGACCGGATCATCGCCGACCGGCTGGAGGTGGCGCGGCGTGCGCCGGATATTGTGCTGGCGTCCTGGTGCGGCAAGAAATTCCGCCCGCTGACGCTGGCCGCGCGCCCCGGCTGGGAAGGTATCCCGGCCGTGCGCGATGGTTACCTGCGCGAGATCAAGTCATCGATCATCCTGCAGCCCGGCCCCGCGGCCCTGACCGAGGGCGTGCGGGCGATCCAGGGTGTCATCGCGGAGTGGGTCGCCCGCCGCTAGCGCATCCCGCGCCGTTCGCGCACCAGGTCCCACGCCTCGATGATCTGCTGCGTGCGCTGCTTGGCGTGCGCCATCATGGAATCGGGCAGGCCGTTGGCCTTGAGCTTATCCGGGTGATGACGCTGCAGCTGGCGGCGGTACGCCTTGGAGACGTCCTCGTTGCTCGCGGCCGCGCTGGTCTCGAGCACGCGATAGGCCTCCTGCAGCGCGACATCCGCCGAGCGCGCCCCGGCGCCCTGGGACTGGCCCGGGCGCGCACCGCCGCGCTGGATGCGCAGCACCGCCTCGATATGCGCGAACTCGAACGCCGAGACATCCAGGGCCGCCCCGACCTGGCCCAGGAGCGCGCGCACCGGGCCCTCGAGGTTGTTGCCCGCGAGGGCCGCGCGCACCTGGATCTCGAGGAAGATCCGCGCGAGGTCCGGGCGTCCCTGGCAGGCGTGGCCGAGCGCTGCCATCTCAGCGGCGCAGTCGAAATCGCCCCGCTTGCCGGTCCTGAAGCAGGCGATCGCCTCGCGCACCTGGTCCGGGCCGAGGCGCAGGTCCGTCATGACGGTCCGCGCCGCGGCGATCTCCTCCTCGGACACACGCCCGTCGGCCTTGGCCAGATACCCCATGACGCGGAAGGTCGCGCGGAAGAAGCGCTCGCCGATCGCGGCGACATCATCGCCGGTGAGGGCGGGATGGGCGCCTGCGCCTTGTTCGTCGATCTGGTGGCCGACGAGCACACCCAGCGCCGCGCCGATCGGCCCCATGACCATGCCGCCGAGCAGGCCGCCGGCCAGTTTGCCGATCCACTTGATGCCCATGTGAGGGGTGCGGTCCTGAGGGTGTCGGAGGCCCGAGGGGCCGCTATAGTACCAATTGCATGCCAGCACCCACGGTCTACCGCACCCAGCTCAAGGGGCTCGAGCGCATCCACGAGGGCAAGGTGCGCGATGTGTACGCCATCGACGCCGCGACGCTGCTCATCGTCACCAGCGACCGCCTGTCCGCCTTCGATGTGGTGCTGCCCGACCCGATACCCGACAAGGGGCTCGTGCTCAACGGCATCTCGAACTTCTGGTTCGAGCGCACGCGGTCCTTGGTGCCGAACCACCTCACCGGGCGTGATCCGCTCGCGCTCGCGCGCGATGACGCCGAGCGCGCGCTGCTGGCCGGCCGCTCGGTCGTGGTGCGGCGCCTCAAGGCGCTGCCGATCGAGGCGGTGGTGCGCGGCTACCTGATCGGCTCGGGCTGGAAGGACTACCAGGTGGACGGCCGCCTGTGCGGCAGCACGCTGCCGCCAGGGCTCAGGCAGGCCGAGAAGCTGCCGCAGCCCATCTTCACGCCTGCCTACAAGGCCACGGCCGGCGCCCACGACGAGAACATCGATTTCGCGGCCTGCACCGCCCTGGTCGGCGCGCAGCTGGCAGGCCAGGTACGCGACGCCGCGCTCGCGCTGTACGGCTTCGCGGTCGAGCATGCGCGGCGTCGCGGCATCATCATCGCCGACACCAAGTTCGAGTTCGGCGTGGATGAGGCTGGCGCACTCATCCTCATTGACGAGGTGGTGACGCCGGACTCATCGCGTTTCTGGCCAGCGGACACGTACCAGGTGGGCACCAGTCCGCCGAGCTTCGATAAGCAGTACGTGCGCGACTACCTGGAGACGCTCAATTGGGACAAGAAGGCCCCCGGTCCGAAGTTGCCCCAGCAGGTCATCGCGCGCACGAGCGAGAAGTACCGCGAAGCCCTGGCGCGCCTGACGGGCCCCGCGGCCTGATGCGCTAGACTCATGGGCATGGAACCTGCTTGGATTGCTCCTTCGATCCTGTCCGCTGATTTCGCGCGGCTGGGCGCGGAAGTCGACGCGGTGCTTGAGGCGGGCGCGGACATCGTGCACTTCGATGTCATGGACAATCACTACGTGCCGAACCTGACCATCGGCCCGCTGGTGTGCGAGGCCTTGCGCAAGCACGGCGTCAAGGCGCCGATCGACGTGCACCTGATGGTGAGCCCGGTGGACCGCATCGTCCCGGAGTTCGCCGCCGCCGGGGCGACCTTCATCAGCTTCCACCCCGAGGCGACCGAACACATCGACCGCACCATCTCGTTGATCCGCGAGCAGGGTTGCCGGCCGGGTCTGGTGTTCAACCCGGCGACCCCGCTCGACTACCTCGATTACACGCTCGAGTTCCTGGACCTGGTGCTGATCATGTCGGTCAATCCGGGCTTCGGCGGGCAGAACTTCATCCCGACCACGCTGCGCAAGCTTGAGGATGCGCGCCGTCGCATCGACGCCAGTGGCCGCGCCGTGCGGCTGGAGGTGGACGGGGGCATCAAGACGGGCAACATTCGCGCCGCGGCTCAGGCCGGCGCCGACACGTTCGTGGCGGGATCCGCGATCTTCGGCAGTGGCGACTACGCGCGCACTATCCGCGAGCTGCGCGAGCAGATCGGGCGCTGAGTCCGGGCGGCGCGCGCGGGCGCGCCGGCGCGGTTATTCGTCCTCGTCCTCGTCATCATCATCCTCATCATCGTCCTCATCGCGGCTGCTGACCGGACTCGCCTTGACGGCCGCGGTTCCGGGCTTCGCCGGCACGATGACGGGGCGCGTCTTCATCTTCGGGCGCGCGTTGAACACCACGATCGTCTTGCCGGTGGCGCGCAGCAGGCCCTGCTCCTCGAGCACCTTGAGCACACGTCCGGCCATCTCGCGTGAGCATCCCACCAGGCGCGACAGCTCCTGGCGACTCACCTTGATCTGCATCCCTTCCGGGTGGGTCATGGCGTCCGGTTCCCCGCACAGGTCCATGATGGCGTGGGCCACCCGGCCGGTGACATCGACGAAGGCGAGGTCGCCGAGCTTGCGATTGGTGCGATCCAGGCGCGTGGCCAGCTGGGTAGCCAGTTCAAACACCAGCCCGGGACTTTCCGCGGCGATCTGGCGGAAGCGCGGGTAGGTCATCTCGGCGAGTTCGCACTGATTGCGGGTGCGCACCCAGGCGCTGCGGGTCGGCTGTTCGTAGAACAGGCCCATCTCGCCGAAGAACTGGCCGCGGTTGAGGTAGGCGAGGACCATCTCGTTGCCTTCCTCATCCTCGATCATCACCTCGACCGAGCCGCTGATGATGTAGTAGAGGACATCGGGCAGGTCGCCGGCGTGGATGACAACCGTCTTGGATGGGACCGCGCGGATGCGGCAATAGCTCAAGAACCGGTTGATCGCGGGTATCTCGCTCAACGGCTTAACGTTTTCTTCCATACCGGCTCCCCAGAAATACTCTTTTAATGTAAACGCGCCCGCGTCTATGGCGGACGTTATCAGATCCAGTACGCGGTCCCCGTCATGACACGGGCGGTGTGGCGCATCAGCGCTCGCAACGGCGCGGGCAAAGTGACACCACCGGCGTTAGTCGCGCTCGCCCCGTGCGCGATCTCCTCCACTCGCATGGTTTCAAGTATGGCACGGCTGCGGGCATCACTCGCCGGGAGTCTGCCGAGGTGATCATCGAGATGGCCCTCGACCTGACGTTCGGTCTCGGCGACGAACCCCAGGCTCGTGGCATCGCCCATCGCCGCGGTCAGAGCGCCGATGGCGAAGGAACCGGCGTACCACAGCGGATTGAGCAGGCTCGGACGCGCCGCTAGTTCCCTTAGCCGTGCTTCGCACCAAGCGAGGTGATCGGATTCCCCGCGCGCCGCCTCGAGCAGAAGCGCGCGCGTGCTGTCGGAGCGGGCCATGAGCGCCTGTCCGTGGTACAGCGCCTGAGCGGCCAGTTCCCCGGTGTGATTGACGCGCATCAACGCCGCGCTAACGCGTCGTTCGGCGTCGGGCAGGACTTCAGAGGTGTTGCCGCCCGTCCCCGGGACCGGGCGGGTTGAGCGGGCCGGCGCGAACACCAATCGCAGGGCGCGATCGGCGACGGCGATGGCTGAGTCGATAGGGCGACCGGACTCCATATCTAAGGTGGGTATTATAGGGGTATAACGGTCCCTTAACCCCCTTCGGGCGCCCGGCGGGCCCCGGACAGCTCCAGCGGCGAGGGCCTTTGCAATGGGGGGCCCCCTTGAGTACACTTTCCCGCCTTTTTTTGGCCCCGGATGTGAAGGGTTCCCCTGAACAGCGGGCCACTGCCAACGAGTGAGTTATGAAGACCGTATTTGCCAATTCCGCCACCGTGCGTGGCGATTGGTTCGTCGTCGACGCGACCGATAAGACCCTCGGCCGCCTGGCCACCCAGCTGGCCCATCGCCTCAAGGGCAAGCACAAGGCTGATTACAGCCCGCACGTGGACATGGGCGATCACCTCGTGGTGCTGAATGCGCAGAAAGTGCGCGTCACCGGCCGCAAGCTCACCGACAAGATGTACTACCGCCACACCGGCTTCATCGGTGGCATCAAGTCGATCGCCCTCGACAAGCTGCTCGCCGAGCACCCGGAGCGGGCGGTCGAGTTCGCGGTGAAGGGCATGCTGCCGAAGGGCCCGCTCGGCCGCCGCATGTTCAAGAAGCTGCACGTATTCGGGGGCGCCGAGCATCCCCACCAGGCGCAGCAGCCCAAGCCGCTCGAGATTCAATAGGACCGTATTCAATGCCAGCGACCCAGCACAATCACTACGGCACCGGCCGTCGCAAGACCGCCACCGCGCGCGTCTACCTCAAGCCCGGCAAGGGCACCATCACGGTGAACGACCGTACGCTCGATGAGTTCTTCGGTCGCGAGACCGGCCGCATGATCGTTCGCCAGCCCCTTGAGGCGGTGAACCTCATGAGTACCTTCGACATCACCGTCAAGGTCGACGGCGGCGGGATCACCGGCCAGGCCGGGGCCATCCGCCACGGCATCACGCGCGCCCTCATCAAGCACGACGAGACGCTGCGCAAGACCCTGCGCGCCGCCGGGTTCGTCACGCGCGACGCGCGCGAGGTCGAGCGCAAGAAGGTCGGACGTCGCAAGGCCCGCCGCGGACCGCAGTACTCGAAGCGTTGAGTTGGCGACGGATCGCGGCTAATGCCGCGGTCCGTCGCGCGATTCGATGTCCCGCCACCTTGGGGGATCGTCTAGTGGTAGGACAACGGACTCTGACTCCGTTTACCTAGGTTCGAATCCTAGTCCCCCAGCCAACACGAAAAGGCCCGCTTCCAGCGGGCCTTCTTGTTTTCGCCGGTCGACCGCGCGCAGCGCGGGCGCGGATCCTCTTTTCCCGAAACCACGTGGCCCGCGCGAACGCGGGGGCTCTGTGTTCCCTCAGTGACGCCCCGGGGCGGCGCGCCGCGGCTGGGGCTCGTCACCGCGGCGACGGCGCCACTGGCGCTGTGCTGGTAGCAGCCCCCAACAGCGCAAACGCCCTCCTGACCCCCGCCGACCGCACCCCCCGGCGAATGCCCGGGGGGTGCCCGCGAAGCACTCACTTATCAAGCATCGCCGTGGCCGAGTAGGACCGGTTGCCTGAATACAGCGCCGTGAGCAGCGGGCTGTTGACCGAGGCCACCGCCTCGCCGATGGCAGCGTTCACGCAGCCATGCCAGTGGGCGATCTCCACGAGCGAGCCACCCTCCGTGCCGCAAACGGTAAGCGCGGCCCCCTTGATGCGGCGGTACAGGGTGCTGGCCCCCGAGGCTGTGGACAGGTCGAGGTCCGCGTAGCGCACGGTCTGGGTGGGCGGGTTCGCCGGACTCGCCGCCCAGCACTGGCTGGTGCCCAGCAGGCAGACGATCGAGGCGAGCGTCACCGGGCGGACCGGGGCGGGGATCGACTTGATGATGTTCATTGCGGTTCTCCTGGAGGTTGAGGATTCAAGGACCGCAGGCAAGGTATGCGCCACGTGCGGCGCGCGCATGACGGCTTTCTGAAAGCGCGTGAATCTTCGGTGATGATTGCGAGAGATTGGATAGCGATTGCTTGAAGGCACCCGCATACCTGCTGAAACCACGGGCTGGGCAGCCCGGGCGGGTGCCGGCCGGCCCACGGCTGGGCCCGCGCGGCGCGAGCAACGGAGATCTAGCGGGTTTCGACGCCGGCGGCGGTGCCGATCAGGAGCACATCGGCCGGGCGGGCGGCGAACAGGCCGACCGTCACCACCCCCACGATCTGGTTGAACGCCGATTCAACGCCCACAGGGTCGGTGATCGTCAGGTCATGCACATCAAGTATGTGATTGCCGTTGTCGGTGACGAATCCGGCTCGCCACACCGGACGGCCACCGCGACGGGTGAGTTCGCGCGCGACGAGCTCCCGGGCCATGGGTATGACCTCGACCGGGAGCGGGAACTTGCCAAGGGTGGTCACCAGCTTGGTCTCATCGACGATGCACACGAAGCGGCGGGAGGCGGCGGCGACGATCTTCTCGCGCGTCAGGGCGCCGCCCCCGCCCTTGATCAGCTGGCGCGCCGGGTTCGCCTCATCCGCGCCGTCGACATAAAGGTCGAGTCCGGCGAGATCGTTCAGTTCGAGGACCTGCACCCCCGCGGCCCGCAGCTTCGCGCTGCTGACCTCGGAGCTGGAAACGGCCGCGCGAACCCGGTCAGGGTGCAGCGCAAGCGCCTCGATGAACAGGTTCACGGTGGACCCGGTACCCACCCCCAGGATCGCCGCGTCCGGGACGAGGTCGAGCGCGGCGCGCGCGGCGCGGCGCTTCTTGGCATCGGCGTCCTGAGTCATTGGCGCTTGATTCACAGTGATTTCACAGACCCCAGATGTGACTGTGCCCGCGTGTACGCGGGCACAGTCGTCCTAGAAGTCTCGGCGATCACTTACGCGACCGCCGAGCCATAGGCCCTATTTCTTCTTCGCAGCTTTCTTCTTGGCCTTCTTCTTTGCCTTCGCCATGTTGGCTCTCCAATTAATTAACGGGTTAGTCCGGGGACCGAGTATATACACGCGAATCCAAATTACAAGCGCATGCGGCGTGAGTGTGCTAGGTGCGCGTGCGTGTGACGACTCGGCTGATCGCCATCGCGCGCATCACTCGAGCGAGAGAATGAACTTCCAGTGAGCCGCTTCGACCGGCGTGATCGACAATCGATTGCCCGGACGCAACAGCAGCATGCCCTTCAGTTCCTTGTTCGCGTGCGCGCGCAGTTCATCGAGGGGAATGGGGCGCGGCAGCGCCTGCCGCAGCCGCACGTCGACCATGTACCAGCGTGGATTCTTCGGATCGCTGTCCGGATCGTGGTGAGGATGCTTGCGATCGAACGCGGTGGGATCCGGGTAGCCAGGCCTCACGATCGTCATGGTGGCTACGACCGCGGGCACCGCGCAGCTGGAGTGGTAGAGGAACGCGAGGTCACCCTTCTTCATCTCATCACGGATCATGTTGCGCACCTGGTAGTTGCGCACGCCGTCCCAGGCGGTGGTTCGCCGGGGTGCCGCGGCCAGGGTCTTGAGGCCAAAGGCGCTCGGTTCGGTCTTCATCAGCCAGTGGCGCATCGGATGATCCCCTTCTCGGTAATCACAGCATCAAGCGGTACGTCGTGGGCGGCCGGGGCGATGCGCTCGAGCTCCTGGAACGAATACGCGATCCCGATCAGCCGTGGAGCGTGCCAGCAAGTGCGCGCATGCCGGAAGGCGAAGGCGCGATCGTAGAAACCGCCGCCCGCGCCCAGGCGCAGGCCGAACTTATCGAATCCCACCAGCGGCAGGAACACCAGGTCGAGCCAGCGAGCCCCGAGCGCGGGGGTGTTCTCGGGCTCCTCGATCCCGAGGCGGTTGCGCTTCAGGGGGCCGCGCAGCTCGAGGAAGCGCATGGCGCGCGAGGAGCGCGCCCGATCGATGCGTGGCAGGTAGACGCGGCAGCCGCGCCGGTGCGCCAGTTCGATGAGGGGACCGGCGTCGAGCTCCCAGGGGAGCGCGGCGTAGGCGGCGACGCGCCAGTGGCTCCTCAGGCGCAGGAGCCGATCGACGTTGGCGGCGACCAGGCGCGAGGCGTGGGCGCGCTCACCGGGGGTGACCGCGCGGCGTCGTGCCACGAGGCCGGCCCGCAGTGACCTGCGGGCGGCAACGGCTTGGGAATCAAGTGACGTCACCCGCCTGTGCCGGTGCGGATCGTTGCTCTCGAACCAGAGCAACAGGTGGGACGAGCTGCTGCAGTAAAGGCTTTCCGCTCAGAGGCGGACCTGCACACGCTGCGCGCAAGCCGAAAGTCCCGGGGTGTTTCAATTAGGGTCCGAGGTAACCCGATCCACTTGTCGAACACCGCAGGCGACGCCAAGAACACTCTACACCAAGGTCGCGCGGCGCGCTTGTAGGGGAAGCGGAGGTTCAGTTATCAGAGATCGAGCTGCTGGCTTTTCTCGAGTGCGCCCTCGACACGCTCGCGCAAAGCGCGTACGCGGTGGCCGACGCCACTGTCGACCCTGGTCTCGCGGTCCTTGCCCTTGAGGAATTCGTGAGCGAGGTTGAGCGCCGCCATGACGGCGATGCGGTCATGGCCGACGACCTTGCCGCTGTCGCGGATCTCGCGCATGCGGCCATTGAGGAACTCCGCGGCGTCCAGCAGCGCCGCCCGCTCCTCGTAAGGGCAAGCGACGACATATTCCTTCTCCATGATCCGGACGCTCACCCGGGCGGTGTCCTGGCTCAAGCGCCGTGCTCCAGCGTCTTGAGGCGCCCGATCATGGCTTCCACGCGGGTGCGCACCTGCTCGTTCTTGTGCATGAGTGTCGCGCGCTCACCGGCCAGGGAATCGTGGCGCGCGCGCAGCGCGCGGTTCTCGTCCTTCAGGCGCGCCAGCGTCGCCAGCAGTTCGTCGATGCGCTTGGTGAGGCGCGTGAGCTCCAGATCAAGCTCGCTTTTCTTGGGTTCGATCATGGAATGACTATAGGGCCGCGCTCTTCGTACGGTCAATTATAATGGGGCTCTGCACATGAGCCAGCCCGACTACACCCGCATCCAGCAGCTGCTCTCCAGGGAGCACTCGGTGACCGACGCCGCCGAGGCCCACGGCACCCTGGCCGGCTGCCTGTGCGGGGCGAGCGGCTATCGCTTCGAGGACTGGCTGCGCGAGATCCTCCCCGAGGGCCGGGCGGACCGCGCCGCGCGCGAGGCGTTGCAGGAGCTGTTCGGGTCGACGGCCGGCGCGCTGGTCCAGTCCGACATGGAATTCGAACTGCTGCTGCCCCCGGATACCGAGTCCCTCGAGCAGCGTGCGCAGGCCCTGGCTGAGTGGTGCCAGGGATTCCTGTATGGGCTGGGCGCGGGGAGCATCCCGGATGCGCGCGAGCTGCCGGGGGAGGTGGGGGAAGTGGTACGCGACTTCATCGAGATCACCCACGCTGACGTGGATGGCGACCAGGGCGAGGAGTCCAACGAGAACGCCTACGCGGAGCTGGTCGAGTTCGTGCGCGTTGGCGTGCAGCTGCTGTTCGAGGAACTGGCGGTTGCCCGCGCGCCCGCAGCCCCCGCCGGGGCGCCCCTGCACTAAGCGCCCGCACCCCAGGACGATCCATGGCACGAGATGAGTTCGCGCGGCGCCGCCGCCAGCTGATGAAGCTCATGGGGCGCGACTCCATCGCGGTCCTGCCGGCGGCCCCGGTCCGGCTGCGCAACAACGATGTGGAGTACGCCTATCGCCAGGACAGCGACTTCCATTACCTGACCGGCTTCCCCGAACCCGAGGCGGTCGCGGTGCTGGTCCCGGGAAGGGCGCAGGCCGAGTACATCCTCTTCGTGCGCGAACGGGATCCGTTGCGCGAGACCTGGGACGGCCGGCGCGCGGGGCCGGCCGGCGCGCGGCGCGACTACGGCGCCGCCGATGCCTTCCCGATCTCGGACATGGACGAGATCCTACCCGGGCTGCTGGAGAACCGCGCGCGCGTGTTCTACACCATGGGGGTCTACGCGGACTTCGATCAGCGCGTCGTCGGCTGGGTGAACGGATTGCGCACCCAGGCACGCAACGGGCGTCGCCCACCCGCGGAGTTCGTGGCCCTCGACCCCGTGCTGCACGACATGCGCCTGTTCAAGTCCCGCGCGGAGCTTGAGCTCATGCGCACCGCTGCCCACATCGCCGCGCGCGCCCACCAGCGCGCGATGCGGTTCTGCCGGCCCGGGGCCACCGAATACCAGGTGATGGCGGAGCTCATCCACGAGTTCCGCAGCCACAACGCCGACACCTCGTACCATCCGATCGTGGGCGGCGGTGCGAACAGCTGCGTCCTGCACTACCGCGAGAACGACCAGCCCCTCAGGAGCGGCGATCTACTGCTGGTGGATGCCGGGTGCGAGTACCAGTGCTATGCCTCGGACATCACCCGCACCTTCCCGGTGAACGGGCGCTTCACCGCCGCGCAGCGCGCGGTCTACGCGGTGGTGCTTGAGGCCAACCGCGCCGCGATCGCCCGCGTGCGCCCCGGCAATCACTGGAACGAGCCGCACGAGGCCGCGGTGCGGGTGATCACCCAGGGGCTGGTGCGGCTCGGTCTGCTCAAGGGCCGCGTGCCCGCGCTGATCAAGAGCGGCGCCTACCGGCGCTACTTCATGCATCGCACCGGCCACTGGCTGGGCCTGGACGTGCACGATGTCGGCGACTACAAGATCGGCGACGCATGGCGGGTGATGGAGCCTGGCATGGTCATGACGGTCGAGCCGGGTATCTACATCCCGGCGGGCACGCGGGGCGTGCCCAGGGGCTTCCGCAACATCGGCATCCGCATCGAGGATGACGTCGTGGTCACCAAGCGTGGCAACGAAGTGCTCACGGCGCGCGCCCCCAAGGACCCTGACCAGATCGAAGCTCTCATGGCGCGCGGCTGAGCCGGCCCATCGTGCCAACCAACATGCCCGCGGTGCTCGAAGTGGATGTCACCATCGTCGGTGGCGGCATGGTGGGCGCGAGCCTCGCCGCGGCCCTGTCAGGTACGGGTGTGCGGGTGCTGCTGGTTGAGTCCGTACCGTCCGACTCGGGCGCGCAGCGCAGCTTCGATGCGCGCACCACGGCCCTGGGTAACGCCAGCCAGCGTATTTACGGCGCACTCGGTATCTGGGCGGCGATCGCAGGCGAGGCCGAGCCCATTCGTTCGATCCATATCTCCGAGGCCGGCCGCTTTGGCTTCGCGCGCCTGACCGCGACGGAGCAGGGTATCGAGGCCTTCGGCTACGTGGTCGCCAACCGCGCGCTGGGGGCCGCGCTCTGGCGCAGGCTTAAGGAAGACCCGCGGGTGCTGCTGCGGGTGCCGGCGCGCGTGGGGGCGATCGACATCGGCGCCGACGCCGCGGTCCTCACGGTGGAGGCAGCGGACGGTGCGGTCGAGACGGTGAGCACGCGCCTCATCGTCGCCGCCGACGGCGCGCATTCACAGGTGCGCACCGCCGCGGGGATCGAGGCCTCCGTCGAGGATTATGTACAGGTGGCCGTGGTGACCACCGTCGCGACGGACCAGCCGCACGAGGGTCGCGCTTACGAGCGCTTCACCGCCGCGGGCCCCCTGGCCGTGCTGCCCCTGCACGATGGGAATCTCGCGGTTATCTGGGCACGCGCCCCGGCGGATGCGCAGGAGCTGATGGCCCTGGACGAAAGCGCCTTCCTCGCGCGGCTGCAGGCCGCCTTCGGCTGGCGCGCTGGCCGCTTCACCCGCGCACGCGGACGCGGCTCCTACCCGCTCAAGCTCACGCGCGCCGTGACCGCGGTGGCGCGGCGCGTCGTGCTGATCGGCAACGCCGCCCAGGCGCTGCACCCGGTGGCCGGCCAGGGCTTCAACTTAGGCTTGCGCGATGCGGCGATGCTCGCCGAGGTGATCGCCGCGGCGCCGGCAGATGCCGGCAACGAGGAGCTGCTCAGCCGCTTCGCCGCGTGGCGCGCGGGGGATCGCGGCGGGGTCACCCGGTTCACGGACGGGCTGGTGAAGCTCTTTGGTGATACCCGCCCCGGAGTGGGCCTGCTGCGCAACCTCGGACTGCTGCTATTCGACCTCACCCCGCCAGCCAAGAGCGCGCTGGCGCGGGTGAGCGCGGGATTCGCCGGACCTGTGCCAAGGCTCGCCCGCGGCTTGCCGGTGCGCCGTGATTGACGTCGCGATCGTCGGTGGCGGCCCAGTCGGGGCCTGCGCCGCGGCGTTGCTCGCCCGTTCCGGGGCGCTCAAGGTCGTGGTGCTGGAGCCGCACGCAGGCACGGCTCCCGCCCACGGCTCCGCGCTCGATGCGCGGGTGGTCGCGCTCTCGCGCGCCAGCGAGCACACCCTGCGGCATGCGGGCGCCTGGCCGGGCATCGAAGGGGCGCGCCTCGCCCCTTACGAGCGCATGCGCATCTGGCACGAGGGCATCGCGCCGTTGAGTGAGGCGGCGCTGGTGTTCGATGCGGCGGATGTCGGTGAACCCAACCTGGGCTACATCCTCGAGAACCGCCTGCTGCAGGGTGCGTTGCTTGATGCGGCGCGCGCGGCCGGCGCGCGGATCGAGGCCACGCCGCTGCTCGGCCTGCGGGCAGGCGCGGACAGCGTGGAGCTCACGCACGGCGCGGGCACCTTGTCCGCCCGCCTGGTGCTCGGCGCGGACGGTGCGCGGTCGCAGGTGCGCCAGCTCGCCGGCCTGAGCGCGGATACCACGGACTATCACCAGCTGGCGATCGTCGCCACGGTGGCGACCGGGCGACCGCACGAGCACACCGCCTGGCAGCGCTTCATGCGCGCGGGCACACTCGCCTTCCTGCCGCTGGCCGATGGCACCAGTTCCATCGTGTGGTCAGCGGACGAGGGCCTCGCGCAGGACCTGCTCGCGCAGACGACGCCGCGCTTCGAGGCCTCCCTCGGGCGCGCCGCGGACGGGGCGCTCGGGTCGATGGAATTAAGGAGCGAGCGCCAGTCCTTCGCGCTGAGCCGAATGGCCGCGCGTCGCTACGTGTGCGAGCGCGTCGCGCTGCTGGGGGATGCGGCCCACGTGGTGCATCCACTGGCCGGCCAGGGCGTGAACCTCGGGCTCCTGGACGCCGCGGCGCTCAGTGAACTGGTGCTGGCCGCGGTTGCGCGGCGCGAGGACCCGGGAGCCATGGGGGTGCTGCGCGCTTATGAGCGCTGGCGCAAGAGCGAGGTCGTCCTGATGAGCGCGGCTATCGATGCCTTCGACCGTTTCCTTGCGCATGGAACCGGCCCACTGTCCTGGGCCGCGCGGCGTGGGATGGGCTGGGTGGGGCGCAGCCAGGAGCTGCGGCGTTTCTTCATCCGCCGCGCCCTGGGGATGAGCGGGGAGATGCCGCTCGCTTCCCGGCGCGCTTAGCCGGAGGCGGACTCGGCCCGGGCGGTTTGCCCTCAGCTCAGCGGGATCAGGTCCACCTTCGCCGCGCACACGAAGTCGTTGTCCGACAGCCCGCGGATGGCGTGCGTGGTGAAGGTCACGCGGCAGTAGTTGTAGCCGACCTCAAGGTCCGGGTGGTGGTCCTCGATGTTGGCCACGTGTGCCAGCGCGTTCACGAAGCTCATGGTGCGATAGAAGTCGCGGAACGCGAACTCACGTCGGACCGCGTGCGCGCTCTCGGTGAGCACCCAGGCGGTCGAGACCTGCGTGAGAAACGCGGTGGCGGCCTCGCGCGTCAGGGGCGCCGTGCCGCCGTCACAGGGCTTGCAGCCGCGGGATGCGAGATCGTTCATGGGCTCACCCGGCGCGTGTAGCGGCGCGCGACGTATTGTTCGACCAGGTGCTGGAATTCCTCGGCGATGCGCTCGCCTTTCAACGTCACCGTCTTCTGGCCATCCTCGTACACCGGGGCAACGGGACGTTCGCCGGTGCCGGGGAGGCTGATGCCGATGTTGGCATGCTTGCTCTCGCCCGGCCCGTTGACGACGCATCCCATCACGGCCACGCGCATCTCCTCGACGCCGGCGTACTCGGCGCGCCACTTGGGCATGCTCTCACGCAGGTAGGACTGGATGCCCTGGGCCAGTTCCTGGAAGAACGTGCTCGTGGTGCGCCCGCATCCGGGGCAGGCGGCGACCTGGGGCGTGAAAGCGCGCAGCCCCATGGTCTGCAGGATCTCCTGGGCGACGATGACTTCCTGGGTGCGATCGCCATCGGGCTCAGGGGTGAGCGACACGCGGATCGTGTCGCCGATGCCCTGCTGCAGCAGCACCGCCATGCCGGCGGTGGAGGCGACGATCCCCTTGGAGCCCATCCCCGCCTCGGTCAGTCCCAGGTGCAGTGGATAGTCACAGCGCCGCGCGAGGTCCCGGTAGATGGCGATGAGGTCCTGTACGCCGCTCACCTTGGCCGAGAGGATGATGCGTGTCGCCGGCAACCCGAGTTCAAGGGCGCGCGCGGCGCTGCTGAGCGCCGACTGCACGACCGCCTCGCGCATCACGTGCTGGGCATCCATCGGCTGGGCGCTCGCGGAATTCTCGTCCATCAGCCGCGTCAGCACCTCAGGATCGAGGCTTCCCCAGTTGACGCCGATGCGCACGGGCTTCTGCTGGCGACAGGCGATCTCGATCATCTCGGCGAACTGGGGATCACGCTTGCTGCCGCGCCCGACGTTACCCGGGTTGATGCGGTACTTCGCCAGGGCCTGCGCGCACTCGGGATGCTCGCGCAGCAGCTTGTGGCCATTGAAGTGGAAGTCGCCGATGAGCGGCACGTTCACTCCGAGCGCGGCGAGACGATCGCGGATCGGGGCGACGGCCGCCGCGGCCTCGGCCGTGTTCACGGTCAGGCGCACGAGCTCCGAGCCGGCGCGGGCGAGTGCCTGCACCTGGCGCGTCGTGGCGGGGATGTCGGCGGTGTCGGTATTGGTCATCGATTGCACGACGACCGGTGCGCCGCCGCCGACGCGGATCGGGCCGATGCAAACCTGCACTGAGGGACGACGGTCGATGCTCATGGATGATTATATGAACGTATAAAGCCCGTGGGTCGTGTGAATTTCTACAATCGCCACGCTTGGGAGGCACCCATGGGTGCTGCTATGATGCCCGGGCCCGAAACAGTCTGTTCGGAGAGGGTCCGGCGCGCGCCCGAACGCCGAAGGCGCAATTCCGCCCGGAAACGCTCAGGCCCATGAACGGCAGACGGCGGTGAGAACCGCGGGGCTTCTGGAGAGTGGTGCGTCCCCTGACGAGGACCCGCCCACCGAAGGGGAGCGGCGCCCAGGGGCCTGATCTCTCAGGTCAAAAGGACAGAAGGGCGGCAGGGCCTCGCTTGAGGTGGGGCGCCTGCCGCGCCTTATTTGACCTCGGTTGCCGGAGCGCCTTTGGGAAGACAGACACCCTTATTCCACCTGCACCAGGAACTTGGCGCCCGCATCGTCGACTTTGGCGGCTGGGACATGCCCGTCCAGTACAGCTCGCAGATCGGCGAGCACCATGCCGTGCGCCGTGCCGCCGGGGTCTTCGATGTCTCGCACATGTGCGTGGTGGACCTCAGGGGCGAGCGCGTGCGGGAATTCCTGCGGCACCTGCTCGCCAATGACGTGGCGCGTCTCACCTTGCCGGGCAAGGCGCTGTACAGCTGCATGCTGAACGAGGCGGGCGGGGTGCTCGATGACCTCATCGCCTATTACCTCACCGATTCCTGGTTCCGGCTGGTGGTGAACGCCGGCACGCGGGACAAGGACCTCGAATGGATTCGCGCGCGCGCGCCGGCGTTCGCGGTGGTCGTTGAGGAGCGCGCGGACCTCGCCATGCTCGCCGTGCAGGGACCGCGGGCGCGCGCCAAGGCCGCGCAGCTGCTGGGCGAGAAGGACGCCGCGACCGCGCTCGCTCTGGATGTCTTTGTCGGGCGGGAGGTCGGCCCGTGGTTCATCGCGCGCACCGGCTATACCGGCGAGGATGGCTTCGAGATCATGATGCCGGCTGAGGATGCGGTGACCGCGTGGCGTGGCCTGAACGCCCTGGGTGTGGCCTCCTGTGGCCTCGGCGCGCGCGACACGCTGCGCCTGGAGGCGGGCATGAACCTCTATGGCCAGGACATGGACGAGGGGACGCACCCGTTCGAGTCCGCGCTCGGCTGGACGGTCGCGCTGGATTCCCCGGGGCGTGAATTCGTGGGGCGCGAGGCGCTCGTGAAGATCCGCGCCGCGGGCCCCGCGCGCAAGCTCGTGGGCCTGCTCCTCGAGGATCGCGGCGTGCTGCGCGGCCACCAGAAAGTGCGGGTTGAGGGCGTGGCGGCGGGTGAGATCACCAGCGGTACTTTTTCCCCGACGCTCGAGCGTTCCATCGCCTTCGCCCGCGTGCCGTCCGCGACCGCGCTGGCGGTGCAGGTGGACATTCGCGGCAAGCTGCTCGGCGCGCGCGTCGTGAAGCCGCCGTTCGTGCGTTTCGGCCGATCACTCCTTACCTGATACGAAGGGCCCAAAATGAGCAACGTCCCCGCCGACCTCAAGTTCACCAAGTCGCACGAGTGGGTGCGCACGCTCGCCGACGGCAGTGTCGAGATCGGCATCACCGATCACGCCCAGCACGCGCTGGGGGACCTCGTGTTCGTGGAGGTGCCCGAGGCGGGTCGCGCCGTGCAGGCGGGCGAGGCGTGCGCGGTGGTGGAGTCGGTGAAGGCGGCATCGGATGTGTATTCCCCCCTGGGGGGTGAGGTCGTGGCGGGCAATCCCCTGCTGGCCACGCAGCCTGAGGCGGTGAACACAAACCCCTACGGCGCCGGCTGGCTGATGCGCCTGATGCCCGCCGCCGGGGCGATCGCGGCCGCGCGGCTGCTTACGGCCGCCGACTACCAGAAAGTGCTGGAAGCGGAGGGTGGCTGATGGCCTTCATCCCGCACACGGAAGCTGACGTCGCCGCCATGCTCGGTGCCATCGGCGCGCGGGCCATCGAGGAGCTCTTCGATGAGATCCCGAAGGATTTGCGCGCCAAGTCCCTGGCCGGCGTGCCCGAGGCACTCAACGAGATGCAGGTCGGGCGGCTGATGAGCGAGCGCGCGCGGCGCGATGGCGTCCAGCTCAACTTCATTGGCGCCGGCGCCTATGAGCACCACATCCCGGCGGCGGTCTGGGCGATCACCACGCGCGGGGAGTTCTACAGCGCCTACACCCCGTACCAGGCGGAGGCGAGCCAGGGGACGCTGCAGCTGATCTACGAGTTCCAGACCATGATCGCGGGCCTCACGGGCATGGAGGTGGCCAACGCCTCGATGTACGACGGCGCCTCGGCATGCGCTGAAGCCTCGCTGATGGCGGTGCGCGCCAACCGCGGGTCCCAGTCCGCGCGGATCCTGGTGCCCGGCACGCTGCACCCCCATTACCGCCGCGTGATGCGGGCGACCGCGGCTAACCAGGGGCTGAAGTTCGAGGAGCTGCCGTTCACGCCCGGCGCGGGAATCACCGCCACCGAGGCGCTCGCGCCCTTCGACGGGCAGGACATCACCGCGCTGCTCATCCAGCAGCCGAATTTCTTTGGCGCCCTGGAGGATGTCGATGCGCTGACCGACTGGGCGCATGCGCGTGGCATCCTCGTCATCGCCGTGGTGAACCCCACCTCGCTCGCGCTGCTTAAGCCCCCGGGCCAGTGGGGCGCCGCCGGCGCCGACATCGCCGTGGGCGAGGGGCAGCCCCTGGGGGTGCCGCTGTGCTCCGGCGGGCCCTACTTTGGGTTCATGACGACGCGCATGGCGTACGTGCGGCAGATGCCCGGGCGTATCTGCGGTCGCACGCTCGATGCCACGGGACGCCCCGGCTTCACCCTCACCCTGCAGGCGCGCGAGCAGCACATCCGCCGCGCCAAGGCGACCTCCAACATCTGCACCAACCAGGGGCTGCTGGTGACGGCGGCGACCATCTACCTCTCGCTCATGGGCCCGCGCGGACTCGCGCGCACCGCCGCGGCCTCGCATGCGCGTACCCGCGAACTCGTGGCCGCGCTGACCGGTTTGCCGGGGGTGCGGCTTGCCTTCCAGGGCCCGTGCTTCCACGAGGCCGCGCTGCTGCTCGATCGTCCGGTCGCGCCGGTGCTCAGGGCGCTCTCCGCGCGCGGCATCCTCGGTGGCCTCGATCTCGCGCCGTACTACCCGCAGCTGGGTCCCGCGCTGCTGGTATGCGCCACGGAAACCAAGACCCGCGAGGATATCGCGCAGTACCGCGCAGCCCTTGGCGAGGCGATGCAGTCGGCGCGCGCCGCCTGAGGTAAAGGAATCCGCACATGCCGAATCAGGAAAGGGTGATCTTCGAATACTCGACTCCGGGGCGCGGGGCGAGTGATCAGTGGCCAGCGGATCCGGGGGAGGAGGCGCTTGCCGACCTGCCGCCGCGGCTGCGGCGCGCGACCCCCCCGGGGCTGCCCGAGGTCGGCGAGCTCGAGGTGGTGCGCCACTTCACGCGCCTGTCGCAGCTGAACTTCTCGATCGACACGCACTTCTACCCGCTCGGCTCGTGCACGATGAAGTACAACCCGAAGGCCTGTAACCAGTACGCGATGCTGCCGCAGTTCCTGGCGCGGCACCCGCTGGCGCCGGAGTCCTGCGGCCAGGGCTTCCTCGAGTGCATGTACGAGCTGCAGGAGATGCTTAAGGAGGTCACCGGGATGCGTGGCGTCGCCTTGAGTCCGATGGCCGGCGCCCACGGGGAGTTCGCGGGCGTCGCCATGATCCGCGCCTACCACCAGGCCCGGGGCGATGCCGTGCGCAACGAGATCATCGTGCCCGAGGCCGCGCACGGCACCAATCCGGCCACCGCGACGATGTGCGGCTGCGTGGTGCGCGAGATACCCGTCGACTCCGAGGGGGACGTCGATCTTGAGGCGCTGAAGGCGGTCGTCGGTCCGAACACCGCCGGCATCATGCTGACCAACCCCTCGACGCTGGGAGTGTTCGAGCGGCGCATCGGCGAGGTCGCGCGCATCGTCCACGACGCCGGCGGGCTCCTCTACTACGACGGCGCCAACCTGAACGCCATCCTCGGCAAGGTGCGTCCCGGGGACATGGGCTTCGACGTCATCCACATGAACCTGCACAAGACCTTCTCCACCCCGCACGGCGGCGGGGGACCCGGGGCGGGAGCTGTGGGCGTGGGCGAGCGCCTGCTGCCCTTCATGCCGATTCCCGTGGTCGGCCGCGAGGGCGGTACCTACCGCTGGCTCGAGGAGGCGGACCTGCCGCACTCGATCGGGCGCCTCTCGGCCTTCATGGGCAACGCGGGGGTGCTGCTGCGCGCCTACATCTACATGCGCCTGCTGGGGCGGGATGGCATGCGCCGGGTGGGCGAGTACGCGACGCTCAACGCCAACTACATGCTCAAGAAGCTGACCGAGGCGGGGTTCGACGCCGCCTACCCGCGCCGCCGCGCCAGCCACGAGTTCATCCTGACACTGAAGCGCCAGGCGCGGGACCTCAACGTCACGGCCATGGACTTCGCCAAGCGGCTGCTGGACTACGGCTTCCATGCCCCCACCACGTACTTCCCGCTCCTGGTGCCCGAGTGCCTCCTGATAGAGCCCACTGAGACCGAGAGCAAGGACACCCTGGACGCGTTTGTGACGGCCATGTCACAGATCCTGAAGGAAGCAAGCGAAGAACCCGGGCGGGTGAGCGGCGCTCCGCATACCATGCCGGTGCGCCGCCTCGATGACGTCCGGGCCGCCAGACAACTGGATCTCACATGGAAGCCGACGGCGCAGCCGTAGAACGATTCAAATCCCGCGGTCTCACCCGCGTCCTGCGCGCCTTCGCCTCGAGCATGCGTGGCCTGAGCGGCGCCTATCGCGACGAGGCGGCGTTCCGGCAGGAACTCGCCCTCGCGACCCTCGTCATACCCGTGGGGCTATGGCTCGGCCACGGCGCCATCGAACGGGTGCTGCTGGTCGCCCCGGTACTCCTCCTCCTGATAGTGGAACTGCTCAACAGCGCCATTGAAGCCACGGTCGATCGCATCGGCCCCGAGCGGCACGTCCTGGCCGGGCTCGCCAAGGACATCGGGTCCGCGGCCGTGCTCATGTCCTTCGTGCTGCTCGGTGTGGTGTGGCTCATCGTGCTGCTCGGGCGATAGGAACCCTCACCTGATGCGACTCGCACGCCAACTTTGGTTGAGCCTCATGCTTTGCACGGCCGGCGCCCTGGCGCTCGCCGGCCCCAAGGCTCCCGCCACCCCCGCCAGCGCCGTGGCCGCGACGGTGCCCCAGACCCAGCCCCTGCCGGAGGCCGGCGCGCCGCTGCCGCCCGGGGAGGGCGCCACGGCCGCGGCGGCGCCACCGACCGCCGTCGAGGGCAATCCTGACTGGGCCGTCACGCTCGAGCGCATCGCCTCCAGCGTCGTGTCGATCAACGTCGACTCCACGCGCGCTTTCGACACCGAGTGGAACTCCAGCGCGCAGGCGACCGGCTTCGTGGTCGACGCCGAACGCGGCCTGATCCTCACCAACCGGCACGTTGTGACCCCGGGTCCCGTGACCGCCGAGGCCACCTTCCTCAACCGTGAGGAAGTGCAGCTCTATCCGGTGTACCGCGATCCCGTGCATGACTTCGGCATCTACCACTACGACCCGAGGAAACTGCGCTTCATCCGCCCCAAGGCCCTGCCGCTGTATCCGGAAGGGGCGCAGGTCGGGCGTGAGATCCGCGTGGTGGGCAACAACGCGGGCGAGCAGTTGTCGATCCTCGCCGGCACGCTGGCGCGCCTGGATCGTGATGCCCCCGAGTACGGGGTGACCAAGTACAACGACTTCAACACCTTCTACATGCAGGCCGCCTCCGGCACGTCCGGCGGCTCCTCTGGGTCCCCGGTGATCGACATCCGTGGCCGCGTCATCGCTCTGAACGCCGGCGGCGCCAGTGGCAACGCCTCTAGCTTCTACCTGCCGCTCGGGCGCGTGCGCCGCGCGCTGGAACTGATCCAGCAGGGCAAGCCCGTGCCGCGCGGCACGATCCACACCGTCTTCAACTACCTCCCGTACGATGAGCTCGAGCGGTTGGGCCTGGACACGGCCACCGAGGCGGCCGTGCGCAAGGACACCCCGAAGTTCACCGGGATGCTCGTGGTCACCGAGGTGTTGCCCGGCACGGCGAGCGCGAGCCTGCTGCAGCCCGGCGACATCCTGCTGAAGCTCAACGGCCACTATGTCACCCAGTTCGAGCCCCTCGAGGAGGCGCTCGACTCAAGCGTCGGCGGCACGGTCGCGATGGAAGTCGAGCGGGGCGGGAAGCTGGTGAACTCCACGGTTCCGGTCGGCGACCTGCACGCGATCACCCCGAGTGCCTACGCCGAGTTCGGCGAGGCGGTCGTGAACACGCTCTCGTACCAGCAGGCGCGCCACTTCAACGTGCCGGCGCGCGGGGTGTACGTGGCCAACCCGGGGTACGTGTTCGGGTCCGCGGGCATTCCGCGTGGCGCGGTGGTGCTGACCCTCAACGGCAAGAAGATCGAGACGCTGCAGGACTTCGAGGCGGGCATCGCGCAGCTTGGCGACGGCGAGCGCGCCAACGTGCGCTTCATGACCATCGAGGACCCCAACGGCAGCCAGCTGCGCAGCATCCGCATGGACCGGCTGTGGTTCCCGGCGCGCCATTGCGACCGCAACGACGGCACCGGGCTGTGGGACTGTAAGGCCCTGGCGGCCGGACCCGCGAGCAAGGCGCCGCCGGTGAGCTCGACGAAATTCCCGACCTACAAAGACCCCCGGATGAGCGCGCTCGCGCCCTCCCTCGCCATGGTCACCTTCGACATGCCCTACTCGGTCTCGGGGATCACCGAGCGTAACTACCACGGCACCGGGCTCGTGGTCGATGCGCAGCGCGGCCTGGTGGTGGTGGACCGCAACACCGTGCCCGTCGCCGCCGGTGACGTGACGATCACCTTCGCCGGTACCGTGCAGGTTCCGGGCAGGGTTGTGTACGTTCACCCGCTGCACAACTTCGCGGTCGTCGCCTACGACCCGCGGCTCCTGGGTACGACACCGGTCAAGTCCGCGCGACTCTCAAAGCGCGAACTCGCCGCGGGGGAGCAGGTGTGGGTGGTCGGCCTCGGCGGCGATGGCCAGATGCTAGCGCGCAGCACGGAGATCGCCAGCATCGACCAGCTCGCGCTGCCGCTCTCGCGCACCATGCGCTTCCGTGACAGCAACATCGAGGCGGCGCAACTGGTGAACCCGCCTCTGGATTTTGACGGCGTGCTCGCGGATTCCTCCGGCGAGGTGCTCGGCACCTGGTCGAGCTTCGCCTACGACAACGGGCGCGAAGTGTCCCAGGACAATCGCGGCGTGCGGATCGATGTCGTCGCCGACCTGCTCGACCGGGTGCGGACCAACAAGCCCCTGCACTCACTGGAGGCGGAACTCGCCGAGATGCCGCTGTCGGGGGCGCGCGAACTCGGCCTGTCGGAGGCCTGGTCGCAGCGCCTGGCGCAGCACAATCCCGCGCGCCGGCAGGCCCTCACGATCGTGCGCCTCGTGGGCGGGTCGCCGGCGGCGACCATCCTGCTCCCCGGCGATCTCATCCTGGCGATCGACGGCGCGGTCGTCACCTCCTTCCGCGAGGTCGAGAAGGCCGCCGCCGACATGGATCACGTCAAGGTGACGCTGTGGCGCGGGCAGGGCGAGCTCACTTTGGAGGTCGCCACCGCGCAGCTGCCGGGGACCGACGTCGACCGCCTGGTCGAATGGGCGGGCGCGACGCTGCAGGCACCGCACCGCGCGATGGCGGCGCAGCGCGGAGCCGCGCCGGTGGGTGTCTATGTGGGCTACTTCGCCTACGGCTCGCCGGCCACGCGCTACGGACTGTACCCGGGGCGACGCATCGTCGAGGTCGATGGTGTGCCGACGCCCGACCTGGACAGTTTCCTGAAGGGAGTCCTGGGGCGGCCGGATCGCTCGTCCGTGCGCCTGAAGACGATCGCCTGGAACAACGCCCCCGAGGTCATCACCCTTAAGCTCGACAAGCACTACTGGCCCGCGTACGAGCTGAACCGGTCCCCGGACGGCGCCTGGGTGAGCCGCGCGCTCGAGTGATCTTGCGGATCGCGCGCACCCTCGCGGCCGCCGGCACGCGCGGGGGACCGGGTGCGTCGCCGCGGCGATTCGCGACAGGTTATGACCGCGACGACAAGCCGCGGATGCTCTCGCACAACACGTAAGGGCCGGCGCCGCCGGCTGGTAGAATTGTCGTACTTATGGCACGGAATGTCAGAGCGACCCAGATCGAGATCGAGGCTGCCGTTGAGGCGCTGCGCGACGGGGAGCTTGTGGCTTTTCCGACCGAGACCGTCTACGGGCTGGGTGCCAACGCGCAGAACCCGGCCGCCGTGCGCAAGATATTCGAAGCCAAGGGGCGACCGGCGAATCACCCCGTCATCGTGCACCTGGACAGTCCGCGCTATCTGCACCGCTGGGTGCGCGAGCTGCCCGAGCCGGCCAACCGGCTGGCCGAGAGCTTCTGGCCCGGGCCTTTGACCTTGGTGCTGCCGCGCGCCCCGCAGGTGCACGAGGTCATCACCGGCGGCCAGGACACCATCGCCATCCGCGTACCCGCCCACCCGATGGCGCAGCAGCTGCTCACCGCCTTCGGTGGGGGAATCGCCGCCCCGTCCGCGAACCGCTACGGCCGCGTTTCACCGACCCGGGCTGAGCACGTCCGCGAGGAGTTTGGCGAGAGCATCCGCATCATCCTCGACGGCGGGGAATGCCAGCTCGGGCTGGAGTCGACCATCGTCTCCTTCGAGGGTGAGCAGGTACGCCTGCTGCGGCCCGGCAGCGTCACCGCCGCGCAGATCCGGGGCGTGGTCGGGGACCTGCTGCTTGGCGTGGGGGTCCACTCGCCCCGCGTGCCTGGCGGCGCGCCCACGCACTACGCCCCCGCCACGCCGCTGACCATCGTGCCCGCGGGCGAGATCGACGCGCAGGCGGATGCCGCGTCCTCCGGCGGACGGCGTGTCGCGGTGCTCGCCCAGCGCCTGCCGCTGCGCTCCCACCAGACCGTCACCTGGATCAACGCGGGGCGCCGGCCTGAGAGCTACGCGCGCGACCTGTATTCGAACCTGCGCACGCTCGACAAGGCAGGCTGCCAGCGCATCCTGGTGCAGGGCATCCCGGACGGGGAGCGCTGGGACGCGGTGCGCGACCGCCTGCTGCGCGCGGCCACGAGCATCGCCGCGAGCGATGATGGCAGCGCCAGCATGGCGGTCCTGCCGTAACCGCGCCCGCCGCGGTGCGCCGCGCGCCAGTCATCGACCCGTTCCGGCCGGCTGAGGTGCGCCGCCTGGTGCGCGAGTTCGGCTCGCCACTGCTGATCCTTGACTGCGAGCGGGTGCGTGCGCAGTACCGCAAGCTGCGGCGCGCGCTGCCGGGAGTCGACCTTTACTACGCCCTCAAGCCCCTGCCGCACCCGGCGATGGTGCGCACGATCATCGGGGAGGGCGGCTTCCTGGATCTCGCGACCACCGGGGAGACGCAATTGGTCCAGCGCCTAGGTGTCGACCCCGGGCGCTGCATCCACACCCACCCGATCAAGCGACCCGAGGACATCGCCAACGCGCTGAGGTTTGGTGTGCGCACCTTCGTGGCCGACAACCCCGATGAGCTCCTGAAGTTCTCTCGGCTCACCGACAAGGTCGAGCTGTTGCTGCGCGTGTCGTTCCGCGGCAAGGGTGCGGTGTGCGACCTGTCGCGCAAGTTCGGCTGCGACCCCCAGGACCTGCTGCCACTGGCGCGCCGCGCCGCGGACGCCGGCCTCACCGTGCGCGGGCTCTCGTTCCACGCCGGTTCCCAGACCCCGGATGCCACGATGCACGTCGAGGCCGTGCGGGCCTGCGCCGCACTGATCACGGCGGCGCGGCGCGAGAAGCTGGGCAGCTTCGACACGCTCGACATCGGTGGCGGCTTCCCGATCGACTACGCGCAGCCGGTGCGGCACATCGGTCGCTTCTGCGCGCCGCTGCGCGCGGCCCTCGCTAAGCTGCCGCGCCGCATCCGCGTCATCGCCGAGCCCGGGCGCTACCTCGCAGGTCCGGCCATGATCGGCGTGGCGAGCGTCATGGGACGCGCGCGGCGCGAGGGCCACTGGTGGTATTACCTGGATGACGGGTTGTACGGTTCCTACAGCGGCCAGATCTTCGACCACGCGCGCTACCCGGTCGAACCGCTGCGCGATTCCCCGCGGCGGTTCTCGTCGGTGCTCGCGGGGCCCACCTGCGACAGCATCGACGTGATCGCCGAGAACATCATGCTGCCGCTGCTTAGGAATGGCGACCTGCTGGTAGGGCGCGCGATGGGAGCGTACACCTGGGCCTGCGCCACGG
The DNA here is from genome assembly GCA_025360865.1 of Pseudomonadota bacterium. GTDB lineage: Bacteria > Pseudomonadota > Gammaproteobacteria > Steroidobacterales > Steroidobacteraceae > 13-2-20CM-66-19. The sequence continues at coordinate 71,974 of JANYBG010000167.1, read as the reverse complement.
AATTCAACTTCTTCCCCAAGGCCACCGTGGTGGCCGTCAACCTCGAGCCGGGCGACCCCGGCCGCGTCGTGTCCTAGGCTCGCGATGATGAAACCGGCGATAGACACCATCGTGTTCGACATCGGCTGGGTGCTGGTGCGCTTCAACTACCAGCCCACCATCGATCTGCTGCGCGCGCGCGGCTGCCCGGTCGATGACCTGCACGCCGTGCTCGAGCGCGCGGCCCTCACCGACCATGAATCGGGACGGCTGCACGGGCATGGCCTGCTCGACCGCCTCGCTGGTCTGACCAGCGCCCCGGTCACGCACGCGGAGCTGCACGAGAAATGGGTGGGCATGTTCGAGCTGGACGCGCCGATGCTCGAGCTCGCCCACCGCCTGAGCGAGCACCACAGGGTCTACTGCTTTCCAACATCGGCGACCTGCACTGGGCGCACCTCTCGCGCGAGTACCGCTTCCACGCGCTCGGCCATGGCGCGCTACCCTCCTATCTGGCCGGCTCGATGAGGCCGCACGCGGATATCTACATCGAGGCCGAGCGCCGCTTCGCGCTCACCCCCGCGGCCACGGTGTTCATCGACGACCGCGCCGACAACATCGCCGCGGCGCGGGCGCGCGGCTGGGAGGGCATCGTCCACACCGACTTCACCAGCACGCGCCAGAGACTGCGCGGCATGGGAGTCGGCTGCTAGCCGTTGCCGGAGTGGTCAAATGAACCCGATCCTGTCCGCAACCCTGCTGCTCGTCGCCTCGAACGTATTCATGACCTTCGCTTGGTGCGCTCACCTGAGGAACATGATGGATCGCCCCCTGGGTTCTCGCCGCGCTGGCGGGCATCGCCTTCTTCGAGTACCTGCAGATGCCCGCCAACCGCATCGGCTACACCCAGCTGTCGCTGCCGCGGCTGAAGATCCTCCGCGAGGTCATCACGCTCAGCGTATTCGTGCCCTTCGCGGTCATTTATATGGGTAATCCGCTGAAGCTCGACTACCTGTGGGCGGGGCTGTGCCTGCTTGGTGCTGTATATTTCATGTTCCGGTCCCCGGGAACACAATGAAGAACGACAACTCCGCGGAAGCACTGACAGCCATCCATCACCAGGTGGTCGCCGCCCGCGAGGGGCGCGACCCGCGGGTCATCGCCCGGCTGTTCACCGGCTGGGCGGTGTTTGGCGAGCGTCAGTTCGTGCGTGGCTACGCGCTGCTGCTGCCCGATCCGGTGGTGCCGAACCTCAACGCGCTCGGCGCGCGCGAGCGCATCGCCTTCCTCTCGGACATGTCGCGGCTCGGGGACGCGCTGCTGAAGGTGACCGGCGCGGCGCGCATCAACTACGCGATTTTCGGCAACCAGGACGCGGCGCTGCACGCGCACGTCATCCCGCGCTACCTCGACGAGCCGGAGCCTTATCGCACGCAGCATCCGTGGGCCTACAACTGGAACGCCGCCGGTGCCTTCGACCGCGCCAGCGTGGATTACCAGGAGCTCGCGGACAGCGTGCTGAAGGAACTCACGCGCCTGGGCGTCACCAAGCCGATGCGCTTCAACCCCGGCGAGAACGCCGAGTAAAAAAACAGCGGGCCCCGCGGCCCGCTGTTTCTATTCAGCCGGAACCGCCGCGCTTCACTGCTTGGGGGCCGCGGGAGCGACCGCTGGCGCCGGCGGGGCCGCCTTGAAGCTCATCAACTCCACGGTGAAGATCAGCAACGAACCCGGGGGGATCGGCGGCGGTGAGCGCAGGTCGTAGGCGAGGCTCGGCGGCACGAACAACTCGAACTTCGAGCCGGCTTTCATCAGCCCCACGCCCTCGGACCAGCCCGGGATCACGTGGTTGAGCGTGAACACGGCCGGCTGGCCCCGCTTGTAGCTGCTGTCGAACTCGGTGCCATCCAGGAGCTTGCCGGTGTAGTTGACCGTGACCTCGTCGGTGGGCTTCGGCTGTGCCCCGGCTCCCGGGGCGAGCACGCGGTACTGCAGGCCACTCGCGGTCGTGACCACGTCCGGCTTCTTGCCGTTCTCGGCGAGGAACTTCGCCGCGGCGCGGTGGTTCACCTCGGCCTTGGCGGCCTGCGCGCCCTGGATCATCTTCTGGACGTTCTCGCGGTCGGCGTCGGTGATCGTCGCCTTGCCGGAGAGCGCGTCGCGCACGCCCTGGGCGAGCTGCGCTGAGTTGACCGACTCGGCGCTCACGCCGGTCGAATGCAGCTGGTCGCCCATCGACACACCGAGGCTGTAGCTGGGCGAACGCGCGGCGGTGTCGGCCTTCCCGCCGGTGGCGGTATGGGCCTTCTTGGCCGGCGCCGCGGCGGGAGCCGTGGAGCTGTCGGGTTGCTGCGCGGTGGCGAGCGCGGTTCCTGCGAGGATGGCGGCCACGGCGGTGTTCACGAGGATCGCCGTCCGGCGGTGCGAAGCGGGCAATGTCATTAACTGACCCTTCAAGGGCTTGCGGGCCGTGCACGGCACGGGCGGGAGGACCGCAGCGGGTCGGGAGTTTCGCTGATCAGGCGCCGGCGCGCTGCACTTTTTGCCTGCCGTGAGCCCTTCAGGCCGGTATCCGCGGTTCCCCGCCGGCCTTTAGGGCCCTCTGGAAGGCCGGCCGGGCCTTGATTCGCTCGATGAACCCCCGCACGGCGGGCCCGAGCGGGATCCCCGAGCGCAGCGCCGCCATCTGCACGGGGGTGCTCATCTGGATGTCGGCCGCGCTGAACTCATCCCCGGCGAACCAGGTCTGCGTGGCGAGGGTGCTTTCCCAGAAGCCGATGTGCCGCGTCAGCGTCGGATCAAGGAAGGTGGTCTGGACCGGACGGAGGATCGATTTCACGAGGGGGCGGACGAAGAAGGGCATCGGCGCGGTCGCCATCATCGAGAACACGAGCTTCATCACCAGCGGCGGCATCGCCGAGCCTTCCGCGTAGTGCAGCCAGTAGGTGTACCGCGACCGCGCCTGGGTGCCAGTCGGCGGGCACAGGCGCCCGTGGTCGTAGCTCCCCACGAGATACTCGACGATCGCCCCGGACTCGGCGATGGTGTACCCGGCGTCGGTGAGGACGGGGGACTTCCCCAGCGGGTGGACCCGCAGCAGCTCCGGCGGGGCGAGCTGGGTCTTGGCGTTGCGCGCGTACTTCACGATCTGGTACTGGCAGCCAAGTTCCTCCAGCAGCCACAGGGTCGCCTGTGACCGTGATTTTTCCAGGTGATGCAGAGTGATCAACGGGGCTGCTTCTCATCGTCCGTGACGGGGGCGAAGATGAACTCCTGGGCCGCGGCGAGCAGGTCCGCGTCGACGTAAATACGCGAGGGCGCCGCCTGGCCGAGGACGCCGGCGTCGGAGCTGACGCGCGCGCTGATGCCACTGGCGCCCAGCACCTCCGCCAGGGACTGCGCGCTGGGCAGGTCTGGAAGGGTGGTCAGCAGCCGCCAGGTGGGATCGGACATCGACAGTACAGTGCCAAAGGCCGGATGTTTCTACAATGCGTGACCTCACGGACGGGGATCACGCTTGCTGAGCATCCGCCAACTCTCCCGCAGCTTCCGCGAGGGTACTCGCGTCCACCGCGTGCTCGAGGCCGCCGACGCCACGATCCTCGACGGGCAGGTGGTGGCCGTCACCGGCCGCAGTGGTTCCGGGAAGTCGACGCTGCTGAATCTCATCAGCGGCATCGACAGCCCCGAGTCAGGATCCGTGTCGGTGGACGGCACCGAGGTGACCGCGCTGGGTGAGCCGGCGCGCACGCTGTTCCGGCGGGCGCGCATCGGCTTCGTCTACCAGTTCTTCAATCTCATCCCGACGCTGGACGTGCTCGAGAACGTGCGCCTGGTGCTGGAGCTGAACGGGGTGCGCGGCGCCGCCGCGGACGAGCGCAGCCGCGCGGGCCTGGCCGAACTCGGGCTGGCCGGGCGCGAGCACAGCGCGGTCGACATGCTCTCCGGCGGCGAGCAGCAGCGGGTGGCCATCGCCCGGGCGCTGGTACACCGCCCCGGGCTGCTGCTGGCGGACGAGCCGACCGGGAACCTGGACGAGGCCACCGCACGCGAGGTGCTGCCCGCGCTGCTGTCACTGACGCGCACCCGGGGGGCGACGCTTGTGATCGTGACGCACGACCCGACCGTCTCGCGCCTCGCCGATCGCGTCCTGGAGCTGCGCGAGGGCCAGTTGCGCGAGATCGCGCGGACATGAACGCGACCCCGTGACGAGCACCCTGCGCGCAGCCAGCCGCAGGCACCTGCTGCGGCACCCCGCGCAGCTCGCCCTCGCGCTGATCGGGCTGAGCCTGGGCGTCGGCAGCATCGTGGCGGTGGACATCGCGACCGGCAGCGCCCGCCGCGCCTTTGAACTCTCGCTCGAGGCGGTGAACGGGGCGGCCACTCACCAGCTCAGCGGCGGTCCGGGAGGTATCGATGAGCGACTGTACCCGAGGCTGCGCCGCGAGCCCGTGGGAGCGGGCTCCGCGGGGCCGCGCTTCGCGCCGCTGGTGAGCGGCTACGCAACCCTCGGTGACCGCACGCTCGAGCTCATCGGCATCGATCCGATCGCAAGCGCCGAGGTCTCCGCGGGTACCGCCGCCCCCGGCGTCGGGGTGGCGGGCGGGGCCGACGCGCGCGACTGGTTCATGCGACCCGGCGCGGTCGTGCTCACGGCGAGCGCCGCGGGGCAGCTCGGGATCGTCACCGGGAGGAGCTTCGAGCTGGAGATCGGCGGCGTCCGGCACCCGGCCTTCCTCGCCGGCACGATCGGCGCGGGCGCCCCCGGCCTTGATGGCATCGCCCTGACCGACATCGCCCAGGCGCAGGAGTGGCTGAGCGCCACTGGCAGGCTGTCGCGCATCGACGTGCGCATGCCGCCGGGCGCGGCCGGCGCCGCGCAACTCGCCCGCTTGCGCGCGCTCCTGCCCGCGGATGTGGAGATCCACGCGACCCGTTCCGAGGCGCGTGAGACGTTCGCCATGACCGACGCGTTCATCACCAACCTCAAGGCGATGAGCCTGCTCGCGCTGCTGGTGGGGACCTTCCTCATCTACGGGGCGGTGAGCTTCGCGGTGCTGCAGCGACGCACCGTCATCGGCGTGCTGCGCGCCCTGGGTGCCACGCGCGGCGAGGTGCTGCGGCTGGTCCTGGGGGAGGCGCTGCTGCTGGGCGTCGTTGGCGCGGCGTGTGGCTGCCTGCTGGGCGTCGCGATCGGCCGGGTGCTGCTGGGCCTGGTATCGCAGACGATCAACGATCTTTACTTCGTGGTGGCCGTGAATGGCCTCGCGGTGCCCCCCCTCACCCTGGTGAAGGCGGTGGCCGTGGGCATCGGGACCGCGCTCGCCGCGGCCCTCATCCCGGCGCTCGAGGTCGCGGGCGGAGTTCCGCGGCTCGGGCTTGCGCGCTCGGTCATCGAGGGGCGCGCGCGCGCCATCGCCCGCCGTCTCGTGCTCGGCGGGGCGTTGCTCGGCGGTCTCGCCGCGGTGATCGTCGCGGTTTCCGGGCACAGCCTGCTTGCCGGGTTCGCCGCGCTGTTCCTGCTGCTGCTCGCGGTGGCGGCGGTGACGCCAGCGGCGCTGCGGGCGCTCGCGCTGGCCGGCGCGCGCCTGTTCGCCGGGCGCAACGCGGTGGCCCGCCTCGCGCTTCACGACGTCGCCGGGTCCCTGAGCCGTACCGGTGTCGCGGTCGCGGCGCTGGGCATGGCGCTCACCGCGATGATCGGTGTCGCGGTGATGGTGGAGAGTTTCCGCGAGTCCCTGCGTGAGTGGCTCACGCAGAGCATGCACGCGGATATCTACGTGAGCGCCCCCGGGCCTTCCGGCGATCTTTCACGCCGGCTCGATCCCGAGGTGATGCGCTCGCTGCTGGCGACCCCTGGAGTGCGCGCGCACAGCGAGGCGCGGCGCGCGGTGGTCGGTTCGCCGCGCGGCCCGATCGAGCTCAACGCGCTGCGTCTGGTGCCCGGCAGCGACGCCGCGTTCCGCCTGACGCAGGGTGATGCGAGCGGCGCGTGGGCCGCCTTCCGCGGTGGCGCGATCCTCATCTCAGAACCCTTAAGCTGGCGCCTCGACCTGCACCCGGGGCAGGACCTGGCTCTCAGCACCGCGGCGGGACCCCGGGCCTTCCCCATCGCCGGCGTCTACCGCGAGTACGGCAACGACCGCGGCGAGATACTCATGGACCTCGACGGGTACCGGGCGAACTGGCACGACACCGAGCTTGGCGGCCTCGGCATCTACCTGGATCCGGGCGTGAAGGCCGCCGCCATGGTCCAGGCGCTGCGCGCCGCGGCGGGCGGCAGGCAGGCGCTGTTCATCCGCTCCAACGCCGACATCCGCGCACTGTCCATGCGCATCTTCGAGCGGACGTTCATCATCACGCGCGTGCTCTACTGGCTTGCCGCCGGCGTCGCGGCGATCGGGCTCGTGAGCGCGCTGCTCGCCTGGGAACTCGAGCGCTCGCGCCAGCTGGCGTTGCTGCGCACGCTGGGGATGACTCCCGCGGGCACCGCGACGCTCGTCATCGCGCAGACGCTCTTCATGGGACTCGTGGCGTTTCTGGCGGCGATCCCAGCCGGACTGCTCACCGCCCTCGTGCTGACGCGGGTGATCAACCGGCGCGCCTTCGGCTGGCAGATCGACCTTCACCTGAGCGCGCCGCAGTTCACCAACGCGCTGCTGCTCGCCCTCGCCGCGGCGTTCGTTGCCGGGGTGTACCCGGCATGGCGCGGCGCCCGCGCGCCGCTGGCCCGCGGGTTGCGCGAGGAATGACCGTGCGTGCGACTCACGTTGGGCCCTTCCTGGTGCTGCTGCTCATCGCGACGAGCGCGCGCGCGGCGCCGCCGGCGGATCTGGGCGGCCCGCTGGGGCAGGCCGCGGGGCCTGGGTTCGCGCAGGCCCTCGCGCCGCGGGCGTTCGCGTTCCCGCGCGACCACGCCGCGCACGACACATTCCGCCAGGAGTGGTGGTACTTCACCGGGCACTTGCTCGGCCCCGGCGGCGAGCGCTTCGGCTTCGAGCTCACCTTCTTCAGGTTCGCGCTCGCGCCGCCGGATGCCGCGGACGATGCGCCACGGTCCGGACGATCGGCGTGGCGCGCGCGACAGATCTACATGGCGCATTTCGCGGTCACAGACGTCGCCGGCCATCGTTTCGAGTTCGCGCAGAAGCTCTCGCGCGGGGCGCTGGGGCTCGCCGGCGCGCACGACTCCCCGCTGGCGGTATGGATCGATGACTGGACGCTGGCGGAGGGACCCGGGGCGCGCTGGCGGCTGCGCGCGTCCGAGCCCGGCTACGAGTTGCGCCTGGATCTCGCACCCGCGGGCGCCCCCGTGCCCAACGGGAACGCGGGCCTGAGCGTGAAGTCCGCCGCGCCCGGGAGCGCGAGTTACTACTACTCCCTGCCCCGCATCGTGGTGCAGGGGACACTGACACGGGCCGGGCAGCCGCTGGCGGTGACCGGTCTCGCCTGGTTCGACCACGAATGGGGCAGTGGGGCGCTGAGCACGCGCCAGTGCGGGTGGGACTGGTTCGCGCTGCAGCTGGACGACGGCAGCGCGCTCATGTTCTACGCGCTGCGCGACCGCGCCGGTCACCGCGACCCGCACAGCGCGGGGACTTTCATCGACCGCCAGGGGGCGGCGCGGCCGCTGGGCGATGACGAGGTGGCGCTCGAGCCGACCGGTTCGTGGGTATCAGGCGATGGGGTGCGCTATCCGTCCGGCTGGCGTATCCGTGTCCCGGTGCTTGCGCTGGACCTTAGCGGCCAGCCCGTGCTTGCGGACCAGGAGTTGCGCACGAGCCCCCGGTACTGGGAAGGCGCCATCGATTTCAAGGGGACGCGGGCCGGCGCGCCAGCGGCTGGGCGTGGCTACGTGGAGCTTGTCGGCTACGCGGAGGAACGCCGCCAGACAGGTGGCACTGGCGCGCATGGCTGTGTTGCCCGATGATGGCTCTTCCTCAGGGCCAACGCCCTGAACACACAAGACTGGAGAGGATCATGCGGCGCTTACTCGCGGCGGCTATCACCACCGCCCTCATCGCACTGCCGGTATTCGCGGCGCTCCCCAACGGCGCCAAGGCGCCGGACTTCACCATCGATGCGGCGCTGGCCGGCAAGGGCTTCAAGTTCTCCCTCGCCGACGCCCTCAAGCAGGGTCCGGTCGTGCTGTACTTCTTTCCAAAAGTGTTCACGGAAGGCTGCACCGCCGAGGCGCACGACTTCGCCGAGGCGACCGACAAGTTCAAGGAGCTTGGCGCCTCCGTCATCGGTGTCTCGCACGACCCGATCGACAAGGTCACCGAGTTCTCGACCAAGGAATGCCGCGACAAGTTCGCGGTCGGCTCGGATGCCGACGGCAGCGTCATGAAGAAATACGACTCGGTGATGCTCAAGTACACCAGCTACGCTGACCGGACCTCCTACGTGATCGCCCCGAGCGGGGAGATCGTCTACTCCTACACGGCGATGAATCCCGACAAGCATGTCGCGAACACCATGGCCGCCGTGAAGAAGTGGCAGGACGAGCACAAGAAGAGCTGAGCCAGAAGGCGCGGTTGAGGCGCACCGGCGCGCAGCCGCCAGCCGCGTTCAGGCCAGGGCGGCGAGCACCGCCGGCACGTGGCGCCGCAACAGCAGGTTGCGCGCCTCCCATTCCTCCGCGGGCGGCAGCGCGGTGAGGAACTGCACCTCGCCGCCGGCGAGGAGCGCGATCGGCACGCCGTCGCGATAAAGCACCCGGTTGCCGATCAACGACGGCAGCCGCGCCCCGGGCGTCAGGATGCCGACGAGGTTCAGCGGATCGGCCCCGGAAACGGCGACGTGATGCCCCTCGGCGGGCTTGCGCCGCGCCTGCCGCAGCAGCGGGATCGCCTCGGGCGCCGCGTATTGCTCGCCGCTGAAGCCTGCGATGAAGCGCCCGCCACGGATCTCCCCGCGTGCCTCCAGCCGCCGGCAGCACATCAACAGGTCGCGCCACGGGGGCAGCCACTGCGCCTCGCGCGCCAGCAGTCGCCAGAAGATCACGCCCCAGCGTCGCAGCAGCGTGCGCACCACGTGCTCGATCGTCTCGTCCTGGAGCGCGCGTCCGGGTTCGGCACCCGGCGCGGGGCGTGCGATCCGCGACCAGCGGCCCGCCGCGTCCATCCCGAACAGCGCGATGCGGCGCCGGCGCCGCCCGGCCATCGCCGGCTTGCGTCGGTCGGAAGGCACCAGCAGCGCCCGCAGGCCCGCGAAGCTGTCCGAGTTAATGAGACCGAGCGCGACCAGCTCGGCGAGTGCCTCCTCGGCCTGCGAGGGAAGGAGTCCGGTGCCAGCGCCGATCTCATCGAAGAAGGAGGCGCCATGGGCCGCGAGATAATCGCCCGCGCGCTGCGCGCCGCCCGACAGGTTCACCGGATCGAGCGTGCTGGTGAGGCTCGACCACAGGCGCACGTCGCGGCGCGCGAGCAGCACGATTGGCGTGGTGCGCACCGGCGCCGCGCCGCGTTCGGGATCGGCGCGGCGGGGCGCCAGGCGCGTCCACACGAAGCGCCCCGCGAGGCACTGCTCATCGAGCCACGCCGGTTCGTACTCGGTGATGCGGTGGGGCAGTATCTCGGTTTCCCATGCGCTCGCCGGGGCCTCGTAGCCTTCGAGCTGCCCGAGGATCGCCCCCACCGCGTCCGGGCCTTCCATGCGCAGCGCCGGCACCACCCGTTGCCAGTCGAACAGGAAGCGCAGGAAGTCGCGCGCCTCGATGGGCTCGATCTCCGCGCGCAGCCGCTTGACCGTGTAGCGGTGGATGCGCGCGAGCAGGCGCCGCTCGCACCACTCGCTCACTGGCGCCGCCTCCGCCGAGTACGCGCCGCGCATCGCGAAACCCTCCGCCTGCAGCGCCGCGAGCGCCGCATCGATGCGCGCGACGCCAAGACCCAGGGAATCCGCGAGGGCCTGGGCGGTCACCGGACCGGAGCCCTCGAGGCGCCCGCGGACGGCCTCAACGAGCGCCGCCTCCGGCTCGAGGACCTGCGGCTGCCCGGGAGCCACGACCTGCGGCGCGTGCGCGCCGCCGGGGAACACTGCCGTGAACAGCGGCAGCCGTTCGGCGGTGATCCACAGCCGCGTCGCGTCATGCGTGAAGGGCGTGACGCGGCGCTGCGCGAGCAATTCCTCCAGCAGCGCGAGCCAGCCCGCGCCGCGTTCGGCCTCCGTCTGAGTCAGGTAGGTGAGCCACAGCAGGGCGTCGTGCAGCTGATCCGCGGTGGTGGCATCCGGCCACGCCTCCTCGCGGACGCGGCGAATCGCCTCCGGATCCAGCTGTCCCAGGTCGCTGGCGCTGTGCGGGTCGAGCCAGCGACGGCTGATCACCGCCTGGGTGCGCCGCTCCTCGAGCGGCGCGTCGTCCAGGAACGCGTAAGGCCGGGCGGAGAGCACCTCGAGGGCGAGCGGGGAGGGTTCCGTGAGGTCGCGCCCGATGACCTCGATGGCGCCGGACTCGAGCGCGCGTAGCACGTGCTCGAAGCCATCGATGTCCATCGCATCCTCGAGGCAATCGCGCACCGCCTGGCGCACGAGCGGGTGGTCCGGGACTTCCAACTCCCCGGGCAGGTTTTCCGCGCAGGCGACCTGGTCGGGGAACACGGCGGTCAGCAGGTCCTCGGCGGCCATGCGCGCCAGCGGGGCGGGAACCTTCTTGCCGCCGCGGAAGCGCGGCAGCGCGAGCGCGATGGTCGCGCTCCAGCGCCAGCGCGCCGGGAACATGGGAGCCGCGCACAGGGCCTGGATCAGCAGCGGCCGCACCGTGTTGGAATGCAGGTAGCGCGCGACCTCGGCCAGATCGAAGCTGTGCACGGTGGTCAGGGAGAGTATGAGCGCGTCCTCGGTCGCCGCGGCCTGCAGCTCGAAGTTGAACGAGCGGCAGAAGCGCTTGCGCAGCGCCAGCCCCCAGGCGCGGTTGATGCGGCTGCCGAAAGGGGAGTGAATGATCAGCTGCATGCCGCCGGCTTCATCGAAGAAGCGCTCCAGAATGATGGCGCGCTGCGTGGGCAGCGCGCCCAAGGCGATGCGCGCCGCGGCGAGGTAGCTCACCAGCTGCACCGCCGCGGGGCCGCAGATCCCGGCATCGGCCACCAGCCACGCCGTGGTCGACTCGATCCCCGCGTCAAGATGCGCCGCGACCTCGGCGCGCAGCCGCGACACGCTCGCCGAGAGCTCATCCGTGCGCCCGGGGGCCTCGCCCAGCCAGAACGGGATCGAGGGCGGCTGTCCACGCGCATCCTCAACGCGGATACGCCCGGGCTCGACGCGCAGGATGCGATAGGAGACGTTGCCCAGCTGGAAAATGTCCCCCTGCAGGCTCTCGACCGCGAAGTCCTCGTTCACCGTGCCGACGAACTGCGCCTGCGGCTCGAGGATCACCTGGTAGTCGGCGGTGTCCGGGATCGTGCCGCCGGAGGTGAGCGCGGTCAGTCGCGCGGCCGGCCGCGGCTTGACCTGGTGGTTCACCGCGTCGTGGTAAAGCAGCGCGCCGTGGCGCCCGCGGCGGGTCGAGTAGCCCTCCGCGAGCATGCGCAGGATCTCGGCGAACTCAGCGCGCGCGAGGTCGCGGTAGGGGAAGGCGCCGCGCAGCAACTCGTAAAGGCCGTCTTCATCCCACTCGCGCGCGGCGACCTCGGCGACGATCTGCTGCGCGAGCACGTCCAGCGGCTTCACCGGCAGGTTCAGGCGGTCCAGCTCGCCGCGGCGCACCGCCGCGAGCAGCGCCGCGCACTCCACGAGGTCATCGCGCGACAGCGGGAACAGCCGTCCCTTGGGCGTACCGCCCACCGAGTGGCCGGACCTGCCGACGCGCTGCAGGAAGGCGGCGATCGAGCGCGGCGAGGCGATCTGGCACACCAGATCCACGTCGCCGATGTCGATGCCCAGCTCCAGGGAGGCGGTGGCCACGAGCGCGCGCAGTTGCCCGGCCTTCAGGCGCCGCTCCGCGTCCAGCCTGGATTCCTTGGCCATGCTGCCGTGGTGGGCGGTGACGTGCTCCTCGCCGAGCCGCTCCGACAGGTGCCGGGCGAGCCGCTCGGCCTGGCGGCGCGTGTTGACGAACACGAGCGTCGTGCGATGTTCGGATACCAGCGCGGCGAGGCGATCGTAGATCTGCGTCCACACCTCGCCCGACATCACCGCCTCCAGCGGCGAGGCGGGGATTTCCAGCTGCAGGTCCCGTTCGCGCACGTGGCCCGCGTTGATGATCGCGCAGTCCGCGCTGCCATCGGCGTTCAGGTTCCGCGTGCCGACCAGGAAACGCGCGACGTCCTCGATCGGCTTCTGCGTGGCTGAAAGCCCCACGCGCGTGAGCTTGCGGCCGGCGAGCGCCTCGAGACGCTCGAGGCTGAGCGCGAGGTGCACGCCGCGCTTGCTGCCGGCCATCGCGTGGATCTCATCCACGATCACGGTCCGCGTCGTCGCGAGCATGTCGCGCCCGGACTTCGAGCCGAGCAGGATGTAGAGCGACTCCGGCGTGGTCACGACGATGTGCGGGGGCTGGCGGCGCATGCGCGCCCGCTCGTGCTGCGGCGTGTCGCCGGTGCGCACGAAAGTGCGGATGTCGATCTGCGGCAGACCGAGCGCGCCGAGTTCCTCGCGGATACCGGCGAGCGGCGCCTCGAGGTTTCGGTGGATGTCGTTGGAGAGCGCCTTGAGCGGGGAGACGTAGACGATGCTCGTCTCATCCGGCAGCCCGTTAGTGGCGATGCCGCTCCTCACCAGCTCGTCGATGACCGCGAGGAAGGCGGCGAGGGTCTTACCCGAACCAGTGGGGGCGGCGATGAGCACATGGCGCCGCGCGGCGATCGCAGGCCACGCCGCCTCCTGCGCGGTAGTCGGGGTCGCGAAGGCGCGGCCGAACCAGTTGGCGACCGCCGGATGGAAGGCATGCGGCATGGGCGGATTGAAGCACACCCGCGGGCGCAGGAGGAGCGCGGCCGCAAGCCGCGCGGAGCGCGTACAGTAGTGCCGCCGCCGGCCCCCTGTATGGAGGATTGATCCAGGGCGGCGCCGGCGCCGAAGATGGGCTCACGTAGCGCGCGAGGGGATTCCCGATGCCAACCCGCAAGACCTTTTGCAGGTTCTGCCACGCCAACTGCGCGATCGAGGTCGAGATGGTCGACGGGCGCGCGGTCGAGGTGCGAGGTGATGTCGCCGATCCACTCCATGGCGGCTACACCTGCATGAAGGGCCGCGAGCTGCCGGCGCAGACCTATCATCCACAACGGCTGCTCAGTTCCCTCAAGCGCGACGCCAGCGGTGCCTGCGCGCCGATCGGCAGCGAGCTTGCGCTCGATGAGATCGCCACTCGCCTGGCCGCCATCCGCGCGGCGCACGGGCCGCGCGCCATCGCCACTTACTGCGGCACCTATGGCTTCATGAACTCCGCGGCGCTGCCGGTGGCGGCCGGCTTCCATGCCGGCATCGGCAGCCCCAACCTCTACACCAGTATCACCATCGACCAGCCGGCGAAGGTCTACCTATGGTCGCGGGTGGGTGCGTGGCTGGGTGGCCCGCAGGCGTTCTCGCAGTCGGACGTGTCGATGATGATCGGCAACAACCCGCTCACCTCGCACTACGCTTGGCAGGGAAGCGTGCCCCCGTTCAGCCCCTCGCGCCGGCTGCGCGACGCCAAGGCGCGCGGCCTCAAGCTGATCTGCGTGGACCCGCGCCGCACCATGGTGGCGCAGCTGGCCGACATCCACCTGCAGGTGCGTCCCGGGGAGGACGCGCCGCTCATCGCCGGTATGCTCAAGCTGATCCTCGACGAAGGCCTGCACGACGCGCAGTTTTGCGCGGCCCACGTCGAGGGCATCGAGACACTGCGCGCGGCGATCGCGGAGTTCACGCCCGCCTACGCCGCGCGCCGCGCGGACGTGCCGGTGGCGGATCTGATCGCCGCCGCGCGCCTCTTCGCGCGCGGTCCGCGCGGGGTCGCCACGACAGGCACCGGGGCGGAGATGTCGCGCAACGGCGCGCTCACCGAGCACCTGGTCATGGCGCTCAACACTGTCTGCGGCCGTTTCTGCCGCGAGGGTGAGGTGGCGCCCTTCCCGCGCGTGCTGAGCGCCGCCGCGCCGCGCAAGGCGCAGGTGATGCCGCCCAGGCCCCTGTGGGGCGAGGGGTTCGCGCGCTCACGCATCCGCGGGCTCACCCAGATGGCCGGCTTCGAGATGCCCGCCGCGACGGCGGCGGACGAGATACTCACTGCGGGCGAGGGCCAGATCCGCGCGCTGATATGCGTCGGCGGCAATCCGCTGGTCGCGTGGCCGAACCAGGAGAAGGTCGAGCGCGCGCTGAAGAGCCTCGAACTCTTCGTGTGCATCGACATCAAGCAGTCGCAGAGCGCGCGGCTGGCCCACTATGTCATAGCGCCCAAGGTCAGCCTGGAGCGCGATGACATCGCCACGGCCCCCGAGGTGTTCTACGAGGATGCGTACGCTCGCTACGCCGAGGCGCTGCTGGAACCGGCCGGCGACGTCATCGATGAATGGGAATTCTTCTGGGGCCTGGCACGGCGGCTGGGCACGCCCATCCCCACCGCGGGCGGGCCGCTGCCGATGGACCGCAAGCCCGACAAGTTCGAGGTGCTGGAGAAAATCACCCATGGTTGCCGTGTGCCGCTGGCGCGTGTGCGCGAGGAGACCCGCGATGGCGGGCGCTTCTTCCCGGAGGCGCGGCTGCGCGTGGAGCCAGCGGATGCGGGCGCTGACGCGCGGTTGCAGCTCGCGCCCGAGTTGGTGCCGGAGCAGTTGCGGCGCCTTGTCGCCGAGCCGATCGACGCCAGCGGCCGCCTGATGGACGAGGATTGGCCGGCGACACACCTGCTCATCTGCCGGCGCACGCGGCAGTTCTTCAATTCCACCGGGCAGGACCTGGGTCGGTTGCGGGCGAAGGGCAGCACCAACCACGCGCACCTGAATCCGTCCGACCTTGACCGCCTCGGCGCCCGCGAGGACGACCTCGTCGAGATCTCGACTCGGCACGCCCACATCGTCGGTGTCGCCAAGTCCGCGGCTGACCTGAAGCCGGGCGTCGTGTCCATGGCGCATGCCTTTGGCGGGCACGGTGACGGGGAGGACGCGGTACGCGCGCATGGCGCATCGACCAATCGCCTGGTGAACGACGAGGTCGGCTACGACCCGATCACCGGGGCCTGTGTGCAGAGCGCGATCGGTGTCCGCATACGCCTCCTGCCCGGCTCCGCGAAGCCCCGCGTGGCAAAAGGGGAGTAAAGTCACCCCTCCCGCGGGGTGTTGTCTCTAAGGTGTCGCAGGATGTGGGAAGAAGAAGTCGAGGCCTCCTCACGGCGCAGGTTCGCCTGGCTCGCGGGCGCGGTGGCCGTGGCCGTGGCCATCCTTGCCGGGTGGTACTGGAACTCGCATCGCGGGGCGCCTGCGGCCGAGGCCACGCCTGCGGTCGCCACGGTTCCCGCGGCCGATGACGAGCCGCGCATCTCGCACCCGATACCGGCCGAGAGCGCTGATACCAGCGCGCTGCCGGCGCTGACCGACAGTGACCAGCTCGCGCGCGACTCACTCGCTGGCGTGCTGGGCCGCGATCCGGTCGAGCAGTTCCTAACCCCGCAGAACATCATCCGCCACGTGGTCGTGACGGTCGATAACCTCTCGCGCAGGAAGGTGGCGGTGGACCTGCGCCCCGTGAAACCCACGCCGGGCCAGACCGCGATCGCGGCGCAGGGCGAGCTCACCACCCTAAGCCCCGAGAACTACCAGCGCTACGCCCCTTTCATGCGGGTGGTGGCGGGCGCGGATCCGAAGGCCCTCGCGGTGGTTTACGAACGCCTGTACCCGCTGTTCCAGCAGTCCTACGAGGACCTGGGTTATCCGGGGAAGTACTTCAACGACCGCCTGGTCGAGGTGATCGACAACCTGCTGCAGGCTCCGGAGATCGCCAGTCCTGTCCCGCTCGCGCAGCCCAAGGTCTTCTACGAATACGCGGACGCGGACCTCGAGGCCCGCCCCGCCGGCCAAAAGCTGCTCATCCGCATGGGGACGGCCAACGAGCGCGCGATCAAGACGAAGCTGCGCGAGTTTCGCGCCGAGATCGTCAAGCAGAAATGAGTCCACGGGGAGCTTGCGCGAATGACTGATGTGCCGAGCCTCGATGAGGTTGAACTGCGCGGCCCGCTCGCGCAGCTGCGCACCGTGCTGATAGACGGCGAGACCCTCGAGGCCTTCGCGATCCAGCGCCGCATATTCGCGCTGGGCCACCGTCGACTGCTCGTCGCCGCCACCAGCGGGCGCCTGGTGGTGCTCGCGCGCCGGCTGCTCGGCGGCTTCGATGTCTCGACCATCCGCTGGCAGGACCTCGAGGAGGTCACGCTGCGCGTCGGCACGTTCAGCGCGGATCTGGCCGTGCGCGTCGGCAAGGCGACTGACCTCGCGTCGCTTGCGACCGCGGGAACCGCCCAGGTCCAGTTCCCGGGACTGCGCAAGGATCAGGCGCAGGGGGTCTACCGGATCTGCCAGGGTCAGGACCAGGCGTGGCGCGAGAAGCGCCGCGTGCGCGAGCTCGAGGAACTGCGGGCCCGCTCGGGGGGCATTCAGGTCACCTCGGCGCCGATGGCCCCGTCGGCGACCGGTGTCGATGCCGTGCGCCGGCTGCAGGAAGCCCGGCAGCTGCTGGAGGCCAAGCTGATCACCGATTCGGAGTACGAGGCGATCAAGGCGAAGATCGTCTCCTGAGTGCCTTGCTGCCGCGGGTGCGTGATCCGCGGCTAATCCCCAAACCCCGCACCGTTAATTCAAAGACCATCCCCAGCTGAAGGTGCGCTAGGATTTGCCCCATGGTCGCCATCCGCTTCCGTCGCCGTGAGGCCCCCGAAAACGAGGTGCTGGGAACCTACAGCTTCACGAACCGGACCGTTCGTGTGCTGAGCACCGCGGATGGCCACATCCTTTGGACGTGCGATTGCGAGAAGTTCCGCCGCCAGTCCGATCAGCGCGAACCGCTGTGGTGCAAGCACATCGCCAAGGCGGCGGCGCGGCGCTCGCTGGAGCGGCTGACGCGCCGTGTGGCGGTCACCCGCGATCCGGAGCGTTAGGGGCGCACCGCGCCGCCCGTGGCCCGAAACCGGCATCCGCAGGATTCCTCGCCGGAGGCCCTGAACGCTGAGGAGAGGCTGCCGCGCGAATTGAGCGCGGGGAAGCTCCTAAGCCATTGAATTAGAAATTATTTATTCCCCTCGCGGAGCGCCCTGCGATTAGCTGCCAGAGGCCGCCGATTAGGGACTTTGCGGCACCGCGGGGGATCCGGTATCGTTCCACTCACTACTCAAGGAGATCGACATGCGCTGGGAAGTTCCGACTGCGATCGAGATGCGTTTCGGCATGGAAATCACGATGTACATTGCCCGCCGCTGACACCTATTCCCGGTGGCCCGGGCCTTTCTGGCCCGGGCGCCACCTGGGCTCCAGCCCTGATGTCTTGTGAGAATACGGGTCCTTGGGTCCGCGGCCGGCGGCGGATTTCCCCAGTGGAACTGCAACTGCCGTAACTGTTCGGGTCTGCGCAACGCGACCCTGCGCGCCTTCCCCCGCACCCAGTCATCGATCGCCGTCCGCGGCCCGGACGCGAACTCGTGGGCGCTGGTCAATGCCTCCCCCGACATCCTCGCCCAACTCAAGGCGAACCCGGTGCTGCAACCGGGACGCGCGCCGCGCGACACCGCGATCGCGGGCATCGTGCTGGTGGACGCGCAAATTGACCACACGACAGGCCTCTTCATGCTGCGCGAGTCGACGCGGCCGCTGCCGGTCTGGTGCACGGACAACGCGCACGCTGACCTCACCCGCGGCAACCCGATTTTCGGCGTGCTCGCGCATTTCTGTGGAATCCACCGGCGCGAGCTGCGCCTGGATGGTGGCGGCTTCAGGGTGGAGGGAGTCTTGGGGATCGAATGGCGCGGCGTGGCGGTGGCCAGCAAACCCGCCCCATACTCTCCCAACCGCGACCGCCCGCTGCCCGGTGACAACGTCGCGCTCGTGATCCGCGATGAGGACAGCGGTCGCTCGGTGGTCTATGCGCCGGGCCTGGGCTCGATGGCGGACGCGGTGTGGCGCGAGATGCGGTCCGCGGACTGCGTCATGGTGGATGGCACGTTCTGGAGTGACGAGGAGATGATCGGCATGGGACTTTCGCGCAAGCGCGCCCGCGACATCGGCCACCTGCCCCAGTCCGGCCCGGGCGGCATGCTCGAGTGGCTGGCGCGGCTGCCCGCGGGGGTGCGCAAGATCCTCGTCCACATCAACAACACCAACCCGATCCTCGATGAGGATTCTCCGGAGCGCGCCACGCTCGCGCGCCTTGGCATCGAGGTCGCGCACGATGGGCTGGAGATCGAGCTGTGAGCGCGCTCCCGTGGAGCACGGCCGAATTCGAGGCGAAGCTGCGCGAGCGCGGCCGCGCCTATCACATCCACCATCCCTTCAACGTGATGCTCAATACCGGCAGGGCGACCCCTGAGCAGATCCGCGGCTGGGTGGCGAATCGCTTCTACTACCAGATCAACATCCCGGTGAAGGATGCCGCGATCCTCGCCAACTGCGATGACCGCGCGGTGCGCCGCGACTGGGTGCGGCGCATCCTGGACCACGACGGTCATGGGGATGATCCGGGCGGGATCGATTCGTGGCTGCGCCTGGCCGAGGCGGTCGGACTGACGCGCGCCGCGGTGGAGAGCCTAACTGAGGTGCGCCCTGGCGTGCGCTTCGCCGTCGACGCCTACGTCAACTTCGCCCGGCGCGCGCCTTGGCCGGAGAGCGTATGCGCCTCGCTCACCGAGCTGTTCGCCCCGGAGATCCACAAGCAGCGCCTGGCCACGTGGCCGGAGCACTACCCGTGGATCGATGTCACGGGCCTTAAGTACTTCCAGAGCCGCGTGAGCCTTGCCCGGCGCGACGTGGAGTTCGGGCTCGCCACCACGCTTGCGCGTTTCCGCACGCGCGCCGAGCAGGAACGCGCCCTTGAGATACTGCAGTTCAAGCTCGACGTCCTGTGGCAGATGAACGATGCCCTCGCGCTTGCCTATGGGGTGAACGCGTGAGCGCGATCGAGGCGGCCTCGAAGCCGGTGCTCGGGCACGGGCTGCGCCTGCAGTGGGAACCGGCGCAGGATGCGCACGTACTGCTGTTCCCGGAAGGGATGGTAAAGCTCAACGGCAGCGCCGGGGCGATCATGAGCCGCTGCGACGGCGTGCGCAGCCTCGGCGACATCGTCGCGGATCTGGAGCTAGCCTATGGCGCCACAGGCCTGGGGCCCGATGTCGAGGCATTCGTGGCGCTGGCGATCGGGAAGCGCTGGCTGGAGTTGCGCGCGTGAGTGACTTGCCACCGGTGGGACATGGCCTCGCCGCGCCCAGCGCGGCGTTCGCGGCCGCGGCGCCGGGACGCACCCCTGGGCCGCCGCTATGGCTGCTGCTCGAGCTCACTTACCGCTGCCCCCTGCACTGCGTGTTCTGCTACAACCCGACCGAATTCGCCAACACGGGTGCGGAGCTTTCCACCGATGACTGGCTGCGGGTGCTGCGCGAGGCGCGCGCGCTCGGCGCGGTGCAGCTGGGCCTCTCGGGCGGCGAGCCGCTGGCGCGCGATGATCTGGAGAGCATCGTGGCCGAGGCGCGCGCGCTCGGGTTCTACATCAACCTCATCACCTCAGGCATCGGGCTCAGCGAGGCGCGCATCGGCGCGCTCAAGCGGGCCGGCCTGGACCACATTCAGTTGTCTTTCCAGGACAGCTCGCGCGAGATGAACGATTTCCTCTCGAGCACCCGCACCTTCGAACTGAAGGCGCAGGTCGCGGCCCTGATCCGCCAGTACGACTACCCGATGGTCCTCAATGTGGTGCTGCACCGGCACAACATCGACCATGTCGGGGAGATCCTCGCCATGGCCGAGCGCATGGGCGCGCAGTACGTGGAACTCGCCAACACCCAGTACTACGGGTGGGCGTGGCTGAACCGTGAGCAGCTGCTGCCCAGCCGCGCGCAGCTGGAGCGGGCGGAAGAGGTGACGCGCGCCTTCCGCGCGCGCGTCGGCAACCGCATGCAGGTCTACTTCGTGGTGCCCGACTACTTCGAGGTGCGCCCGAAGGCGTGCATGAGCGGGCTCGGGTCGGTGTTTCTGGCGGTCGCCCCGGACGGCACGGCGATGCCATGCCACGCCGCGCGCATGCTCCCCGGGCTTGCGCTGCCGAACGTGCGCACCTCCCCGGTGCGTGAGATCTGGTACGAATCGACCGCCTTCAACCGCTTCCGCGGGCAGGGCTGGATGAAGGAACCCTGCGCGAGCTGCCCGGAGCGCGACACGGACTTCGGCGGCTGCCGCTGCCAGGCGTACCTTCTCACCGGGGACGCCGACAACGCCGACCCGGTGTGTGACCTCTCACCTCACCACCACCTCGTCAGCGAGGCGGTGGCGCGCGCGGAACGCGCGGTCGCGGCCAGCGCGGGGCAGGTTCAGAAGCTTAAGTTCCGCGACCACCGCATCTCCATCCCCGTCGTGACCGGCGACCCGGTCGCCGGCGCCTAGGCCATGGCCGTACGCCGGATATTGAGGATGGGGGAGCCGCTGCTGCGCGAGGTCGCAGCCCCGGTGCTGCGCTTCGATGCCGGCCTCGCCGAGCTGATCGCGGACATGGACGAGACGATGCGCGCCCTGCATGGCGCCGGCATCGCGGCCCCCCAGATCGGGGTCAGCGCGCGCGTGGTCATCTTCGAATTGAAGGAGAATCCGCGCTATCCGCACATCGCCCCCGTCCCCTACACCGTGCTGGTCAACCCGCTGCTGAGGCCGCTGGATGACGAGCAGGAACAGGGGTGGGAGGGGTGCCTGTCGGTCCCGGGAATGCGTGGACTGGTGCCGCGCTTCCGGCGCCTGCGCTATCAGGGGTGCGATGCGCGGGGCGCGCCCATCGATCGCACGGTCGAGGGTTTCCACGCACGCGTCGTTCAGCACGAGGTCGACCACTTGGATGGCGTACTCTTCCCACAACGTGTGCGTGACTTGCGCGACTTCGGTTTCGAGGACGCCCTGGCCGCGCAGATGACGCCGATGCCCGACTGAGCCCCACCGCCGAAGGAGAATGAACGCATGAACCAGCGCGCCACGGGATCATTCGACGTGAAGGTCGTGCCCCAGAAACCCGACACGCAGATCGCGCGCGCGGCGAACCTGAGCCGCCTGACGATCGACAAGCGCTTCCATGGCGACCTCGAGGGAGCGAGCAAGGGCGAGATGCTGGCCCTGCAGACCGAGGTGAAGGGCTCGGCCGGCTACGTGGCGCTCGAGCGCGTCACCGGCAAACTCAAGGGCGCGCAGGGCAGCTTCGTGCTCCAGCACAGCGCCACGATGCACAAGGGCGAGCCGGACGCGAAGATCACGGTCGTGCCGGACTCGGCGACGGGGGAACTGGTGGGCCTTACCGGCAAGATGGTCATCACCGTGGCCGCGGACGGGGCGCACAACTACGAGTTCGAGTTCAAGCTCGACGCCCGCAAGTAACCTACGGGGACGGTTCGCGCGTCCCCGGAGTCTCGCGGCTCGCGCGTACGTCGCGCGTGAGCCGGATCGCGCTCTCCACACCCTGGTAGTAGCCGCGCACCTCGCCGCACTCGCGGTACCCCAGTGAGGCGTAGAAGGCCCGCGCCGCGGCGTTGCCCGCGCGCAGTTCCAGCCCGATCGCGAAGGCGCCCGCCGTGAGAGCGGTGCCCTCGAGCCAGTTGATGAGTGCACGCGCGATTCCCTGGCGGCGATACTCGGGCGCCACGGCGAGCAGGTTCAGGTGGGCGCTCTCGTCCGCGTAGCGCATGATCGCGAACCCGGCGACGGCGCGTATCCCCCGGGCGGTCAGCACGACGCTGTCCGCGTCGCGCATGTGCCAGCCGATGCGCGTCTCGCCCCAGGCCGGCTTGAGTCCCGCCTCCACGAACTGCTGCGACATGGCCGCCAGCCGGGGAGCATCCGCGGGCCGGGCGGGTTCGAGGCGGTACTCTTCCACGCGCCAAAGGATAGCGCGTCGGCTGCCACGGTGCAGCGACTCAGGCGAGGGTGTGGAAAACCTTCTGCACGTCATCGTCCTGCTCGAGCTTGTCAATCACGGTGAGTACCTCGGTGGCCTGGGTCTCGGGCAGCTCGGACGGCACCGTGCAGATGTACTCGTGCTCGGCGGACACGGGTGTGATGCCCCGGCTCTCGAGGGCTTCCTGCAGGTGGCCGAAGTCGGCGAAGGCGCCGCGGATGACCAGTTGCGGCTCACCCTTCTCGCCGGTGCTCTCGCCCATCTCGTCGAGGCCGTGATCCATGAGGAACAGCTCGAGGTCGTCCTGGTCGAGCCCCTCAAGATTCAGGCGGAACACGCCCATCTTGCGGAACAGGAAGCTCACGCTGCCGTGGGTGGCGAGGTTCCCGCCGCCCTTGGTGAGGATGTTGCGCACGCCCGCGACCGTGCGCGTGGGGTTGTCGGTGGCGGTCTCCACGAGCAACGCCACGCCGTGGGGCGCGTAGCCTTCGTAGATCACCTCGTGGTAGTTGGCCGCATCGCGGCCGGCGGCGCGCTTGATGGCCGCGTCCACCTTGTCCTTGGGCATGTTGACCGCGCTCGCGTTCTGGATCGTCCGGCGCAGCATCGGGTTGGAGGCCGGGTCCGCGCCGCCGGATTTCACGGCCATCGTGAGGTCCTTGGAAATGCGCGCGAACTGCTTCGCCATGCGGTTCCACCGCGCGAACATCGTGTGCTTGCGGACTTCGAAGATGCGACCCATGGCGCGCATGGTGCCCGAAGGAAACAGGCGGTGCCAGCGGCGGCGGCGGCCGCTCGGGAACTCCGGCGAGAGCAGGGGCGGCGCGCCGCTCGGGCGCGCCCGACGCGAATCGCTAGGCGATCTGCGCGTGGAGATCGCGCAGCCGGCGGCTCTGCAGGCGCAGCCCGCGCTCGATGTCACGCAGCTTGCTCTGCAGGTCCACCTGGTCCCACTGCTCGAGCACCGCGCGCTTCTTGTCCCCGAGCCACTGCTCCTTGACCTTCGCCCAGTCGGCGACAGCGGCTAGGAAGCTGTCGTATTCGTGAGCGAGGCGAGCGCGCAGCGGTTCGAGGCGCGAGGCGGCGATCGCGGGCGCGGACGCCAGGCGGTCCTGCGCGCGCCGGAACTGCATGGCCAGCAGCGCCCGCTGGATCTGGAACGACGGGGTGCGCTTCAGGCGACGCGTGAGCCCGACGAAGGACAGCGCGCCGATGAACCACTTCGTCGGGTCCCACTGCCACCAGTGAACGCCGTTGCGGTAGTCGTGCGCGAAGATGTGGTGGAAGTTGTGGTAACCCTCGCCATAGGTGAGGACCGCCAGGACCGGGTTGTCGCGCGCCGAGTTGTCCTCGGTGTAGGGCCGCGTGCCCCACATGTGCGCGAGCGAGTTGATGAAGAAGGTGACGTGGTGGCTCCAGACCAGGCGGGCGACGCCTGCCAGGAGCAGCATCCCCAGGACGTCGTGGAATATCAGGCCCGCCAGCAGCGGCAGGCCGAAGTTGGCGAGCAGCAGCAGCGGCAGGTAGTGGCGGTGCTGGAAGGCCAGCATCGGATCGCGCGTGAGGTCCGGGATATTGCTGAAGTCGGGCTTGCCGCTCGGGTACTCGCGCAGCATCCAGCCGATGTGGGAGAACCAGAAGCCGCGGCGGGCTGAGTAGGGGTCCTTGTCCTCGTCATCCACGTTCAGGTGGTGGGTGCGGTGACCGCTGCACCAGAAGAGGGCGCTGTTCTGCAGCGCCATGGTGCCGAAGACCAGCAGGAACAGCCGCACGCTCCAGTGAGCCTCGTAGGTCTTGTGTGCCCACAGGCGGTGGTAGCCCGCGGTGATGCCGATACCGTTGGCCATCGTGAAACACAGCGCCACGATCCAGTCGGCGGTCGTGAATCCGTGCGTAAGTCCGTACCACGGCACAAGAATCACGGCCACGCCCATGGTTATAGAGAACATCAGGGCGTTCGTCACGACCAGGGGAGGTAATGGCTCGGAATGGGCGTTTTTGGACATGGACGACCAGAGAATAGTGGAGGGGGCGCGATAATTTATCATGCCGGGGGAGGCCAAGTGGGACTTGCGTCTTTTTTGAGTATGCTGGGTGCCTGGGTGAGTTCTGGGGAGTTGTAAGTCTATGATCCGCAGCCGATCTTTAGTCGCTGGCCACGTGCCATCGCTGTTTATCCTGGCCTGCGTCCTGGCCTGCGGCCAAGCACACGCAGCGCGCGCCTACGTATCCAATGAGGACGACGCGACGGTCAGCGTCATCGACACCGCGCGAATGGAATCGGTCGCGACGATCCCCGTGGGCAAGCGGCCGCGCGGGATGGTCCTCAGCCGTGACGGACGACAGCTGTACGTGGTGGTGAGCGGGCTGCCCAAATGCCCGCCACCCCTCACCGATCAGCAGTGCGCCAAGCTACCGCGCGATCCCAAGGCCGACGGGGTCGTGATCGTCGATACCGTGGGACTGAGGGCGGCGCGGGTGCTCAGGGGCGTGACCGATCCGGAGCGCGTCGAGCTCAGCCGCGACGAGCACAGCCTCTTCGTGACGGACGAGGACGCCGCCAAGGTGAGCGTGATCGACATCGCCCGCGGCAAGGTCACCGCGAGCATCCCCGTGGGACATGAGCCGGAGGGGGTGCGACTCGCCCCCAATGGCCAGTGGCTGCTCGTCACGAGCGAGTCCGACAACAACGTGGCCATCATCGATGTGGCCACGCGCAAGGTGCTGCACACGGTGCTCGTGGGCACGCGGCCGCGGGATGTCGCCTTCTCACCCGACAGCTCCACCGCGTACGTCACCGGGGAGGGCGACGCCTCGGTGTACCGCGTGTCGCTGCCCTCGGGCGCCCCGGCGACCGAGCTGCTGCAGATGCGCAAGGACGCGAAGCCGATGGGCATCATCATGGATGCCCCGCGCGAGCGGCTGTACGTGAGCACCGGACGCGGCGGGACTCTCGCGGTGCTCACGGCCGCGGACGGCAAGCTGCTGCGGGAAATCCCCGCCGGGGCTCGGCCATGGGGCATCGCCCTGACGCGGGACGGGCGTCGCCTGCTCAGCGCCAACGGCAGTTCCGGGGACGTGACGATCGTCGACACCGACACCCTGACGGTGCTGGGTAGGGTTGCCGTGGGCCGGGGCCCGTGGGGGATCGTCGCCGGGCCCTGACGGACCCGCGCGGGGCACGCGCGATTGTGCGGCTGCGTGCTACCGTTGCGGCCCCGTTTTCAGGCGCGAGGCGCTAGCCGTGACCCAGATCCGCACGCTGATAAGAATGCCCTTGTTCCTGGGCTGCCTGATGGCGACGCTCGCCGTGGCGCAGGTTCCCACCATTCCGGAAGACGTCGACAAGGCCGCGCGCACCTACATCACGCGCGCATCCCTCGAAGGCCCGGTCCGCTTCCTGTCCTCCGACCTGCTCGAGGGTCGCGGGCCGGCCACGCGCGGCGACCAGCTGGCGCGGCTTTACCTGCAGACCCAGCTGGAGTCGATGGGCTACCAGCCCGCCTTCGCCAGTGGCGAGTGGCAGCAGCCCTTCGACATCGTGGCACTCAAGTCGCAGTTCCCCGCGACCTGGAGCTTCCAGGGTAAGAACGGCAACACCGACCTCGCCTGGCGCACCGACTACATCGCCGCGAGCGGCCTGCAGGAGCCGTCGGTCTCGATCGAGAACGCCGAGCTGGTGTTCGTCGGCTACGGCATCCAGGCCGCCGAGTTCCAGTGGGACGACTACAAGGGCGTGGACCTCACGGGCAAGATCCTCGTGGTGATGAACAACGACCCGGACTGGGACCCGAACCTGTTCGCCGGCAAGCGCCGCCTCTACTACGGCCGCTGGGACTACAAGTACGAGACCGCCGCACGACTGGGCGCCGCTGGCGTCATCATCATCCACACGACCCCGTCCGCGGGCTACCCGTGGCAGGTGGTGCAGAGTTCCTGGGGTGGTGAGCAGTTCGAGTTGCCGGCCGCCGGTGAGCCGCGCCTGAAGGTGAAGGCGTGGGCCACGGAGGATGCGGTGCGACGCCTGGTGAAGGCCGGGGGCCATGACCTCGCCAAGCTGGTCACGGCGGCGCGCTCGCGCGCGTTCAAGCCGGTGCCGCTGGGGCTGCGCGCCTCGCTGAGTTACAGCAACGCGATCTCGCGCGTGCAGACAGCCAACGTCGGCGGCATCCTGCCGGGCAATGACCCGAAGCTGGCCGCGCAGGTGGTCCTGCTGAGCGCGCACCACGATCACTTCGGCATCGGCGAGCCCGATGCCAGCGGCGACCGCATCTACCACGGGGCGCAGGACAACGCCTCCGGCTGCGCGCAGGTACTCGCGGTCGCACGCGCCTTCGCGAGGCTGCGCGAGCGTCCGCGGCGCTCCATCATCGCGCTGTTCGTGGCAGGCGAGGAGCGCGGTCTGCTGGGCTCCAAGTACTACGCCGAGCACCCCTCGGTGCCCGCGGGCCTGATCGCGGCGAACATCAACATCGATGGCGGCAACATCTTCGGACGCACCCGCGATGTGACGCTGATCAGCATGGGCAAGTCCTCGCTGGATGGGGTCGCCGACACCCTCGCGAAGTCGCAGGGACGCACGCTCCAGGGCGACCAGTTCCCGGACCGTGGCTCGTACTATCGTTCAGACCAGTTTTCCTTCGCCAAGATCGGTGTCCCGGCGCTGTTCTTCGCCGAGGGCACGGACTTCATCGGCCAGCCGGCGGGCTGGGGTCGCAAGCAGATCGAGGACTGGGAGCTGAGGAAGTACCACCAGCCCGGGGACAAGCTCGATACCAGCTGGAACTTCGACGGCATGATCGAGGATGCGCGCCTGGACATGCTGTCCGCCTGGGTCATCGCCCAGGCCGACGCCATGCCCACCTGGAAGCCGGGCGATGAGTTCGAGGCGGCCCGCGCGCGGGCCATCGCCGCGCTCCCCAGCCACTAAGGATCACGGAGTCTTCGCGTGTTTGAAAAGCTCGAGCTCATCAGCGCCGATGGGATATTGGGGCTCATGGCGGCGTTCCGCGCCGACCAGGACCCGCGCAAGGTTGACCTTGGAGTCGGGGTGTTCCGCGACGACCGCGGCGAGACCCCGGTGCTCGCCTGCGTGCGCGCCGCCGAAGCCGCGCTCATCGCGGAGCAGACGACCAAGACCTACGTCGGTCCCGCGGGCAATGCCGGCTTCAATCAGCAGATGGAGCAGCTGGTGTTCGGCGCGCATCCGGCGCTCAAGGCCGGCCGCGTGCGCACGGTGCAGACCCCGGGGGGCTGCGGTGCCCTGCGGCTCGGCGCGGAATTGATCCGCGCGGCCGCCCCGGACGCGGTCGTGCACGTGAGCACTCCCACCTGGGCGAACCACGTGCCGCTGCTGGCCGGCAGCGGTCTCAAGCTCGAGCGCTACCCGTACTTCGATCCTGAGACCGGCGGGGTCCAGTTCGGCGCGATGATGGCGGCGCTGGAGCGCTTGCCGCCCCGCGCCATCGTCCTGCTGCACGCCTCCTGTCACAACCCGACCGGCGCCGATCTCTCCCAGGACGAGTGGCGCGCCGTGCGGGAGCTGGTCAAGCGCCGCTCGCTGCTGCCGTTCATCGACATGGCCTACCAGGGTCTGGGCGAGGGCCCGGATGCGGACGCCTTCGCCATCCGCCTCCTCAGCGCGGAACTGCCCGAGCTTGTCTGCGCGGTCTCCTGCTCGAAGAACTTCGGGCTCTACCGCGAGCGCACCGGAGCGTTGCACATCGTCACTGAGAGCAGCGCGGGCGGGGATGCGGCCCTGAGCCAGCTCGTGCGGCTGGCGCGCGGCATGTGGTCCATGCCCCCCGACCACGGCGCGGAGATCGTGCGGCGGATACTCTCGAACGCGGCCGCGCGCGAGGACTGGGCGGGGGAACTGGAGGGGATGCGCAAGCGCATCACCGGGCTGCGCCACGAGCTCGTGCGGCAGCTGCGTGCCCATTGTCCGCGGCGCGACTTCAGCTTCATCGCCAGCCAGCGCGGCATGTTCTCGTTCTTCGGGATCACCCCCGAGCAGGTGCGGCGGATGCGCACCCAGCACCACATCTACATGACCGAGGACAGCCGCATCAACCTCGCGGGATTGCGCGCGGAGAACCTGGAGTACGTGGCGCGCGCGACGGCCCAGGTGCTCGGCTAGGCGCCCTCGGGCACGATGATGCGGTGCGTGGACTTCACCTCTTCCATGACGAAGTAGGTGTGGGTCTGCTGCACTCCACGCACCGAGGCGATGCGATCGCCGAGGAAGCGCCGGTAGCTCTCCATGTCCGTGACACGCACCTTGAGCAGGTAGTCGAAGCCGCCGGCGACCATGTGGCACTCCATGACCTCATCGTGCGCGAGCATCACCTGCTTGAAGCGCTCGAAGGCATCAGGCGTGGTGCGGTCCAGCGAGACCTCCACGTAGGCGAGCAATCCCAGCCCCAGCCGCCCGGGGTTCAGCCGGGCGAAATAGCCCTCGATGTAGCCGGCCGCCTCCAGGCGCCGCACGCGCTCAAGCGTCGGGGTCACGGTGAGGTGGACCTCGCGCGCCAGCTGCGAGACCGGCGTGCGCCCGTCCTGCTGCAGTCGGGCGAGCAACCCGCGATCAATGCGATCCAGCGCTCGAGGCGGCCCGGGGTTGGGGGTGGCCGGGAAGGGGGTCTTCGAGCTCATGGCAGTCGATTCAACTCTTAAAAGCCCTAAAACGTAAAAATAATCTCTGGATGAAAGACTAACATGAGCGTAATCAACTAGAAAAGTGGTCAAATTCATGGCGGCAGTGGAATCAGCGGTGGGAACCGGTGGCCGAGGGCTCGCGGTGCTGCGCGAGTCCGTACGCGCCGCCACGCTGCGTCCGGAGGCCGCCGCGCGCGCACAGATCGTCGCCGACCTCGGCCCCGCGATGCCCGCGCTCAGGTCCGCGAGTGTTCAGGCGGCGCGCTGGGTGGAGGTGGCCCGCGGCGACGAGCGCGCCCGACCCCTCGTGGAGCAGATGCTTGAGCAGTTCCCGCTCGACAGCGCCCAGGGAAAGGCGTTGATGGGACTCGCCGAAGCCCTGCTGCGCACACCGGATGCCAAACGCGCGGACCAGCTGATCGCCGAGCGCCTGGCGACGATGCGCCAGAGCGCACTTCCTCAGGACATGGCGGCGCTGCTGCGCACCGGCTTCGTGCTGCTCGGTGCCGCCGGGCGCCTGCTGCCCAACGTCACCGCCGAGCTGTCCGGGGAGTTCACCGCGGCGAACCTCACCGCGCCCCTGGTGGCCCCGATCGTGCGCGCGGCGCTGCGCCAGTCGATGCAGCTCATGGGCCATGCCTTCATCGTCGGCGAGTCGATCGGCGCGGCGCTGGCGCGCGGACGTACCGAACCGAACCTATCCCTGTGTTCCTTCGATGTGCTGGGCGAGGGCGCGCGCACCGCGACGGACGCGCAGCGCTACCTCGACTCCTATGCGCACGCGATCGAGGTTCTGGGCTCGCAGGCTCCCGGGGCGACGCATGCGCGCTCGGGAATCTCAGTGAAGCTGTCGGCGCTTGAGCCGCGCTATTCATTGCCGCAGAGCGTCCGGGTCGCGCGGCAGCTCACACCGCGCATGCTCGAGCTGGCGCTTGCCGCCGCGCGCGCTGGCATCGGCTTCACGATCGACGCGGAGGAGGCCGACCGCCTGGATCTCTCGCTCGCGATCCTCGAGACGCTCGCCCGGGATCCTCAGACGCGCGCCTGGGACGGACTCGGCCTCGCGGTGCAGGCCTACGGGCGTCGGGCGCCGCGCCTGCTCGAGTGGGTCGCGGCCCTCGCCCGCGACAGCGGACGGCGCATGAGCGTGCGCCTGGTGAAGGGCGCCTACTGGGACAGCGAGATCAAGCGCGCCCAGGAGCGCGGGCTCGCGAGCTTTCCTGTCTACACGTCCAAGGCGGCCACCGACGCGAGCTACCTGCAGTGCGTGCGGATCCTCTTCGCCGCGGGCGACGCGATCTATCCGCAGTTCGCCACGCACAACGCGTTCACCGTGGCCGCGGTCCTGGCATTGGCCCGGGCGGGGGCGAAGTACGAGTTCCAGCGCCTGCACGGCATGGGCGAGGCGCTGTACGCGGCCGCGCGCGCGGACGTCCCCGCCCTGCCCCCGGTGCGGGTGTACGCCCCGGTCGGCACCCATGAGGACCTCCTGCCATATCTGGTGCGGCGCCTGCTCGAGAACGGCGCCAACAGTTCCTTCGTCCATCAGTTCCTAAATCCGGATTTGCCAGTGGAGCAGGTTGTGCGTGACCCCATCGCTTCCTTGAGTGCCGAAGAGGTTTCTGGCCAGCCGCGCATCCGTGAACCGCGCGCGCTCTATGGGGCGGAGCGCGCCAACTCGCTCGGCGAGGATTTCGGCGACCCCGCGACGCTCGCCGCGCTCGAGGCGCAGGTGCGCGCCTTCGCCGGCGAATACCTCGGCGGCCCGATCATCGATGGTGCGACCGCGCGCGATGCGCGGGTGCCGGTCAATTCACCCGCCGATACGCGTGTCGTCGTCGGCCTGACACGTGATGCGACGGCCCGGGAGATCCGCCAGGCGCTGGAGTCGGCGCACCAGGCACAGCCGGGGTGGGATGCGACCCCGGCGCGGGAGCGGGCGACGTGCCTGGAGCGCGCGGCCGATGCCCTCGAGGCGCGCCGCGGCGAATTCCTGAGTCTGCTGGTACGCGAGGCGGGCAAGACGCTGCCGGACGCGGTGGCGGAGCTGCGTGAGGCGGTGGATTTCTGCCGCTACTACGCGGCGCGCGCACGCGAGGCGTTCTCGGCCCCGACTGAGTTGCAGGGCCCCACCGGTGAGCTCAACACGCTCTCGCTGAGCGGGCGCGGGGTGTTCGTTTGCATTAGCCCCTGGAACTTTCCGCTGGCGATCTTCATGGGCCAGGTCACCGCGGCGCTGGCCGCTGGCAATGCGGTGGTCGCCAAGCCGGCGCCAGCGACGCCGCTGGTCGCGCACGCGGCGACACGCCTGCTGCACGCCGCGGGCGTTCCGCCGGCGGTGCTGCAGCTCACGCCCGCGGATGGGCCGGCGTTCGGCGAGGTCGCCTTCGCGCACCCGGCGCTCGCCGGTGTCGCCTTCACCGGCTCCACCGCCACCGCGGCGACCATCAATCGCGCGCTGGCCAACCGTGACGGGGCGATTCTGCCGCTGATCGCCGAGACCGGCGGCGTCAACGCGATGGTGGTTGATGCGACCGCCCTGCCCGAGCAGGTGGTCGATGACGCGGTCACCTCGGCGTTCACCAGCGCTGGCCAGCGCTGCTCGGCGCTGCGGGTGATGTACCTGCAGGAGGAGATCGCCGATCGCGTCATCGCGATGCTGACCGGGGCCATGCGCTGCATGGTCATCGGTGACCCGGCCCAGGTCGCCACCGACGTGGGTCCGGTGATCTCCGCGCCCGCGCAACAGCGCCTGCGCGCGCATGCCGAGCGCATGCGCAGGGAAGCGAAGCTGCTGTACGCGTGCGAGCTGCCCGCGGGGCTGGAGCGCGGACACTTCTTCGCACCGCAGCTTTTCGAGCTGACGAGCCTCGACCAGCTCAAGACCGAGGAGTTCGGTCCCATCCTGCATATCGCGCGTTATCGCAGTGGCGAGCTGCCGAAGGTGCTCGATGCGATCCGCCGCACCGGGTTTGGCCTCACGCTTGGAGTGCACAGCCGCCTGGAAAGCGTCGCGCAGCACGTGTTTCGCTCGCTGGCGGTGGGTAATACCTACGTCAACCGCAACATGATTGGCGCGGTGGTCGGCGTGCAGCCCTTCGGCGGCCAGGGGCTCTCAGGTACCGGCCCCAAGGCCGGCGGCCCGCACTACCTGCTGCGCTTCGCCACCGAGCGGACGCTCAGCATCAACACCGCGGCGATTGGCGGCAACGTCGAGCTGCTCTCCTAGGGCGGCCGCGCCTCAGTCAGCCTGCGTCTCCCGCAGTTCGCTGACCAGCGCGGCGAGTGAATCCAGCGGCGCCGAGCACGTGCTGGCGCGGCAGACGTACGCGACGGCGCCGCCCGCGCGGGCGGGCTTGTCGGCGAGGGCTAACGGCAGCCCGCTCGCATCGATCCCGATCGCGAGCACGATGCGGCGCGGCGCGTACAGCCGGGCGAGTTCCGCGCGCCATCCCTCCACCGCCTCCGCCGCACCCCGTATGAGCACGATACGCGGCGGATGCAGCAGTTCCTCGAGCGCGGTCAGCAGGGTCGCATGGCCCTGCGGGTGCTGGGACAGCGCGGGCCATGCCGCCGCCAAGGCGCGCTCGGCCGCCGCGAGGTAGCGCGGCTCGCCGAGCAGGTGCCCGAAGCGCAGCAGGACGATCGCCGCGATGCCGTTGCCCGCGGGGATGGCATCGTCACTGAAGGGCTTGAGGCGGTGTATCAGCACCTCGTGATCGTCGGAGGTGAAATAGAAACCGCCACCGTCCTTGTCCTCGAAGCGCCCGAGCACCACCTCGATCAACTGCTGGGCGAAGCTGAGTTCGTCCGCGCGGAAGCGCACCTGCTGCAATTCCAGGATCGCATCGATCAGGTAGACGTAGTCATCCAGGTAAGCGTTGAGGTGGGCCTTCCCGGCCATGTAGGTCGCCACCAGACGGCCATCGCGCCACATCGTGCCGCGAATGAAGGCCAGCGCGCGCGCCGCCGAATCGGCCAGGTCAGCGCGTCCGAGCGCGCGCGCCGCGATCGCCATGCCGCGTATCATGAGGGCGTTCCAGGAGGTGAGCACCTTGTCGTCGCGCGCCGGGCGGACGCGCATGGCGCGCAGCGCCAGCAGTTTTTCGCGCGCGGACGCGAGCAGCTCGACGAGCCGCCGCGGCGCGAGTGCTGAGGCGCTCGCGAGGTCCTCGAGGGAGGCCGCCGTGTACAGGTGCCAGCGGCCCTCGAAGTTCGCGGGCTCGGTCAGGCCGTAGCGCGGCGCGAACACCTTGAATTCCTCCGCGGTGAGCGCGGCGCGCACCTCCTCGCGTTCAAAGACGTAGAACTTGCCTTCGTGCCCTTCGGAGTCGGCATCGAGGCTTGAGTAATAGCCGCCGTCCGCGGACTGCATCTCGCGCATCGTCCACTGGGCGGTCTCGAGGGCGACGCGGGCGTACGCCTGGTCGCCGGTGGCCACGGCCGCCTGCGCATAGACCGCGAGCAGAGCGCCGTTGTCGTAGAGCATCTTCTCGAAGTGCGGAATCGTCCAGGTGGCATCCACCGTGTAGCGGCAGAAGCCACCGGCGAGCTGGTCGTTGAGGCCCCCCTCGGCCATGCGACGCAGGCTGAGGGTAGCCATGTACAGGGCCTGCAGGTCCGGTTGCGGCCCATCCGCGCTCGCTCGCCAGTCGCGCAGCAGGCGCGCGATCATCTGTGGCTGCGGGAACTTTGGCGCCCCGCCGAACCCGCCGTTGCGCGCGTCGAACACGCGCTCGCTCTGCTGGCGGAACAAGGCGACGGGGGCGTCCGTGAAGGCCACCGTCGCCGAGGCCGGCGGCGCGTCCAGCTCGACGAAGGCGGCCATGAGCGCATCGTTCTGCGCCCGCAGCTCCGGGGCGTGATCGCGGTAGAACTCGGCGACCCGTAGCAGCAGGTCCTTGAAGGCCGGCAGGCCGTGGCGCGCTTCCTTGGGGAAATAGGTGCCGCCGAAGAAAGGCCGCTGGCTATCGGGCGCGAGCATCATGGTCAGCGGCCAGCCGCCGCCGCGCTGCGTGAGCATCTGCTGCGCGATCTGGTAGATGCGGTCGATGTCGGGACGCTCCTCGCGGTCGACCTTGATGTTCACGAACAGGTCGTTGAGGATGCCCGCGGTGGCTTCGTCCTCGAAGCTCTCCTCCTCGAGCACGTGGCACCAGCGACAGGCCGAGTAGCCGATGCTCAGGTGCACCGGCTTGTTCTCACGCCGCGCCCGTTCGAAGGCCTCCACCCCCCATGGGTACCACTCCACCGGGTTGTGCGCGTGCTGCCGCAGGTAGGGGCTGGTTTGCGTAATGAGATGGTTCGTGTAGCGCGGCGAGCCGTCTGCATTGCGGTGCGTGATCTTCATGCGTGAATTGTATACTTCGCCCCCGTCCCCGCGTTGGATCGACTCGTTGCAGCCCACCGCCTCCACCGCCCCTCCCGCCACCCTGCCCGTACTGCGCCTGAGGCGCGGCGAGGAGCGCCGCGTCGGCGCCGGCCACATGTGGGTTTTCAGCAATGAGATCGACACCGCAGCCACGCCGCTGATCGCGCTCGCGCCCGGCGCGCTGGCGCGGCTGCATTCCCACCGCGACGCGTTCATGGGTTACATGTACGTCAATCCCCATGCGCTCATCTGCGGTCGCATACTCTCGCGCGATGTCGCGCAACCTGTCGACGCGCGGCTCCTGGAGCGGCGCCTGCGCGGCGCGCTCGCGCTACGCGACCGCCTCATCCCCGCCCCGTACTATCGCTGGGTGTTCGGCGAGTCCGACCAGCTTCCCGGGCTCGTGCTCGATCGCTACGGCGATGTGGTTGTCGGGCAGATCGCGACCGCGGGCATGGATGCGCTGAAGGAGGAGGTGACCGCCGCGGTGCGCCGCGTGCTCGACCCGGTGACGCTTTTCTGGAAGAACGACTCCGGCGCGCGCGAGCTGGAGGGGTTGCCCAAGGTGGCGGAGGCCGCTTTTGGCGAGGTTCCCGCGCTGCTGCGGGCGCGCGAGGGAACCCTGACATTCAGTGTGCCGCCGCTGACGAGCCAGAAAACTGGTTGGTTCTACGACCAGACGGGCAATCGGGCGCGGCTCGGGCGTTATGTATCCCCGGGCGCGCGCGTACTGGATGTGTGTTCGTACGCCGGCGGCTGGGCGGTCACGGCTCTGAGCCAAGGGGCCGGCAGCGCGCGCTGTGTCGATTCCTCGCAGGCGGCGCTGGAGTGCGCCGAGGTCAACGCCGAGGCGAACGGCGTGAAAATCGATGTCACGCGCGCGGACGCGTTCGATGCGCTCAGGGCGCTGGCGGAGAGCGGCGAGCGCTACGACATCGTGATACTGGACCCACCCGCGTTCATCAAGCGCAAGAAGGACATCCCGCAGGGGCAGGCGGCTTACCGCAAGCTCAACCAGTTGGCGCTCGGCGTGCTCGCCGAGGAGGGTCTGCTCGTGTCCTGCTCATGTTCGTACCACCTGGGCGCGGGTGAGCTGGAGGCGGCCATACAGGCCGCGGCGCGCCATACCGGGCGCTTCGTGCAGATTCTCGAGGCGGGCGGCCAGTCGCTGGACCATCCGGTGCATCCGGCCATCCCCGAAACAAGGTACCTCAAGGCCTTCTTCTGCCGCGTGACACGCGAGGTCGGCTAAACTTCGCGCCTCATGCTTACCTACCCCGATTTCAATCCGATCGCCATCGAGCTCGGCCCCTTCAAGGTCCACTGGTACGGCATCATGTACCTGCTGGGTTTCGCGGGCGCCTGGTGGCTGGCGCGCCGTCGCGCCGGCAAGCCCGGCTGCACGTGGACCCCGAACGACGTCGATGACCTGATCTTCTTCGCCATGCTGGGCGTGATCCTAGGCGGGCGTATCGGCTACGTGCTGTTCTACGGGTTGAAGTTCTGGGCGGGTGACCCGTGGTACCCGCTCAAGATATGGGAAGGGGGCATGTCCTTCCACGGCGGGATGCTGGGGGTGATCGCGGCGATGTCGCTGTTCGCCTGGCGGCGCGGCCGCAACATGGTTGACGTCTACGATTTCACCGCGCCCCTCCCGGCGTTCGGCCTTTTCTTCGGTCGTCTCGGTAACTTCATCAACGGCGAGCTGTGGGGCAAGGTCACCACCGTTCCCTGGGGCTTCAACGTGAAAGGGGAGGTGCGCCACGCCTCGCAGCTCTACGAGGCGGGACTCGAGGGCTTGCTGCTGTTCAGCGTGTTGTGGTGGTTCACCATGCGCCCGCGCCCACGCTGGGCACCCTCGGGCGTGTTCATGCTCATCTATGGGCTGTCGCGCTTCCTCGTCGAGTTCGTGCGCGTACCAGATGAGCACATCGGCTACCTCGCCGGTGGCTGGCTCACAGAAGGGCAGCTCCTCTCCGTGCCGATGGTTCTCTTCGGCATCGGCGCGCTGGTCTACGCTTACCGCGCGCGCGCTCCATCCGGTAACTACGTCGCGGCCAAATGAAGCAGTACTTGGAGCTTCTGCGCCTCATCCGCACCGAGGGCGCGCGTAAGAGCGATCGTACCGGTACCGGTACCGTCTCGGTGTTCGGTCAGCAGATGCGCTTTGACCTCGCGCAGGGCTTTCCTTTGGTCACCACCAAGAAGATCCACCTGCGCTCGCTGGTCTACGAGCTGCTGTGGATGCTGCGCGGCGAGACCAACGTGGCCTGGTTGCATGAGCACGGGGTGAGCATCTGGGACGAATGGGCGGACGTGGCCGGAGAGCTGGGGCCGGTGTACGGTAGGCAGTGGCGCGCGTGGCCCGCCGCGGATGGCGGCGCGATCGACCAGATCGCCGCGGCCATCGAGCTCATCAAGACGAGCCCCGACTCACGCCGCATCATGGTCAGCGCGTGGAACGTCGCGGAACTTGAGCAGATGAGTCTCATGCCCTGCCATGCGTTCTTCCAGCTCTATGTGGCCTCGGGCCGGCTGTCGTGCCAGCTGTACCAGCGCAGCGCGGACATCTTCCTCGGCGTGCCCTTCAACATCGCCAGCTACGCGCTGCTGACGCGCATGTTCGCGCAGCAGTGCGATCTGGAGCCGGGGGAATTCGTCTGGACCGGGGGCGACTGCCACCTCTACCTCAATCACTTTGAGCAGGCCGACCAGCAGCTCGCGCGCGCGCCGTATCCGTTGCCGCAGCTGCGCATCCTCCGTCGGCCGGCCACTATTTTCGATTACAAGTATGAGGACTTCGAGTTCGTGAACTACCAGCATCACGCGTCGATCGCAGCTCCGGTGGCGGTATGAAGGGGCCAGTCGAACGACGTGGCGGCCCGTTGGTCGAGGTGCGCAACTCGCGCGTGCATGGCCTCGGGGTCTTCGCGCTGCGACGCATCCGCAAGGGCACGCGGGTCATCGAGTACCGCGGCGAGCGCATCTCGCATAAGGAGGCCGACCGGCGCTATGGCGAGAAGAAGGCGAACGACAACCACACGTTCCTGTTCATCGTGGATGGGCGCACGGTGATCGACGCGGGCGTGGGCGGCAACGCGGCGCGGTTCATCAACCACGCCTGCGGCCCGAACTGCGAGTCCATCACCCAGAACCGGCGGGTATTCATCGAGGCGACCCGCCCGATCGAGTCGGGCGACGAGCTCGCCTACGACTACCAGATCGAGTGGGATCCCGAAGACCCGCCTAACATCGACAAGATCTTCGCGTGTCACTGTGGCAGCCCTGATTGCCGCGGCACGATGCTATGGCCCGCGCCGGCGGACCGCGGCAAGGCCGGCAAGAAAGCGAAGCGCAAGGCAGCCAGGAAAGGCGCGAGCAGGACCGGTAAGAAAGAGGCCAAGCCGGCGGCGAAGCAGGCCGCCCCACGGCGCGCTTCGCGCCGTTGAGCTCCAGCCGCGCGTTCTCAAGCCGATGAACCACGCACGTCGTCTCAGCGTCTCCGCGGTGGTCAGTGCCACGGGCATCGTCTACGGTGACATCGGCACGAGCCCGCTCTATACGCTTGAGACCGCGCTGGGAGCGGCGGGGACCTTCAATCGCGAGGCGGTACTCGGGGTTCTCTCGCTGATCTTCTGGAGCCTGATGATCTCGGTGACCATCAAGTACATCGTGATCATCATGCAGGCGGACAACGAGGGCGAGGGCGGCATCCTCGCGCTGTTCGCGCTGGCGCAGCGCCGCCTGATCACCGGGAGTCGCTGGGCGAAGATCGCCGTCGGCCTGGCGCTGGCCGGCACCGCGTTCTTCTTCTGCGACGCGTTGATCACGCCTGCGATCTCGGTGCTCGGCGCGGTCGAGGGACTCGAGGTGCTCAACCCCGGCTTCAAGAGCTGGGTGAT
The DNA here is from genome assembly GCA_025360865.1 of Pseudomonadota bacterium. Classification (GTDB taxonomy): domain Bacteria; phylum Pseudomonadota; class Gammaproteobacteria; order Steroidobacterales; family Steroidobacteraceae; genus 13-2-20CM-66-19. The sequence goes on along the minus strand of JANYBG010000167.1, from coordinate 34,024 downwards.
CCCGGTGACGATCGGGGTGATCGCGGTGCTGTTCGCCTACCAGCGCCGCGGCACCGCGAGCGTGGCGCGGCTATTCGGCCCGGTGATGGTGCTGTGGTTCGTCGTCATCACCGTGCTCGGCGCGATCCCCATCTTCCACAATCCGCGGGTGCTGGAGGCGCTCAATCCCTACGAGGGCCTTGCGCTGCTGTTCCACCGGCCGCAGGTGGCGCTGGCGATCATTGGCGCGGTGTTCCTGGCCATAACAGGCGGCGAGGCGCTCTACGCGGACATGGGTCACTTCGGCAAGCGCCCGGTACGCATCGCCTGGTTCGCGCTGGTCGCCCCGGCGCTGGTGGTCAACTACTTCGGCCAGGGCGCGCTGCTGCTCGAGGTTGGCGCGCCCATTCAGCACCCGTTCTTTCACCTGATCACCCCGCAACTGTTGCCGTGGCTCGTGGTGCTCGCGACGGCGGCCGCCGTCATCGCCTCGCAGGCCGTCATCTCGGGCGCCTTTTCGATGGCGCGCCAGGCCGTGCACCTCGACCTGCTGCCACGCCTGCGCGTGCTGCAGACCTCCGCCCAGGAGCAGGGCCAGATCTACGTGCCCATCGTCAACTGGCTGGTCTTCCCGGCTGTCATCCTCTTCGTGGTCGGCTTCGGCTCCTCGGACGCCCTCGGCGGGGCGTACGGCGCGGCGGTCGTCGGCACGATGGTGGTGACCACGATTCTTGGCGCCTTCGTCGCCGCGACGCAGTGGAACTGGCCGACCTGGCGCGTCGTGGGTCTCTTCGGCCTGCTGCTGGTGACCGACAGCGCCTTCGTCGCGGGCAACCTCACCAAGGTGCCCAACGGCGGCTGGATACCACTGACGCTGGGCGCGCTGCTGTGCCTGATCTTCCTCACCTGGCGTAACGGCCGGCTAGAGCTGCGCGCGGCGTTGGCGAAGATGGCCGTGCCGCGCACGGAACTGGGCAAGCTGGTCGCGGGCGTGCACCGCGTGCCAGGCACTGGGGTCTTCCTGGCGAGCAACGCCAACCTCGTGCCCTCGGCGCTCATCCGCAACATCGAGCACAACGGGGTCGTGCACCAGCGCGTCATCATCCTCAACGTCGAGATCGCCGACACGCCGCGACAGGATCCGGTCAGGCGATTGCGCATCGAGGAGCCCGTGCCCAGCGTGCACTACATCACCGCGCGCTTCGGCTTCATGGAGACCCCTGATGTCGCCGAGGCGCTCAAGGCCTGCCGCGCGCGCGGCCTGCGCGTATTCACCGAGGACAGCTCCTTCTTCGTGGGCCGCCACGTGGTGCGGGCGCGGCCGTTGCCGGGGCTACGTGGCGTGCAGCGCCGGTTGTTCGCGCGCATGCAGCAGTACAGCACGCAGGCGGCGGAATTCTTTCGCATGCCGTTCCGGGACGTCGTGATCCTCAACACGGCCGTGGAGATCTGAAAGCCGTGCGCGCCCGCGCCCCTTGAACAGGCCAGCGCCGGTCGTCTCGCTGATCGTGGCGATGGCGCGTAACGGGGTCATCGGTCGGGGCAACGCGCTGCCATGGCACCTGCGCGAGGACCTGAGGCGGTTCAAGGCGCGAACGCTCGGCAAGCCGATCCTCATGGGCCGCAAGACCTTCGAATCGATCGGGCGCCCGCTGCCGGGGCGCGCCAACATCGTGCTGACGCGCGACGCGAGATGGAGCGCGGAGGGCGTGACCCCGGTGCCAACGATCGAGGCGGCGCTCACTTGCGCGGCTGGCAGTGCCGAACTCGTCGCCATCGGTGGCGCCGAGGTCTACCGCCTGGTGATGCCGTTCGCGCGCCGCATCTACCTCACGAACGTTGATGCCGACGTGCCGGGTGATACCTACTTCCCCGCGCCGGATCCGGCGCGGTGGCTTGAAGTGGACCGGGGTGCGCACCCTGCGGATGAACACAATGACCACCCCGTCACGTTCGTGACGCTGGAACTGCGAGCAGCGCCGGAGCCGTCCGGCCAGCGCTGACCGATGGCCCGCTAGGGCAGGGGCGGCAGTCTCTCCGCGACCAGCGCGCTGGCCCGTGTCGCATCGAAGTCGCCATCGCCCTGGTCGAGTTCCGCGAGGATGCTCGCCTGGATCTCCCCGCGCGCAAGCGCCACCGCGTAGGGGATCTCTGGATGGAACATCACCATCGAATAGCGCGGTATGAAGCGCTCCGGGTACGCGCGCTCGAGGGCCAGGCCGATCGAGCGGCGCCGCACGAAGCCCGCGTCGCGCACCGCGTCGCGCATCTCCAGGTAGTTCTCGATGGCCATGCGCGCGATCGCCTCGGTATCGACACGCCGCCGCGCCTCGAACCCCGTGAACACTTCATCCCAGTTCGCGTGAGCTTCAAGCAGCTCATCGAGCACTGAGCAATCCTCGAACGCGGCGTTCATGCCCTGGCCGTGAAAGGGGACGATCGCATGAGCCGCGTCCCCCAGCAGCAGCACCGACCCGCCCAGGTGCCAGGGTTCGGCGTGCACGGTGCCCAGGCGCCCTTGGGGGTGGCTGGCGAACTCAGTGAGCAGGTCCGGCATGTGCGGCGCCACATCCGCGAACTCCCGCTGGAAGAAAGCGCCGACGGCGGCCGGGTCGCCGAGCGCGGCGAAGCTCGCCGGCCCCTCACGTGCCAGGAACAGCGTGGCGGTGAAGGTGCAGTCGGTGTTGGGAAGCGCGATGAGCATGAACCCGCCGCGCGGCCACACGTGTAGCGCTTCGCGTTCCAGCGCATGGCGCCCGTCACGGGCCGGGATCGTGAGCTCCTTGTAGTCGTGGTCGAGCCAGTCCTCGCGTTCCCTGAGCGCCCCCGTCCCCGCCAGCGACGAGCGCACGACCGAGCCCGCGCCGTCGGTGGCGATTGTGGGCGCGAGCGCGAGCTCGCTCGCGACGCCGGTAAGGGTGTCGCGCAGGCGCAGGCGATCCGCCCGCGCATCGGCGCCGACGCATGCCTGGCTGAAGCGCACGGTGACCCCGGGCTGCCGGCGGGCGGCATCTATCAGGACGCGATTCAGTTTCGCGCGCGCGACGGACCAGATGACTTCCTCCGCGCGCTGCCCGTAGGGCAGGAAGGATGCGGCCACGCCCGGTTCGTGCACCATGCGTCCGCGCATCGGGATCAGCAGCGGGCGCACCGCGTCCATGACGCCGGCCCGCTCGAGGGCGCGCGTGCCGCGCGCGGCGAGCGCGAGATTGATCGAGCGCCCCTGTTCCGGATGCGACTGGCGGGGGTCGGGGCGGCGCTCGTGCAACGCGACGCGGATCCCCCGGCGGGCGAGCAGGAGCGCGAGCAGCGCGCCGGCGAGCCCCGCGCCGACGATATTGACGGCACGGCCGGAGAGCGCGTTCATGTGCCCAGCGATTCGCCCAGGGCGCGCGCGAAACGCCACGCATCCTCGTAGCCGTTGTAGAGCGGTACCGGGGCCACGCGGATGATGTCCGGGGAGCGCCAGTCGACCACCACGCCGCGTTCGCCGAGGGCCGCCACCACCCCGCGCCCGCGCTGCTCGCCGCCGCTGATCCGCACGGAGATCTGGCAGCCGCGGCGCGCGGGATCCGCGGGCGTGATCAGCTGCGCACGCGGTCGCATCGAGCGCAGCTGGTCCTCGAGGAAGCCGGTCAACGCCAGCGACTTCTCCCGCAGCCGCCCAATGCCGGCCTCCATGAACAACTCAAGGGATGCGATCAGCGGGGCCGCGGAGAACACCGAAGGGTTGCTCAGCTGCCATGCGTCCACGCCCGCGGCCGCGCGGAACTGCGGCTCCATGAGGAAGCGTGAATTCTCCTCGTGGCCCCACCAGCCGGCCAGGCGCGCGCCCGGAATCGCGCCGGTGTGCCGCGTGGGTGGCAGCGCCTCGCTGTGGCGCTGATGCACGAAGCATCCACCGATCGCCCCCGGGCCCGCGTTGAGGTACTTGTAGCTGCACCATACCGCGAAATCCGCCTGCACCTCGTGAAGCGCCATCGGGACATTGCCGATGGCATGCGCGAGGTCGAAGCCGGCGACGCAGCCATGCCGGTGCGCCGCGCGGACGATGCGGGCCATGTCGAACGCCTGCCCGGTGCGAAACTGCACGGTCGGCCACAGCACCAGCGCGATCTGCGAGCCGTGCTGCTCGAGACACGCCTCTATAGCCTCCTCGGGGACCGTGTCGGCGCCTGCCGCGGGCGCGAGCTCGATGAGGGCGTCCTGTGGATCCACTCCGTGCCAGGCTAGGTGCGAGGTGACCGCGTGTCGGTCCGAGGAGAAGGCGCCGGCCTCGATGAGGATGCGCCGGCGCGCGCCCAGCGGGCGGTAGAAGCTCGTGAGCATCAGGTGAAGGTTCACCGTGAGAGAATTCATCGCGACCACTTCGCCGGTTCGCGCCCCGGTGAGCTCCGCGAGCCCCGCGGTCATATTCTCGTGATACGGGATCCATGGGCGCTGCGCATGTTCATGCCCATCGACCGCGAGGCGCGCCCAGTCATCGAGTTCCCGCGTTAGCAGTGCGCGCGCGGCCAGCGGCATCAGCCCCAGCGAATGTCCACACAGGTAGACCTTCGGCTCGCCACGCGCGCCCGTCGGCTGGGCGAAGCGCGACCGAAACGCGCGCAGCGGGTCAGCGGCATCCAGCGCGCGCGCGGCCTCGAGCGTCGCGGCCGCGCCCATCAGCCCGCCTCCTGCAGCGCGTACAGCAGCGGCCGGCTCGGGACCGCGTCGCCGCCAAGAGCCGGAACTTGCAGCTGGAGCAGGTAGGCGCCATCGGCGACGGAGTCCGGGATGTATGCGAGTTCGGTGATCGTGGCCTGGGCGCGCGCCGCGGCCGCCAGCCGCGTGCAGTGCTGAGGCAGGCCGAAGAAGACGCGGTGCGCGCTCAGGCGGCCCGCGTCGTGCTCACGGTCGATGGAAGGGAGGTCGACCACCAGGTGTTCAATGCCGCGCTCGACCATGAGGCGCACTGCGGGGAGTGTCAGGTACGGCGGGGCCTGCCCGGAATAGTCGCGGGCGAGCTTGCCCGCGGGGTTGGGCAGCGTGCGCACCACCAGGGCGCGCGGCTCGAACGGCGCGCGCGCCGGCCACGCCCGTTCCAGCGCCCGCCGGGTGAGCAGGCGGTCGTGCGCCGGGTGCGCGAGGTCGGCGTCCTCGCACGCGGTGCCCGCGGGCTCAGGTGCTACCGACAGCGCCAGCGCGGGGACGAGGCCGGGCGGCACCACGCGATACGCGTCCAGTCGTTCGCGCGTGAGGTGCCCCACGCATTCCGTGTGCGTGCCGTTGCAGTGCGGGATGAGTGTCACGACCTCGCAGTTGCAACTCGCGCCGCCCTCGACGGAGCCGGTGAAGGCCTCAACCTCGAGGGGCTTCGCGGATGCCGCGGGGGCCGCGAAATGGCGCGGCTGCGGGCCGTGGAAATCCAGCGGTATCGCCAGGTCCACCCCGGCGGCCAGGTCGATGCGCAGTTCACGACCGCCGATCAGGACGCGCGTGATCAAGCTAGGCACGCTCCATCACCGTTCCACAGTGCTTGCAGGTGCGTTTGTCGCGGCTGGAGAAGAAACGATCGAAGACCGGCGGGAGCTGCTTCTCGATGTCCGTGAGCTCAAGGAATTCCTCGTACAGCCGTTCACCGCAGTGCTCGCAGTACCACTGGAACCCGTCGAGCTCTCCGGGGCGGCGGACCCGCTCGATGACAAGTCCCACCGAGCCCGCGGGTCGCCGCGGGGAGTGCGGCATGTTCGCGGGCAGCAGGAGGATCTCGCCCGCGCGGATCGGCAGCTCGACCCCGCGACCGTCCCGCATGGTCCGCAGCACCATGTCACCCTCGAGCTGGTAGAAGAATTCCTGGCCCGGGTCGACGTGGTAGTCCTGGCGCGCGTTGGGACCCCCGACCACCATGATGATGAAGTCCCCGTCGCGGAACACTCGCTTGTTTCCCACCGGCGGCTTCAGCTGCGCGCGGTTCGCCTCGATCCAGTCCCGGAAGTTGAAAGCGTGCGGGGATTCCATGTCTACTCCATGCCTTTCGCGTATGTTACGCGCTGCGCCTTAAGAGCGAGGAGTGGGCTGATGCGGTCACCGGCGGTGAAACGTGGCGTCTTATGCGCGGCTGCCCTGTGTCTTGCGCTGCTGGGGACTGGCTGCGCGCACAGGCACTGGCCCTGGCATCATTCCCCCCCGCCACCCCCCGCGCCGGTTCACGAGCTGGAGGTGACTGGTGCCGGCACCTTCAGCCAGTACTGGAAGCGCAATACGCTTTTGCTTGACCTGAGCTCGGCCAGTGGCTCCGGCAGCGTCACCCTTAAGCCGGTGGAAGGCACGGCGTGGCCGATGCGCCTGGGCGTGCGCGTGACCCCGGGCGCGTTCCCCGTGCTTGAGGTGCGCGGTGACGAGCGCCTCAGCCTGGCCATCAGCGCAAGCGGGCGGGCGCCCATCGAACTTGAGTTCACCCCGCGCGTCTACAACTCCAAGACGCCCCAGATAACGGTCTCATGGGGCAGCGCCGCCACGACCGCGCCGCCGGCACCCGCGCCCGCCGCGGTCACCCCGCGCTGATGCGTTGATATTCCGCGCAGGGGGTCTCGAGCGGCTCGCGCTCGCGGTCCAGGTCATAGGCTGTGAGTTTGCCTCCCCAGGCGCAGCCGGTATCCAGGCCGATGACGCCCGCGCGTCGCACCAGGCCCAGCGCCGACCAATGCCCGAAGATGACGCGCGCATCGCGGCTGAGGCGCTGCGCGTGTTCGAACCAGGGGCGCGTGGGCGAGGGTGGTCGCGGAGGCGGACCCTTCATCTGAAGGTCGACGCGACCCTCCGCGGTGCAGACGCGAATCCTCGTGAGGACGTTGATCGTGAAGCGCAGCCGTTCGATGCCCGTGAGAGCCTCATCCCAGCGATCCGGTTCATCGCCGTACATCTGTTCGAACAGCGCACGCGGCTCGGCGCGCAGCGCGCGACTGACTTCCGCGGCGAGCTCCAGGGTCCGGGCGACGCTCCACTGCGGCACTAGGCCCGCATGCACCATCAGATCGTTCCCCTGCGCGTGGGCGAGCGGCCGGCCCATGAGCCACTCAAGCAGGGCGTCGCGGTCGGGCGCCTTGAGGACTTCCCCGAGCGTGTCGGACTTGCGGTATCGCGCCGCCTTGTGGGCGAGCGCGAGCAGGTGCAGGTCGTGGTTGCCGAGCACGACGACGGCGTTGTCCGCGAGCGAGCGCACGAAGCGCAGCACGGCGAGGGACCCGGGTCCGCGGTTCACCAGATCGCCGACGAACCACAGCTGGTCGCGGTCGGCCGAGAATCCGACAACGTTCAGCAGCGCGCGCAGTTCCCGATCACACCCTTGTACGTCGCCGATCGCGAAGCGCGTCACTGCAGGATACCGGGCATGGCGAGCCGGAACGGCTGTATGGGCGCGTCGAAATGGGCGCCGTCGTCGGCGAGCATCTGGTAGCTGCCCTGCATCGCGCCGACGGGAGTTTCGATCACCGCGCCGCTCGAGTAGCGAAATCCCTGGCCGGGTTTGAGGTAGGGCTGCTCGCCGACGACCCCATCTCCGCGGACCTCCTCCACCTTGCCGTTCGCATCCGTGATGAGCCAGTGACGTGTCAGCAGCCGCGCCGGCACCTGGCCCTCGTTGCGAATCGTGATGGTGTAGGAGAAGACGTAGCGACCCTCGTTCGGATCAGACTGCTCATCGAGATAGTTCGTCTCGACGTCCACGCGGATCTTGTGGTCACGGGCCTCCATGCTCCGATTCTAGCCGAGCGGCCGCCTCAGGCCTTGCCGGCGCGCATCGCCAGCACATCGCACGGCGCCGCGTGCAGCACCGTGTCCGCGGTCAGGTTCACCAGGATCGAGGGTCCGTGGCGCTCGCGGCTGCCCAGAACGATGAGGTCGACGTGGCGCTCACGGGCCACGCGCACGATCTCCGACTTCACGCTGCCACGCTCTACCCGGCATTCCGTTGCCGCGATACCCAGCCGCGCGCCAAGCGCCGCCAGGCGCTTGGCGGCCAGCTCGATCAGTTCGTCTTCCATCTGGATCGCCGGCACGAGGGTCTCGCCCAGCGGGTCGACGGATACGAACTCGACCACGTGCAGCAGTTCCATCCGCGCACCTAGGCGCGTGGCCAGTTCCTGGGCCCGGCGCCCGATGGCTAGGCTGTCCTCGGTAAGGTCGACCACCAGCAGGATGTGACGGTAGGCCATGACCGGCTCCCCAAACGTTGCGCCCCTGCCGGAAGACTAGCGTTACGAGCCGGCGCGGTCGAGGGTCTGGGCGAGTGTGTTGAAGTCCAGGGGCGCGAGGGTCTCCGGCCGCGCGCCCGGGTCGACCCCGCAGGCACTGATCTGTTCGCGGGTAAGGAGCTTGCCGAGCGCGTTGCGCAGCGTCTTGCGGCGCTGCATGAAGGCGGCCCTCACCACCGCGGCGTAGTGCGGGCTCACCTCGAACAGCGGGAGCGCGCGGAAGGTGAGGCGCGCGACCGCGGACCACACTCGCGGCGGCGGCTGGAACGCCCCGGGGCCGACATCGAAAAGCCACTCGACCGAGACGAGCGGCGCGAGCATGACCGTGAGCCGCCCGTAGTCCTTGCCGCCGGGCTGCGCGGCGATTCGTTCCACGACCTCGCGCTGGAGCATGACGTGGAGGTCGACGAGCGCCGCGGCCTGCCCAAGCAGGTTAAACAGCAGCGGCGTCGAGATGTTGTAGGGGAGATTCCCGAGGATCCGCAATCCTCCCCCGCGCCGGCGGGCCAGGGAAGCGAGGTCGAAGTCCAGGATGTCCGCCTCGTGCAGCTGGCAGCGCGGGGAGTCGCCGAACAGGGGCCGCAGCAACCGCGCCAGATCCCGATCGATCTCGATCGCATCGAGTGTCGTGTCGTGATGCTCGAGCAGGAGGCGGGTGAGCGCGCCGCGCCCCGGCCCGATCTCCACCAGGTGGTCGCCGGCCTGTGGCGCGAGCGCCTCCATCGTGCGCTCGAGCACTGTGGGGTCGTGCAGGAAGTGCTGGCCGAAGCGCTTACGGCGCGGCGGCCCGGGGCTGCTCGGCGGTGACATCAGCGCCGCTGCGCGGCGAGCCGGCTCGCCAGGCGCACCGCGGCGAGCAGGCTGCGATCGTCGGCCCGCCCCGTGCCGGCGAGGTCCACGGCCGTGCCGTGATCAGGCGAGGTGCGCACCAGCGGCAGGCCCAGGGTGACGTTCACCGCGTGCTCGAAGCCCGCGTGCTTGATCACCGGCAACCCCTGGTCGTGGTACATCGCCAGCACCGCGTCGAAGCGCGCGAGTATCCGGGGCACGAACACCGTATCGGCCGGCAGTGGTCCGCTGGCGTCGATACCGGCGGCCCGCAGGCGCGTGATGGCCGGGGAGATCACGCGGATTTCCTCGTCACCGAGGTACCCGCCCTCGCCGGCATGTGGATTCAGTCCGCAAACCGCGATGCGCGGCTGGCTTATCCCCCAGCCGCGGGCGAGCTCGGTGGCAAGCGTGGTCGCCGTCGCGCACAGGGAGTCGATGGTGAGGGCCGCGCTCACCGCCCTGAGCGGCAGGTGCGTCGTGGCGAGCGCCACACGCAACTCGCCGGTTGTCAGCAGCATGACCGGCGTCGAACCCGTGCGCTGGGCGAGGTACTCGGTATGGCCGGTGAAGGCGATGCCGGCCTCGTTGATGACGCTCTTCTGCACCGGGGCGGTGACCATGGCATCGAACTCACCCGCGCGGGTGGCATCGATCGCCCGGTCGATGAGCTTCAGCACGTACGCGGAGTTTCGCGGATCGAGCTGCCCCGGCACGCTTGCGACGGCGAGGGCCTCGTGGGCGACCCCGAGGGTGCCCGGTACGCGCGCGCGGGCGCGGTCATCCGGGTAGGTCGTGAGGGTGACGGGAAGGCCGAGCGCCCGGGCGCGTTGCTCGAGCATGCCCCGGTCGCCCAGGCAGACCAGCTCGCAGGGCAGCTCGTGCCGGGCGAGCGCGAGGCACAGTTCCGGGCCGACGCCCGCGGGTTCGCCCGAGGTCAGCGCGATGCGGGGGAGCTTAGGACTTGAACTCGACGTAGGCTTCGTCCCGCATGCGGCGCAGCCACAGCTCGGTTTCCTCATCAGCCTTGCCGGCGCGAATGGCTTCCATCGCCTGCCGACGCTTGAGCTCGTCAGTGTTGTCGAAGCGGCGATGACCCAGGACCTGAACGATGTGCCAGCCGTACTGCGTATGGAATGGCGCGCTGATCTCGTTGTCCTTTAGGGTATCGAGCATCTGCTCGAACTCGGGTACGAAGCTGCCCGGTCCGGACCAGCCCAGGTCCCCTCCCTCGGAGGCCGAGCCGGGATCCTCGGAGTTGGTCTGCGCGATGCCGGAGAAGTCCTCTCCCTTGAGGATGCGGTCACGCAGCGCATTGAGCTTCTGCTGCACCAGGGCATCGTCCGCCAGTTCGTTGGTCTTCATCAGGATGTGACGCGCGTGGATCTGGTTCTCGACCGCCTGCTGCGTGCCACCGCGCACCTCGTTCAGCTTCACGAGGTGGAAGCCGGTGGGTGTACGCATCGGCTCACTCACCTCGCCGGGCTTGAGCTTGCCGACCACGTCGGTGAGGAAGGTTGGCAGCTCGCTGCCCTTGCGCCATCCCAACGCGCCGCCGTCGAAGGCGGTCTGACTGTTGGAATAAGCCACGGCGAGCTTGGCGAAATCCTCGCCTCCCTTGGCGCGCTCGTAGACATCCTGCGCGCGCTTGGCGGCCGCCTCCACCTGCGCGGTGTTCGCCTCCTGCCCGACGGCGATGAGGATGTGGGAGACGTTGTATTCGTTTTGCTCAGAGGGAGTCTTCGCCTGCTTGTCGAGGAACTGGTCGATCTCACGCGGGGTGACGCTGATGTGCTGCATGACGTCGCGCTGGCGCAGCACGGTCAGCGTGATCTCGCGACGGATCTCCTCGCGGTAGTTGGCGTAGTCGATGCCCTGCTTGCCCAAGGCATCGGGCAGCTGGGACAAGGTCATGCCGTTGCGTTTGGCGACATCGGCCAGCGCAGCGTTGACCTGCTCGTCTGAGATCTTCACGCCCGCCTTGTTGGCGCGCTGCACCTGGATCTCCTGCAGCACGAGGCGCTCGAGCACCTGCTGGCGCAGCACGTTCTGCGGCGGCAGCTCGAGCTTCTGCTGACGCAGCCGCTCGCTCACCGCGGAAACCTGGGCGTCGAGATCGCTGTTGAGGACGACGCCGTCGTTGACGATCGCGACCACGCGATCCAGCAGATCCCCCTGGGTCGCCAGTTCACGGGTCTGGGCGTGGGCCGCAGGGCCAGCCGCGAGCAGGACCAGCCCCGCGAGCGCCGCCCTGGTGAGAGTGGAAATCGTCCAAATCCCCCGCATTGCTCGCTAATTCCTTACCAGAGGTTCTTCAAGGGTGCCTGAAGTCGGGAGTTTGGCGCTTCCGGGGGCATATAACCGCGGATTTCCTCGGTGAGGAACGCGTCCGTTGCAGTTCCGACACCGGCAAGGCCCGCGAGTTCAAGCTGCAGCCAGATCCCGGTGTCCGTGCTGCCATCGTGCTTGCTGACGAAGCGCCGGGCACCCAGACGGACCCGCCAGCAGCACGCACGGTACTCGAACCCGGCGAAACGCTCCAGTTCCGTGGCATCCCGCACCGAAACCACCTCCCGGGCGAAGATATTGACGTGCCCCTTGATGGGCCAGGCCGCCGACAGCTCGACCTGGTCGAAACCCGCCTCGTAGCCGGGCTGCCCGAACTGGCCAGGGACGAACTGGAAGCGCTGGTAGCGGTAGCCGAGGTTGATCACCTTGTCGGGGGCGGGCTTGTACTGGAGGTTGACCGAGGTGCGCTCGCCGGTGCGTACGTGCGGATCCCACTGCGCGGCCACTTCCGCGCTCCAGTTGTCATAGGCGGTCAGGGAGACCACCGCGACGATGTCGGAGCTGTCACCGGTCGCGGGCGCCTCGTTCGGCAGCACCACCCGGGGTGTCCGGAAGTAGTAGGTCTGCCCCAGGGTGACCGACAGGAACTGGCGGCCGTTGCTCGCATCGAGCAGGCGACTGGTGACCCCGACGCTCAACTGGTTGGCATCGCTGATCCGGTCCGCGCCCACGTAGCGGTTCAGGCGGAACAGCTGGATCGGGTTGAGGTCGGGGAGCGCTGTGTCGAACACGGGCAACTGATCCTGGTTGCGATACGGCACGTATAGGTAGAGGAGGCGCGGCTCGAGCGTGAGCTTGCGCTGGTCACGCGACCCGGTGCTGCGCGCGAAGACAAGGCCGGTATCGACGCTTGCGATTGGGACACGGCGGGAGGGTGAGCGATCGGTAAGACCCGGGCCGAGGTTGTCCAGCTCGTATTGCGTGAGGCGCCAGGCGATGCCGGGGCGCACGAAGTAGCCGGGGCCGGTCAGGTCGAGCGTGGCGCGCGGCATGAGGTCCATGCGCCAGCCCGCGCTGTCGGGGGCATCGATCGAGCGGCGGAAGTTCACCACTTCGGAATCGAACCCATAGCGCGTCACGATGCTCTCGCCATAGCTCCAGTCCGTGTCGACCACGATGCGCGGCACGCGCGCGTAGGGGCGCTCGTACAGCTGCACGTTGTCGATGTCGATCGTCTGGTACTGCTGCGCCTGCGCATCAACGCGCCAGTGCTCGTCGCGATAGGAGAAGGTCGCAGCGCGCTCTAGGAAGGCGGTGCTCGCCCCCTCCGGGCCCTGCGCGAAGTCCTCGAAGTAACGCGTGTCGCTGACGTTCTCCGCGTTCACCGTGAGGCGGAAGTCATAGGGCAGTTCGGCGACATCGAACAACCGCACGCGGCTGCGGCTCGCGCCGCAGTCATCGCCCACGGCGGCGTTGGGCGCGCAGAAATTGCTGTCGCGGGGCAGGAAGTTCCAGTCGAGCTCGCCGTGCTGCGCGGCAGTGAGGAAGCGCAGGTCCCCGCCCAGGTCGAGGCCGCGGCGGCTGTACTCGGTCGGTTCGAAAGTGAAGTCCACGTTCGGCGCGATGTTCCAGTAATAGGGCACCGAGAGCTGCAGGCCACCCGAGGAGGTGCTGCCGATGCTCGGGAAGAGGAAGCCGCTCTTGCGGTCGTTGCTCAGCGGAAACGACACCCATGGCAGGTAAATGATCGGCACGCCCATGAAGTCGATCTTGGCGCCGTGGCCCGTGCCGATCTTGTTGCGCGTGTCGAGCGTGATCTCGCGCGCGCGCAACTCCCAGGCGTCATCCCCGACGGGGCAGTTGGTGAAGGTGACGTCCCGCAGGTCGAGCACGCCCTGCGGCGTGAGGCGCATCTGCAGGGCGGTACCGCGCGCGCCGCGCTGGGTCAGGTGGAACTGCGCGTCGGTGAACGCGCCACCACCGGTAGCCGAATACTTGCCCGTGCTGCCCGTCACGTGGACCAGTGGATCCTGGTAGTCGATGTGGTCGGTGCTTTGGATCGAGCCGTTGTCGCGGTCGTACTGGATCTCCTTGGCCTGGATGCGGCGGTCGCCCTGGTGCACATCGACATTGCCCGAGAGCGTGGCGTGGCCGTCCGCCCCAATGCTGGCGTGATCGCTCACCAGATCGATTGGCACGTCCTCCGGACGCGTGGCCGGGGTGCCCGGGGGAACCGCGGGTGTGGCGCGGAGCGAGGCCGGCCCCTGTAGGGCGCCCCCGCTCAGCAGCGCCGAGGTCGGGCACTGCGGCTCATCGGCTGACGCCACGGCGTCTACGGCGCCGAGCAATGCAGCGATGATCCAGAATGTGCTCGAACGCGGCATGAAGGGCGGCATTATAATGGCGCGCCGCGCGCGACGCGGGTCGAAAACCTCCACGAGCACATGTTTGAAACCGATGCGCGACTCGCGCTGATTCAGGATTGGGTTTCGCGCGAGCTGCGCCTGCCGCTCGAGCGCATCGAGCCGGCCTCCAGTGATGCGAGCTTCCGCCGCTACTTCCGCGCCTTTTGCGGCACGATGAGCTACATCGTGATGGATGCCCCGGCCGACAAGGAGGACGTGCGCCCCTACCTGAAGGTATCGGCGCTTCTGGAGTCCCTGAGCGTGCACGTGCCCCACGTGTACCACACGGACGTCGCCCGCGGGCTGTTGCTGCTGGAGGACCTGGGGTCGACCCCCTACCTGCAGCGCCTCGTCGCCGGGGATGATCCGGACAAGCTGTACGGCGACGCTCTGGTGGCGCTCGCCCTGATCCAGGTACGCGGCGCCGCGCTCGCCGCCGAGCTTGCCCCTTACGGTCGCGCCGAACTGGCGCGCGAGATGGCCCTGATGCCGGAATGGTTCCTCGGACGCCACCTTAACCTCGCACCCGACTCCGTCAACGCGCGGATGCTCGCCGCAACCGAGGAAATACTCATCGGCGAGGCTCTGGCGCAGCCGCAGGTATTCGTCCACCGCGACTACCACTCGCGCAACCTCATGGTGATTCCCGCGCGCAATCCCGGCGTGATCGATTTTCAGGACGCCCTGCGGGGACCGGTCGGCTACGACCTGGTGTCTCTCCTGAAGGACTGTTACATCGCCTGGCCGCGCGAGCGCGTCGAGCGCTGGGTGAGCCAGTACCGTCGCCAGCTGCTGGATCGCGGGGCCGACGGTGGCGCCAGCGAGGCTCAGTTCCTGCGCTGGTTCGACCTGATCGGCGTGCAGCGGCACATCAAAGTGCTCGGCATCTTCTGCCGCCTGTGGTATCGCGACGGCAAGTCCGGCTACCTCGCGGACCTTCCGCGTACGCTCGGTTACGTGCGCGATACGTGTGCGCGCTACCCGGAACTGGGTCCCTGCGCGCGGTTTCTGGAGGAGCGGGTGGTGCCGGCGCTCCCGGCGGCGAACGCGCGCGTCGCCGCGGCCGTCGCGCGCCAGCCGTCCCCGGCATGAAGGCGATGATCCTGGCCGCGGGGCGCGGTGAGCGGATGCGGCCCCTCACCGACGTGATCCCTAAGCCTCTGGTCGAGGTCGGAGGCAAGCCGCTCATCGCCTGGCACCTCCAGGCGCTCGCGCGCGCCGGATTCCGCGAGGTCATCGTGAATCTATCCTGGCTGGGCGAGCGCCTGCGAGCCGCCCTGGGCGACGGCGCAGCCTTCGGAGTTCAGATTCGCTACAGCGAGGAGGGACCGGTCGCCCTTGAGACCGGCGGGGGCATACTTCGCGCCCTGCCGCTTCTGGGGCCAGAGCCATTCCTCGTCGTCAGTGGCGATGTCTTCACGGACATCGACCTCGGGCGCGTCCGACTCGAGCCGGACGCCGGGGCCCATCTGGTGCTGGTCCCCAACCCACCGCACCATCCGAAGGGTGATTTTGGGCTGGATGGCGATAGGGTGGTCAGGGCTGACCACGACCGCTTCACCTATGCGAACGTCGGGTTATATCGGCCTGAGTTCTTCGTGGGCTGCGCTGACGGCCGATTCCCGCTGATCGAGCCTTTAAACCGCGCCATCGCCCGCGGGGCGGTGCGGGGGGAGATCCACCGGGGCGAGTGGTCGGACGTGGGCACTCCAGCGCGCCTCGCGGAACTGGAGGCCCGACTCGCTGCTGTACAATGACGGGCATGTCACAGCTTGAGGACATTCCGGTCGTCGCCGAGACGACAGTCGCGCGTAGCGGCAACAAATACGTTACGCCCCAGGGGTTTACGGCTGTTCGCGATGGCATCAAAGCCCGCAGTGCCCCTCCTCCCCGCCCCCCGCTGCGCAAGCCCCCGTGGCTCAAGGCCAAGGCTCCCATCGGCGGCGGTTTCCAGTCCGTAAGGGCCCTGGTCAAGGAACATCGCCTAGCGACCGTGTGCGAGGAAGCCAAGTGTCCGAACATCGGTGAGTGCTGGAACGCCGGCACGGCCACTCTCATGCTCATGGGCGCGGTGTGCACGCGCGCCTGCCGCTTCTGCTCTGTCGACACCGGCAACCCGCGCGGGTGGCTCGACGCGGATGAGCCGGCCAACGCGGCTCGCACCGTGGAACTGATGAAGCTCAGTTATGTGGTGCTGACCTCGGTCAACCGCGACGACCTGCCCGATGGGGGGGCGGGCCACTACGCCGCCTGCGTGCGTGCGATCAAGCGTGCCTGCCCCGGCACCGCGGTTGAGGCCCTGACGCCGGACTTCCAAGGCGCCGTGGGCGACATCAAGACCGTGGTCGACTCCGGGATCGAGGTATTCGCGCAGAATATCGAGACCGTTCGCCGCCTGACACACCCGGTGCGCGACCCCAGGGCCGGCTACGAGCAGACACTCGCTGTACTGCGCGTCGCCAAGGCGCACCGCGCCGGGATCCTCACCAAGAGCAGCCTGATGCTGGGCCTCGGCGAGAGCGACGCTGAGATCCACGAGACACTCGCGGACCTGCGCGCCGCGGGCGTTGACATCGTGACGCTGGGGCAGTACCTGCAGCCAACCGCGAACCACCTGCCCATCGAGCGCTTCGTCACGCCGGCTGAGTTCGACGCGTATCGCGCGCAGGCCCTCGCGCTGGGGTTCCTCGAGTGCGTCTCGGGTCCCTTGGTGCGCTCGAGCTACCGGGCCGAGCAGGCGCTCAACCGCAACAACGCCGGTCTGGACAACACGCGTCCATGACCGCCGCCACCGGTGCGCGGGCGAATGACGCCGTCGCCACATCGCCGCCACCAGCGCCCCTGATTCGCAGGCTCGGCCGGGTCGACTACGAGCCCACCCTGCGCGCCATGCAGCGCTTCACCGACGAGCGCACGGCGGTCACACCTGACGAGATCTGGTTCCTCGAGCACAACCCGGTGTTCACGCTGGGGATGAACGCCAGTCGCGCCCACCTGCTCGCTCCGGGGGATGTTCCGGTGGTGCAGGTGGACCGCGGCGGGCAGGTGACTTATCACGGGCCCGGGCAGCTGGTGGTGTATCCCCTGGTGGACCTGCGGCGCGCGCGTCTGGGGATCCGGGATTTCGTGACCGCGCTGGAGCGGGCTGTCATCCAGCTCGCGGCCGCCGATGGCATCGTGGCGGAGTGTCGTCGCGCGGCCCCGGGGGTGTATGTCGCCGGCGCGAAGCTTGCGAGCGTCGGCGTGCGCGTGCGCCGCGCCGGCGCCTACCACGGGCTTGCTCTGAACGTGGACCTGGACCTCGAGCCGTTCCAGCGTATCAATCCCTGCGGCTATCAGGGTCTGGCGATGACCCGTCTGGCGGACCTCGGCGGCCCGCTCACCGTGGCCGCGGCCGCCGCCGCCCTGGAGCCTTACCTGGTGCGCGCGCTGGGCTTCACGCCCATAACCGCCCTATAACCGCTCCTCGACTGACTTCGCACGCGGCGCTCGCTAGCATCCCGCTGATGGGAAAAACCAAGATTCGTTTCCGCGTCATGGCCGCCGTCCTCGTCGCGGCCGTCAGCCTCCTGTCGGGAGCCTGCCAGCGCGACAGCGCGTCGTCGTCGAATTCCGCGCGCGTCACGCTGCTCAACGTCTCCTACGATCCGACGCGCGGGCTGTACTCGGACTACAACGCGGCATTCGCCCGTTATTGGAAGGATAAGACCGGGCAGGAGGTGCGCGTGGACCAGTCGCACGGGGGCTCGGGCAAGCAGGCGCGCTCGGTCATCGATGGCCTGCAGGCTGATGTCGTCACGCTCGCCCTTGCGGCCGATATCGATGCGATCGCATCCAAGGGGAAGCTGCTGCCGCTGAACTGGCAGAGCCTGCTCCCGTACAACAGTGCCCCGTACACCTCGACGATCGTGCTGCTCGTGCGCAAGGGAAACCCCAAGGGCATCCATGACTGGAACGACCTGGTGCGTCCCGGTATCGGCGTGATCACCCCCAATCCGAAGACCTCGGGCGGCGCGCGCTGGAACTACCTCGCGGCCTGGGCTTGGGCGCTCGCCCAGCCCGGTGGCACTGACGCGAGCGCGCGCGAGTTCGTGCGCGCGCTGTACAGGAACGTGCCGGTACTGGATACCGGGGCACGCGGCTCGGCGACCACCTTCGCCCAGCGTGGGCTCGGGGATGTGCTCATCACCTGGGAGAACGAGGCGCTGCTCGCGCGGCGCGAGCTCGGGGCGGACAAGTTCGAGATCGTCATGCCCTCGCTCAGCATCCTCGCCGAGCCCCCTGTGGCCGTCGTCGACAGGGTCGCGCTGCGCCGCGGCACTAGCGAGGTGGCCAAGGCCTACCTCGGTTACCTGTACAGCAAGGAGGCGCAGGAGATCATCGCGCGGAACTTCTACCGGCCGCGCGATGCGGAGGTCGCCGCGAAATATTCCAAGCGGTTTCCGCCGCTGAAACTCGTGACGAGCGCCGATTTCGGTGGGTGGCACAACGTCCAGGAGCTGCACTTCGCCGACGGCGGCGTCTTTGACCAGATCACCGCGCCCTGACGGCGGCCTGGCCGCGCCCCCCTTGGGCATCAGTTTGTGGCCGGCGGACCCGATCCGCGGTGGCACGGCCGCCGTCGGAGTCGATCCCGGAGCGAGGATCCTTTCCACGCAGCGGCGCTGTCGAGAATGAGTTCCCGCGGCCTCTGCCATGCATGGCCGTGGCTGGCCTTATCGCCCGCCAGCCCCCACGATCTTCCGGATGCCACTCCGCGACCCAGCTCGCATGGCGGCGCGCGGCGGCGGGCAAGGCCATGTGCCGGATCAGGGTACGTCACCGCACGGACATCTCCGGCGGCGAGGTCGATGCTGGGGTCGCCATCGATTTGGTCCGCCCAGGACCGTTCGTCCACCTGAGAAGAGTACGACATGAGTGAACATCTCCATCACAAGCTCTCGGTCATCCACCGGAGTTTGCTTCACGGAAAACTGCCCAGGAGTCTGAGTTGGAGCGACGCTCTTGAGCTCATTGGTCATCTTGGGCAGGTGCAGCAGCACGGCGGGGACGAGTTCGCCTTTGTTGTCGGGAGCAAGCGCGAGATCTTCAAGGCTCCGCATACCCACGAACTCGGACTGGACGAGGTATCGCGATTGCGCCGATTCCTTAAAGAGGCCGGCTCGGAAGCGGCGCCGAGCGAACTCGCTCAGCCGCGGCGCATGGTGGTAGTGGTCGATCACCACGCGGCGCACCTGTATCAGGACCGCGACGGGAGTCGGCCGCAAGATCAGGGAACAATACAGCCCTACGATCCGCACGGATTCCACCGCCATCTGATTCATCGCAAGGAAGCGCATTACCAAGGCGACCGCGTGCCGGAGGAGACCGCTTTTTACGAACGGGTGGCCAAGGCGCTGGTGTCAGCGGACGAGATCGTGCTGATCGGGCACGGCAGCGGGAAGAGCAGCGCTGTGAATGTTCTCGCGGACCATCTGAAGACTCACCACCCTGATGTGGCCCGGCGCGTGAAGGCCATTGAAACGGCCGACCTCTCCGCGCTTAGTGAGCCTGAAGTCGAGGCTATCGCGAAGCGCCACATGAGCGCGGGCGTTTAGCGGCGGCTAACGCATGTCGGGGCGGCCCGCGGCGTGCGGCGGGGCGCGCCCGATTGGCCGGTGTGCGGCGGGAAGGTCCCGGGAAATGCGAGCAACACTGAAATGCGCGCCGCCTCGGAGGTGCGCTCCGCAAACAGGGGATGCACGCGCTGGCAATGGTGCTCAACGAGCGCGCTGGCGGAGCCATGCGCGGGGCGAACAAGGCGTGGAACCGCGCAGGCCTGTCCGTCGCCACGCCGCGATTCAGTCAACCATCAGCTTGTAGCCGGCGGCCGCCGTGCGCAGCAGCGCGGGGGCCGCGGGATCGATCTCGATTTTCTGGCGCAGGCGATGCACGAGCTGCTTGAGCAGCTGCCGGTCGCCGCCGCTGCGGTGTCCCCATACCTGCACCAGCAGGCGCTCGGAGTTGACGCTGTGTCCGGCGTTGGCCAGCAGCATCTGCAGTAACCGCAGCTCAAGCTTGGTGAGACGCACCGGCGCCCCGGCGCCGATGGTCACGCTGTACTCCTCGAGGTCCAGGCTGACCCGGCCGGAGGCGAGCGGGCTGTTGTTCTCCATGCCGGCGCGTCGCAGCAGCGCCTTGATGCGCGCCAGCAGCGTACGTGGGCTGAATGGCTTGTTGAGGTAGTCATCCGCGCCCAGACCCAGGGCGCGCACGAGGTCCTCCTCCTCGCCGCGCACGGTGAGCATCATCACCGGGACGCGTGAGCGCCTGCGGATCGCCTCGCACACCTGGAAGCCGTTCATGCCCGGCATGTTGATGTCGAGCACCACCAGGTCCGGTGACTCGCGCTCGAAGTGCTCCACCGCGGCGGGGCCATCGCCGGCCTTGATCACCAGATACCCGGACTGCGTTAGCGTGAAGGCGATGAGGTCACGCAGGTCGGCGTCATCGTCAGCCACGAGCACTTTCACTTAGGTACGCTCCAACGGCAGCGTGAACGTGAAGCGGGTGCGCGCCTGCGCGGTGCGCTCGAAGCTCACCTGACCGCCATGGCGGTCGATGATGGACTTGACGAGCCACAGCCCGAGGCCGAGACCGGCTGGCTCAGGCTCCTGCGCGCCGCGCCGGAACCGCGCGAACAGCTCACCGTCGTCCGCGGCAGGTCCCGGACCCTCGTCTTCGACCCAGGCGCGCACCGCGGCGCCCTCCAGGCCGGCCCCAATGCGCACATCGCTCCCCTCGGGGGCGAACTTGGTGGCGTTGGCGAGCAGGTTGACGAACACCTGGGTCAGGCGCGTCTTGTCGCCGGTGACCTGCGGCAGGTCTTCCGGGAGCTCCACGATGAGCCGCTGGCGGCGCTGCGTCAGCAGCGACCCCACCAGAGCCTGCGCGTCCTCGACGATCTCGGCGACGCCGACGCTCTGGCGCCGGATGGCGAGCTGGCCTGACTCGATGCGCACGCTCTCGAGCAGGTTGTCGATCAGCTGCGTGAGGCGCAGCGTGCCACGCTCGAGCGAAGCCACGAGCTCGCGTTGCTGCGCGGGAGCCATCGTCTCCATGCCCTCGCGCAACAGCTCTATGGAGGCAAGTTGCGCGGCGAGCGGTGTGCGGAACTCGTGCGAGATGTTGGCTAGCACCGAGTCGCGCGCTCGGCGCACCGCCTCAAGCTCGGTCTCATCGCGTATGACCTGGACCTGCAACCCGTCGACCTGCGCGGCGCTGGTGATGACCGTGATCCGCGGTTCCCCGCGAGCCGCGCGCAGCAACTCGATGGTCCTGGCGCTGCCTTCCGCCCGCGCCCGCAGTATCGGACAGCGCGCCTCGCAGGGTCGCCGGCCGTCTTCCTCCCGCGGCTTAAGCACGTCGCCGCAGAAGCGGCCCACCGCTTGCTCTGGCGCCACACCCAGCAGCTTCGCGGCCTGCGGGTTCAGGTAGCGGATGATGCGGTTCTTGTCCACCGCGTACACGCCCTCGACGATGCCGCTGAGCACGGCCTGCGCCTCGGCCTCGCGCCGTCGCAGCGTGCTCGTCAGATCGATGAGGCTGCGGCGCATGTCTTCCATGGTGCGCGCCAGCACCCCTACCTCGGCCGCGCCCCCGGGCGGGATCGAGGCCGAGAAGTCCCCGGCGCTCAGGCGCCGCGCCGCCTGGGTGAGCGCGCGCACCGGACCTGCCACGAGTTCCCCGAGGAGCACCCCCGCGAGCACCGCCAGCGCCGCCAGTATCAGCGCCGCGACCAGGAGCTTGCGTTCCAGATGACGCGTGGGCGCATCGACGGCGCTCGCCGGCAGCCGCGCCTCGATCAGCGCGATCGCCTCGCCGCTGGAGGCGAACACCGGCGTGCTCGCCGCGTAGAGCTCCTGCGAGTCGATGCGCATGACCGCGGAGTGCCCGTCCGCGAGCGCCGCCGCATACAGCGGGGTGAACGCGTTGACGGCGCCGCCGGTGTAGGCGCGGTAGTCGATGAGCTGGATTTGCGCGCCGACCTGCTCGCTCAGGGTGGCCGCGAGCCTCGCGTCCAGTCGCCGCACGACGTACACGGTCAGGCGACCGTCGCTCAAGCCCGCGCGCGCGCCCAGGAGCGGCACGTGTTCGGTCGCCGACAGCGTCATGAACGTGCCGCCCTGCTCGGCGCCGGCGGTGACGATCTGGTCCCAGTCGAGCGGCGGCCCGAAGACGGCCACGATCGTCTTGCCGGACATGACGGCGCAGGCATCGACGCTGCCGATATCGCACCAGTGATGGAGAAAGGGCGGCAGCGCCTCGCTCTGTCCCTCGGCCAGCAGGCGCTGCAGGGTGGGCCGGTCGGCGAGCGCACGCGCGGTCGCGTGCGCGTCCTCGCCGATGCGCCGCAGGTCCTCGCGCGCGGTCGTGGCGGCCAGTTGCACGCGCGCGTCGCCCTGCTCGTCGGCGAGCTGGTGCAGCATGCCGCTGGCGTACCAGGCGATGCCGCCGCCGACCAGGAGCACGATCGCGGTCTGGATCGCGATCAGCCACCAGCTCAGTCCGGTGCGCGCCGGGTCGGGCAGACGTGATCGGGCGAGTCGTGCGAGGCGCGCAAGCACGGTCAGCGGCGTCGGTAGCCGGTGCGCTCGACCAGCGTCTTGATCACGAGCGTCAGGGCGGCGAGCAGGGTGAGGAGCGAGGCGACGGCGAAGGCCCCCACGAAGTTGTATTCGTTGTAGAGGATCTCGATGTGCAGCGGCATCGTGTTGGTCAGCCCGCGGATGTGTCCCGAGACCACCGATACCGCGCCGAACTCCCCCATGGCGCGCGCGTTGCACAGCACCATGCCATATACGAGGCCCCAACGCACCTTCGGCAGCGTGACGCGGAAGAAGGTCATCCACCCGCCGGCTCCGAGGGTGATCGCGGCTTCCTCCTCATTGTTGCCCAGCTGCTGCATCAGCGGTATCAGCTCGCGCGCCACGTAGGGGAAGGTCACGAACATCGTGGCCAGCATGATGCCCGGCAGCGCGAAGATGATGCTCAGGTCGTGTTCCTGCAGCCATACCCCGAACCAGCCGTGCAGCCCGAACAGCAGGACGAAGATCATGCCGGAGATCACCGGCGAGATGGCCAGTGGCAGGTCGATGAGAGTGATGAGCACGCTCTTGCCGCGAAACTCGAACTTGGCGATCGACCAGGCCGCGGCGAGGCCGAACACGGTGTTTATCGGCACCACCACCCCGGCGGTGATCAGCGTCAGGCGGATCGCCGCCAGCGTGTCGGGATCGGCGAAGCTGTGCAGGTAGGCCTCGATCCCCTTGGACAGCGCCATGACGAAGACTGTCGCCAGCGGGGCGAGCAGCACAGCGGCGATGAAGAGCAGCGAGGTCGTGATGAAGAACCAGCGCACGATGGCGTGCGCCCAGGTGCGTTGGCCCGGCCGACTCGTCTCGCCAGCGGCGTGGCCGGCCATGACCGCGCGGGACATCAGCGCGCCATCCCCACGTGTCGCCGCCGTCCCCAGGCCTGGATTAGGTTGATGGCCAGCAGCATCACGAACGAGATCACCAGCATGACAAGCCCTAAGGCTGCGGCGCCCTGGTAGTCGAACTGCTCGAGGTGAATGACGATGAGAAGCGGGGTGATCTCGGTCTTCATGGGCAGGTTGCCGGCGATGAAGATGACCGAGCCGTACTCACCGACGGCGCGCGCGAAGGACAGCGTGAAGCCGGTGAGGATCGCCGGCAGCACGGTCGGCAGTATGATGCGCCGGAAGGCGTAGAAGCGACCCGCGCCCAGGGTCTCGGCGGCTTCCTCCAGGTCCTTCTGCACTTCCAGGAGCGCTGGCTGCACGGCACGCACCGTGAAGGGCATGCTGATCAGCGTCAGGGCGAGCGTCACCCCGATCCAGGTGTAGGCGATTTTGATGCCCAGGGGCTCCAGGTACTGCCCGATCCAGCCGTTCTGGGCGAATACCGTGGTGAGGGCGATGCCCGAGACCGCGGTGGGCAGCGCGAACGGCATGTCGATGAGCGCATCGATGATCTTACGGCCCGGGAACTCGTAGCGCATCAGGGTCCAGGCGATGATGAAGCCGAAGACGAGGTTAATGGAGGCCGCGAGCAGCGATGCGCCGAAGGATAGCCGGTAGGATCCGAGCGCGCGCGCGCTGAGCACGGTGTGGATGAAGTCGCCCCAGTGCATCGAGGTGGCCGCCAGGACCAGCGCCGCCAGGGGCAGGAGCACGATCGTGCTCAGGAAGACCGTCGTGAAGCCGAAGGTGAGGCCGAACCCCGGCAGTATGCTCGGCTGGCGGAAGCTCACGGGCTACCCCGGTGCACGATGAGCACCGGCGACTCGCCTTCCAGGAGCCCGCCGAAGCGCCGCGCGAAGTCCTGCAGGTCGGTCACGCCGAGGATCAGCATCTGCCCGGGCGCCTCGGCGAGTCGCCGCGCCAGCTGCTGCTCGCCATCGCCGAAGTGCAGTTCGGTGCGCATGTCAAGGCCGTGCGCCATCTGCGCCTCGGAGCGCGCATCCAGAAGTTCCCGCATGCCGTGGCCGTGGCCAGGGCTGGCGGCATCGCCGGCCACGATGCCGAGGTAGACGGCCTCGGCGGGCACGTGGCGCAGGACGCTCGCGGAGATGGCGAGTGTCGCCCCGCGCGCCGCTTCCCCCACCCAGTGAATGAGCACGCGCTGTGGCGCCTGCGCGTCGCGCGGCAGCGCCAGGAGATCGCGGGCGCCGCGCCGCAGCAGCCAATCGGCCTCCTGCGCGCACCGCGGCCCGGAGGCGACCACGATCGTGCCGACAAAGGTGTCGCTGCCCTGGCACGGACCCTCGGGCAGCCCCAGCTGCGGCTCGGTGCGCGTGCCGATGCGCGTCTTCATGCGCGCGGCGAGTTCCGTGAGCAGCGGCTGGCGGCTCAGGGCCTCGGCGTCCACCGCGCTGCTGGCGCAGGCAGTGAAGCTGGACAGCGGTGTGGGCAGCACGTGCACGCGCCGCACGCCGATCGCGACGGCCTGCCCGGGCCGCACCTCGAAGCCACGCTGCTCGTGCTGCGTGCGGGTCACCTGGAGCGATGCGTTGCCGCCGCCGTCGCCGAAGGCCAGCAGCGACCCGTGTTGCGCTGGATCCAAGCGCAATCGCAGCCTCTCCAGCGCGCCGGTGAATACCACCTCATCGACGATGCCCGCGGCGAGGTAGCCCGAGGAAAGGCCCGCGCGGTCGGCCGCGACTTCCACTTCCTCGGGACGCACCACGGTGACCACCTCGTTCTCGCGTTCACCGCTGGCACGCTCCGCGGACGCCACCGTCGTGGCGCCGATCAGGATTCCATCGGGTGTGCGGCGCGCGAGTATCAGGTTCGCCGCTCCCAGGAAGGTCGCCACGAAGCGCGTGGCCGGGCTGGAGTACAGCTCGTGCGGTGCGCCCATCTCCAGCAGCCGCCCGAGGTTCATGATGCCGATGCGGTCGGCCATCGCGAACGCCTCTTCCTGATCATGAGTCACGAGCACCGTGGTGATGCCAAGTTCGCGCTGAACCTGACGGATGGTGCGCCGCAGCTCTTCGCGGATCTTCGCGTCCAGGGCGCCGAAGGGCTCATCCAGCAGCAGCACCTCCGGCTTGTGCGCGAGTGCGCGGGCGACCGCGACGCGCTGCTGCTGGCCGCCGGACAGCTGCGCCGGCAGGCGCTCGTCCATGCCCTCGAGCGCCACCAGGCGCAGCAGCTCCTGGCGTCGCTGGCGCCGCGCCCGCGCGCGCATGCGGCGCACGCGCAGGGCGAACTCGATGTTTTCCGCCACCGTCATGTGCTGGAACAGGGCGTAGTTCTGGAACACCAGACCCACGCCGCGCTTGCGCGCGGCGACGTGCGTGACGTCCCGCCCGTGCAGGGCGATGCGCCCGTGGTCGATGCCGGAGAGGCCGGCGATGGAGCGCAGCAGGGTGCTCTTGCCGCTGCCGCTGGGCCCGAGCAGCACGAAGAACTCCCCATCGCCGATGTCCAGGGAGACGTCGTTCACGACCGGGACGCCCGCGTACAGCTTGGTGACTTGGTCGAGGACGATGGACATCGCGCCGATGCTACCGGGACGGCGCTCAGCGCGTCAGTTCGTATGCGGTCGGGACCGGGTGACAAACCGGTTACACGACCAGAATCCTAGAGGAGCATCATGACGCCATCACAGCTCCTGAGCTCCGCGATCAGGGCCTCGATCTGCGCCCGGCTCTCGGCCCGCAGGAGGTAGGAGATCGAGAGGTACTTGCCGTTCGCGCTGGGTCGCTCAGCGCGCTCGGCGTCCGGGGCGCGCGCGTGTCGCAGCACGATGGCGTGCACGCGGGCCCGGAAACCCTCGTCGGGCCGGCCCACGATCTTCACCGGATAGTCGGTCGGGAACTGCAGTGGCGAGGGGGTACTCACCACGGCGTGCCGGCGAGTTCCCGCTTGTGGCGTTGCAGTTCCCCGTACACGCGCCGCCACAGCGCGCCCGGGCGCCCGTCGCCGACGGGGTGCCCGTCGAGCGAGGTGACCGCCTCCAGTTCGCGTGTCGCGGCCGATATCCACACTTCCTGGGCGCCGCGCAGCTGCGCCTCGCTGATCGAGCCGACGCGGTGACTGATCCCGCAGCGCGCGGCCATTTCCTCAACCACCCCGCGCGTGGTGCCGGGTAGGATCCGGCGCGAGTTGGGCGGCGTGAATACCTCCCCGCCGAGAACGATGTGCACCGCTGAGGCGGAGGCCTCCATCAGCTCCCCCTCGCGCAGCAGGATCGTCTCCGCGGCGTCCGCATCGACCGCCAGCTGGCGCAGCAGCACGTTGGCCAGCAGCGAGGTCGACTTGATGTCGCAGCGCGCCCAGCGGGTATCCTGCGCGGTTACGCAGGCGACGCCCTTCTCGTTCGCCGCGGACGAGCGCACCGGCAGGGGCGCGCAGAAGCAGAAGACCGTGCGTGGCACGCGCGGCAGCGGGGCGTGGCTGCGGCCGAGCTCAGCGCCGCGCGTGACCTGCCAGTAGACGTACTGGTCGGCGCCGCCGTTGCGTTCCACCAGGGTGCCCACGATCGCGCGCCACTCAGCGGCCGTGTGCGGATCCTCCATGCGGATCCCCTCGAGGCTGCGCACCAGCCTTGCCAGGTGGGCCGCGAACCGGAACGGCCGCCCGCCGTAGACCGGCACCACCTCGTACACGCCGTCGGCGTAGAGGAAGCCGCGGTCAAGCGGTGATATGCGCGCCTCCGCCAACGGCAGGAAGTCGCCATTGAGGTAGCACAGGGGAAGTGGCGCTGGCATGGGTATCAGCCTTCCGGCGCTGGTTCTAGTGGTGGAACCACAGCCGGATGGTATCGAACAGTCGCGTCCACCAGCCGCCCAGCGTCACGTCCTCGAAGGGCACCAGCGGTGCGCGGGCGATGACCGTGCCGGAGGCATCCGTGACCGTGAACTCCCCAACCGCCTCGTTGGCGGGCAACGGGGCGATCAGCGGCTCGGTGGTGAGGTTGGCGGCGGTCTTGAGCGTCGCTCCCTGGCCGCGCGCGATGGTCGCGAAGACATCATTCGGCACGCCCACCGCGGCGAACTCGCTGGCCGACTTGTAGACACGCGGCTTGAGGACGACATCCTTCGCGGCCTTTATCTTGATGGTCTCGAAGAAGGTGTAGCCGTAATTCAGGAGCGCCGCGCTCGCGTCCTCGCGCGCCTTGACGCTCGGGGAACCCATGACCACGGAGATAAGGCGCATGCCGTTGCGGTTCGCCGAGGTCGCAAGACAGAACCCGGCGCTATCGGTGTGCCCGGTCTTGAGTCCATCGACGGAAGGGTCCCTGCCCAGCAGGCCATTGCGGTTCTCCTGGTGGATGTTGTTCCAGATGAACTCGCGCAGGCTGAAC
Organism: Pseudomonadota bacterium; assembly: GCA_025360865.1. Lineage (GTDB taxonomy): Bacteria > Pseudomonadota > Gammaproteobacteria > Steroidobacterales > Steroidobacteraceae > 13-2-20CM-66-19. The sequence continues at coordinate 6,415 of JANYBG010000167.1, read as the reverse complement.
AGCGAGTAGTACCGCGGGAACCCGCGGATGAGCGCCGCGGCGAGGATGGCGACGTCGTGCGCGGTGGTGTAGTGGTTGGGTGAGGGCAGGCCGTCGGCGTTCTCGAAGTTGCTGGCTTTCATGCCGAGGCGCCGCGCGTACTCGTTCATCATCTGGGCGAACACCGCCTCCGTGCCGCCCACGCGCTCGGCGAGCGCGATGGTCGCATCGTTCCCCGACTGCACGATCATTCCCTTGATGAGGATGTCCACCGGGATCTGCGTGCCTACCTGCACGAAGGTGCGCGACCCTTCCGCGCGCCAGGCATGCTCGCTGATCGTGACCATGTCGGAGAGCTTCAGCCGGTTCTCCTCGAGCGCGGTGAAGACCACGTAGGCGGTCATGAGTTTAGTGAGGCTCGCCGGCTCCGCGCGCTCATCCGCGCGCGACTCAGCCAGGATGCGGCCGCTGGCATAGTCCATCAGCAGGTAGGCGCGCGCATCGATCGTGGGCAGCTGCGGGATCAGCGAGCCGTCGGCCGCGCGGGCCAGTGGGAGGGGTGGCGTGGCGGCGGGGGCCGCGGCCGCCCTGGCGGCCTTCGCGGCGGCGTGCTTCTTGGCCACCGACTTGTGTGAGTGGGTCGCCGCCTGCGCGGGAATCGGGGCGGCCGCGATGGCCGCGGCGAGGAGGATGCAGATCAATGAACGAGGCACGGCTGGGGATTCCTTAGGATTGCATGGCTAAAAAGCGACTCTAACTCAAGCGCGCCGCGCCAAGGTGATCAAGGACGGCGGGTCACTCGGTGGCCAGCCGTGCGTCGGGCACGCCCAGCGCCGCGAGCCGCGCCGCGAGCTGGTCGAAGTCCGCTACGCTCGCCACGGGGCCCAGGCGCAGCCGGTAGAGGCGCGAATGTCCCTGGACGGGTGGGGCCAGGAAGGCGTTCGCAAGCCCGGCGCCGCGCAGCTTGTCGAGCGCGCGCTGCGCGTTCTGGGCATCGGCGAACGCGCCCGCCTGCAGATACAGCGCGGGCGGCGGGGAGGCCGCGCTGCGGGACAGGTCGTCGGGCGCGCCCGGAGTGAGCGCGCGCACTTCCACGAGCGTCGTGCCTTCGCGCAGCATGTCGAGCTTCGCCGCCGCGGTGTAGGACAGGTCTATCAGGCGATTGGCCACGAAGGGGCCGCGGTCGTTGATGCGCACGACGATGCTCCTGCCGTTCTTCAGGTTCGTCACGCGCGCATAGGTCGGCAGTGGCAGTGTCTTGTGCGCGGCGGTCATGCCGTACATGTCGTACTGTTCACCGCTTGAGGTATTTCCGCCGTGGAAGGTGGGGCCGTACCAGGAAGCGACGCCGCGCTCCAGATAGCCGGTGGCGGCCGGCAGCACCAGGTAGCGCTGGCCGTAGACCTCGTAGAAGGGCGGGTTACCGCGGGCGCTGCGGGGTTCGGCCTTCGGAACGGCATCCGGGACGGCGTCGACGTTCAGCGGTGGGTTGCGGGTCGGCGCGCTGGCCGCCGCCGGTGGCGCAGCGCTCACAGGCGCCGGTTCCGAGGCGCGGTGGCCCCCGAGTGAGCAGCCAGCCAGAGTGAGCGCGCAGCACGCGACCGCGGTGCGTCTCACGGCGCGGGTGTGGGAGCGGCCACGGGCGTGGGGGCGGCCGCGGGCGTGGGGGCCGGGAAATGCGTGCGCTGCGCCACGGCCTGGGCGAGCTCATACACCGCCATCGCGTAGCGCGGGCTCGTGTTGTAGCGGGTGATCACGTAGAAATTGTGGAAGCCCACGCGGTAGGCCGGGCCGCTCTCCTGCTCGGCTGAGATCAGCAGCGCGCGCGTATCCGCTGGCACGTCCAGCTCGGTCTTGATGCCGCGCGCGGCGAGTTCAGCGACCGTCTCCCTTAGTTCGAGGTTGCGCGGATCGATCTCTATCTGCGCGCCCGGTGCGACGGTGGCCTCGGCGAGTACCGGCGCGCCCGGCCGCCAGCCCGCCTGGTGAAAATAGTTGGCCACGCTCGCGATGACATCGTCCCAGTCGCCCCACAGGTCACGCTGCCCGTCGCCATTGGCATCGACCGCGTAGCGCCGATAGCTGGAGGGCATGAACTGCGGCGCGCCCATGGCGCCGGCGTAGGAGCCGGTGAGGGCCAGCGGGTCGAGCTTGTTCTCCTTGGCGAGGACGAGGAACTGTTCGAGTTCCTTGGTGAAGTAGACATGTCGCGGCGGATAGTCGAAGGCGAGCGTCGCCAGCGCATCCAGCACGCGGTAGCGCCCGGTGATGCGCCCGTACTTGGTTTCCACGCCCAGGATGGCCACGATGTATTCGGGCGACATTTGGTACTGGGCCGCGATGCGCTCGAGCGAGTCCTTGTGCTCGGCCCAGAACTGCGCCCCGTCAGCGATGCGCTCAGGCGTGATGAAGTTCTCGCGGTACTGCCACCAGGGCGAGACTTTCTCCGCGGGCCGTTCCATCGCGGCCAGGATCTTCGGCTGCGACTGCGCGGCCTTCAGGAGCGCGCGCACCTCCTTGCGGTTCATGCCATCGCGGCTGGACACGTCCGCGACGAAGGCGGCGATCTCCGGGCGCTTCACGTCGAAGGATTCAGCGGTCTGGGCGAGCGCGGCGGCGCTCAACAGGGTAGCGAGCAGCGGTAGGCGGGGAAGCTTCAACTAGGATCCAATCAGTTTGCGCCGCGAATACAGCGCCATGAGAATACCGAAGCCGGCCAGCAGCGTCACGACGGAACTGCCGCCGTAGCTGACCAGCGGCAGCGGCACTCCCACCACCGGCAACAGTCCGGTGACCATGCCGGCGTTGATGAACACGTAGACGAAGAAGGTAAGCGCGATGCTGCCAGCGAGAAGGCGCGCGAAGGTCTCTTGCGTCTGGGTCGCGAGGAATATGGCGCGGCTGACCACGAACACGTAGAGCAGCAGCAGCACCAGCAGCCCTAGCAGGCCGAATTCCTCGCCGATGACCGCGAAAATGAAATCGGTGGAGCGCTCGGGGAGGAACTCCAGCTGCGCCTGGCTGCCGTTCATCCAGCCCTTGCCGAACACCCCGCCCGAGCCGATCGCGATCTGCGACTGGATGATGTGGTAGCCGGCGCCGAGGGGGTCGGTCTGCGGGTCGAGGAAGGTGAGCACGCGCTTGCGCTGGTAGTCGTGCATGAAACCCCAACCCGCCCAGGCCCCCACCGCTCCGAGCACCAGCGTGCCCGCTATCACGCGCAGCCGCAGCCCCGCGAGGATGATGACCAGCGCGCCGCCGGCGGCGATGAGCGCCGCGGTGCCCAGGTCCGGCTGCACGGCGGTGAGCCCCACCGGTAACAGGATGATACCGGCCAGCGCCGCGAGCGACGGCCAGCTCGGCGGCAGGGGGCGCTCGTGCAGGTACCAGGCGCACATCATGGGCACGGCGAGCTTCATCAGCTCCGATGGCTGGAAGCGGAAGATCTTCAGGTCGAGCCAGCGTTGCGCCCCCATGCCGATGTGGCCGATGGCCGCGACCACGAGCAGCAGCAGGCATCCCGCCGCGTACAGCCATGGCGTCGAGCGGCGCAGGAAATTCGGGTTGATCTGGGCGAGCAGCAGCATCGCCACCGTGCCGATGGCGAGGCGCGCGCCGGTGCGGTAGATCGTCGGCATGCTCTGGCCGGAGGCGCTGTACAGCACGATGAGCCCGTACGCGGCGATGAGCGCGAGCCCGATCACCAGCGGGCCATCGATCTTCAGCGCGAACAGCACGCGCGCCGCCCCGGTCAGCGTGCGGCGCGTGCGCGAGCCGGAGATGACCTCCTCGTACATCATGGCGGCGGCTTCACCTTGCCGTCATCGTCCAGCAGGTAGGCATCGAGCACCTTGCGGGCGATCGGCGCCGCGGCGCTCGCGCCGGCGCCGCCGTTCTCCTGCAGGACCGCGATCGCGATGCGCGGCTCGTCCGCGGGTGCGAAGGCGATGAACCAGGAGTGATCGCGCAGTCGCTCGTTGATCGCGCTGGCGTTGTAGCGCTCGTTCTGCGCCACGGTGAAGACCTGCGCGGTGCCGGTCTTGCCGGCGAAGGTATACGGGGCGTGCGCGCCGATGGCAGCGGCGGTGCCATGCTGGGTGACCCCCACCATACCGTGCACCACCCGGGCCCAGTCCTCGGCGGAGACGCCCGCCACCTCGTTATCCTGCTGGGGAGCTACCTCGTGCAGCTTGCCCTGCGAATCCCGGTAGGCCGCCACGAGCCGCGGCTTCCACACCTTGCCGCGCATGGCGATGATTCCGGCGTAGTGGGCCAGCTGCAGCGGGGTCACGTTGAGGTAGCCCTGGCCAATGCCGAAGTTCACCGTCTCGCCCGGGAACCAGACCTGCTCCCCGGGCTTGGTGAAAGTCCTCGCCTTCCACTCGCGCGAGGGCAGCAGGCCCGTCCGCTCGCCGCTGATGTCGATGCCGGTGAGGCGGCCGAAGCCGAACGGCGCCAGGAAGGTCGCGATGCGGTCGATGCCGAGCGTATCGGCCAGCCCGTAGAAATACACGTCGCACGAGCGCGCGATCGCGTCATCGAGGTCAACGTAGCCGTGCTTCTCGTTGTGGTACTCGCGGAACATGTGCGAGCTGCCGGGCAGGTGGAAGGAGCCGGCGCACAACTTGTGGGCCTGAGGGTCCACGAGGTGGTAGGTGAGGCCGGCGAGCGCCATCGCGGGCTTGATGGTCGAGCCTGGCGGGTACGTTCCGCGCAGCGCGCGGTTGAGCAGCGGCTTGTCGATGTCGCCCTGCAGGGCGCCGTACTCGTGCGCGGTGATGCCACGGCCGAACAGCGTCGGATCGAATCCCGGCAGGCTCACCAGCGCGAGGATGTCGCCGTTGTTCGGGTTAAGCGCCACCACGGCGCCGCGGTGGCCGGCGAGGGCGGCCTCCGCCACGCGCTGGATCTTCAGGTCGATCGCCAGCACCAGGTCATCGCCCGGGTTTGGCGGCTTGACGCGCAGGTCCGGGACGAAGGCGCCCTGGCGTTCCACCGAGCGTCCCTGGGCATTCACCAGGACCTCACGGAAGCCATTATTGCCGTGCAGTTCATGCTCGTACGCGCTCTCCACGCCCAGCTTGCCGATCAGCGAGGTTCCCGCGTACGTCGCCCGGTCGATGTGCTTCAGGTCCTGCTCGCTGATCGCGCCGACGTAGCCCAGCGCGTGCACCGCGAGCCCGCCGTTGGGGTAAAAGCGCGTCTGGCGGGTCTTGATGTCGAGCCCGGGGAACTCGAAGCGCCGCACGGCGAAGCGCGCGACATCCTCGTCGGACATGCGCAGGCGTATTGGCACGCTATCGAAGCGTCGGCTCGACTCGATGGTGCGCTCGATATCGTCGACGTCCTCGGCGCGGATGAGTCCGATCTCGACCAGGCTCGCCAGGGTCCTTGGTACGTCCGCGACCTCCTCGGGAACCAGTTCGAGCTGGTAGGCGGGCTGGTTGCCGGCGATCACCTCGCCGTGGCGATCGACGATCAGCCCGCGCGCCGCGGGTATCGGCTCGTTTCGCACGCGATTGCCCTGGCTGAGTTCCGCGTACTTGTCATGGTTGGACACCTGCAGCGAGTACAGGCGCACGATGAGGCCGACAGTCGCCAGCGCCATGAGCACCGCGGTGACCAGCGCGCGCTGGTCAAACATGCGCTGCTCGCGCCAGTGGTCCTTGATGCGCACCGCCGGCATCCCGTTAGCGGCTCAGGTCCGCGCTCACGAGCGCCGGCCCGCGCCGTAGCCGAGGATCGCCGAGGCGGGCGGCCAGATCAGGGCGCCCGTCAGGGTATGTATCCAGCGCACCGGGCTTGTGACCGGATGGCCCGTCCAGCCGTCTATCATGAAGAGCACGACCTCGTACACGACCAGTGCGACGAGCACGAACAGCGCCTGCTGAAACGAAGGCTTGGAGCGGATGCGCTGGTGCTCGCGCACGAAGACGTAGCTGACCAGGGCCAGCGCCAACGCGTGTTCCCCGAGCACCGGCCCCTGGATGACATCGAGCATCAGGCCGGCGAAGAACCCGAAGGCGACGCCGCCGCTGCGTGGCGCGTTGATCGACCAGTGCAGCACCGTCAGGACCAGGAACGCCGGGCGCGCCAGGTCGAGCCAGTGCGGCAGGGGGATCGCGGTCAGCGCCAGCGCGACCAGCGCGCTTATTAGGAGTCGTCCCCGGGACTCGGCGATCATGGCTTGTGTCCGGTGGGCGATGGCGCCGCGGCGGGAGCCGCGGGAATGCCGCCCGCGGCCTTGCCGGGCGTCGGCGCGCTGACTGGTGCCGCCACGGGGCTGGCGACCGCGGTCGGCGCGGCTTTGGGGGCCGGCGCCGCATGGACGACGGACTGGGCTGGATGGAGGGGTCACCAGCCCCGTGGCGGCACCAGTCAGCGCGCCGACGCCCGGCAAGGCCGCGGGCGGCATTCCCGCGGCTCCCGCCGCGGC
>JANYBG010000154.1 GCA_025360865.1 Pseudomonadota bacterium | reverse complement strand
GCCGCGGCGTAGTGCAGCTGGTCGTACATGACTTCGCGTTCCTCCGGGTTCGCGAACACCACCTCGCCGCCGGGCGCCGGGATACGGCTGACCGGGAAGGACTGCGCGCGGGCGCCCGAACTCAAGGTCGCGAGCAACGCGAGGATCGTGAGGGTTCGCGATGTCGCACCCATGGTTGGTCTCAGGAAACTTAGTTCGCGCCGATGGCGCGCTTTTGCGCGGGCTGGGCCGGGGGGACCATGCGCGCCGCGCCCTCGCGGCGTGAATCCGCGGCGCCCTCGTACGTGCCGTCGAGGTGGCGCAGTACCGCGTGCAGGCCTGAGTTCTCGGCGTGGCCCGGTTTGACCTCGATACCGCGCTCACGCAGCCCGGCCCGCAGCGCGGGCGAGAAGCGCCCCATCTCGCCGCTGTACGTGTCGCCCCGGGCGATGAGGTTGGGCAGCTCGATGGCCTGCGCGAGGGACAGTTTCCAGGCGAGCAGCGCGACGAGCGTCTTCGCGTTGTATTCGAGGATCGCCGAACCACCGGGCGACCCCAGCGCGGCCACGAAGTTGCCGTCGCGGTCGAGCACGATGACCGGCGACATCGAGGAACGCGGCCGCTTGCCGCCGTGCACGGCGTTGGCCACCGGCCGGCCATTCTCGGCGGGGTCGAAGGAGAAATCGGTGAGCTGGTTGTTGAGCACGAAGCCGCCGACGGTGCGGCCCGAGCCGAACACTGATTCGACAGTCGTGGTCATCGAGACGACGTCGCCATCGGCATCAACGATGACGAAGTGGCTGGTGCCGGCGGACTCGTTGGTGGTATCGCGGCCGCGGGGCAGCGCGATGTCCCCGGGCTGCGGAGACGCGCCCGCGCGCACGCCGATCAACTGGGCGCGTTGCTTGATGTAGGCGGGATCGAGGAGCCGCCCCACCGGCACCTGCACGAAACGCGGATCCGCGACGTAGCGGTCACGGTCCGCGTACATCAGCCGGCTGGCCTGCGCGAACAGGGACCACGCCTGCGGGTCGTTCGGTGAGCGGGTGGCGATGTCGGTGCGGTCGAGGATCGCCAGCATCTCCAGCAGCGATACCCCGCTCGAGGGTGGCGGCGGCACGCACACCGTGTAGGCGCGGAATGGGCGGCACAGCGGCTGGCTGAAGCTCGTATGGTAGCCGGCGAGGTCCTTGAGCGTCATCGTGCCCGGCAGCGGCTCGCGCTCGATCGCCTTGACGATCGCCGTCGCGATCGTGCCCTGGTAGAACGCGCGCGGACCTTCAGTGGCGATCCGCTGCAAGGTCTTGGCGTATTGGGGATTGCGGAACTGGTCGCCCTCCTCCAGCGTGCCGCCGTCGGGGCGCGAGAACAGCATGCGCACCTCGTTCGTCGGCGGGAAAGGCGAGCCCTCGCCGAGAAAGATCGCCAGGCGCCCGGAGACCCTGAAGCCGTCGCTCGCCGCGCGGATGGCCGGCGTGAAGAGGTCCTTCCAGGGCATATGACCGAGCTTCGACTGCGCGACGTGGAGCATGCCGATGGCCCCGGGCACGCCGGTCGATAGGCCGCTGCGCACCGCCTCCACGAACGCCATGGGCTTGTCGTGCTCGTCGAGGAACATGTCCGGCTTGGCCGCGGCCGGGGCGATCTCGCGGCCGTCGATGCTGCTGACTTTGCCGGTGCTCGCGTCGTAGTACATGAGGAAGGCGCCGCCACCGACGCCTGAGCTTTGCGGCTCGACCAGGCCCAGCATCGCCTGCACCGCCACGGCGGCGTCGATCGCCTTGCCGCCCTTGGCGAGGATCTCGATGCCCGCGTCGACCGCCATCGGGTTCGCTGCGGCGACCCACGCCTGGTGCGAGCGCTTCACGGGCTTTCTGAAGACCGAGACCTGCGAGGGTGGCGGCGCGGCGGCGCCCGGTGGCGCCGTCTCGGGCAGCGGCGGAGCGGCGGTCTCCCGCGCGGCCTCCGGCGCCGCCGCCGCTTCCGCGGGGGGCGGCGCCTGCGCTTCCGCGGACGGCTGCGGGGCGGCTGGCTCGGCCGGCGCCGACTGGCCAGCGGCGAACGCGGTCAGGGACGCGCCGAGCAGCAGCGCGGCGGCGATCAGGACCTTCGAGGTATCGCGATTCAGCATGCCGTCCAATTCACGCCGTGAAGAATTCCGTTTGCCCATCCAGTGCATCGACGGTGGCCTCGGCCACCTCGACGGCGGTCACCTTGGCGGCCGTGGCCCCCGTCCACAGCCACCCCACGAAGGCATCGACGGAAGCCTGGTCACCACAGGCGAGCACCTCGACGCGACCGTCGGCGAGGTTGCGCGCGTAGCCACGCAGCCCCAGTTCCCGCGCTCGCTCCCGCGCGGTCGCCCGATAGAACACTCCCTGCACACGACCGCTCACCAGGCACCTTCTGCACAGCATGTTCGGTTTTTATGTTCGCGCACCGGGTAGGGAGCCAATGATACTGCGATCCGGGCGCCCGCGCGCGCCGCGGATGATGGCACATTCGTCATGCGCCCATGCTGGCGCGGCCGGGATGGTCCGAACGTGCGAGACTTGGGCTCGCCTGGTTAGGAGACGGCCGCATGGTGGAGATCCTGGTTCTCTATTACTCACGTGGCGGCGCCACCGCCGAACTCGCCCGCCAGGTTTGCCGGGGGGTGGAGTCGGTCACCGGCGCGAGCGCGCGGCTGCGCACGGTGCCGGCGGTTTCGGCCGCGAGCGAGGCGCCCGCGAAGCCGGTCCCCGAGAGCGGCCCCTCCTACGCCACGCTCGATGATCTGAAGGAGACCGCGGGCCTGCTGCTCGGCAGCCCGACGCGCTTCGGCAACATGGCGGCGCCACTTAAATACTTTCTGGACGGCACGGCGACGCTGTGGCTCACCGGGGCGCTGGCGGGCAAGCCCGCCGGGGTGTTCACCTCCACGCAGACCATGCACGGCGGCCAGGAGACCACACTCCTGTCGATGATGTTGCCGCTGTTGCATCACGGCATGTACCTCGTGGGAATTCCCTACACGGAGCGGGCCCTGAATGAGACGCAGCGCGGCGGCAGCCCCTATGGTGCCTCGCACGTGGCCGGCGTGGCGGCGACGCCTGCGCTGAACGCCGACGAGAAGTCCATCGCCCAGGCGCTGGGCAAGCGCGTCGCGAGCCTCGCGGCGCGGCTGTCCTCAGTCGGTTGAGCCGCCCTGGCTTGCGGCGTCCCGCGCGGAGCGCAGCACCTCGCGAATGAAGGGGATCGTGAGCCGCCGCTGCGCGGCGAGCGCCGCCTCGTCCAGCGCGTCCAGCAATTCATAGAGGCTGCGCATGTCGCGCGGGAAGCGCCGCTGCAGCCAGCGCAGGGTCTCCTCGGGCAACTCGAAGCCACGTAGGCGCGCGCGCAGTGTGAGCGCCTCCTGCTGCTCACCCTCATCCAGCACGCGCAGCTGGAATACCGCGGCCGCCGCGCAGCGGGAACCCAGGTCGGGCAGCGCCCACTCCAGCAGCGCCGGCGGCGCCACCGCCGAGAGCACCAGGCGGCCGCCCGCATCCTCGATCTCGCGCAGCAGCCCGAATACGGCGTGCTCCCATTCGAGTGAACCTGCGACCTGATCGATGTCATCCAGGCACAGGCACGCGAGTTGCGGGAATCCCTCCAGGACTCCGACGCCCAGCGAGGCGAGTTGCGCGAGCGGCACGTAGCCGGAGCGCACCCGCTCGCTCGCCGAGGCGCAGATCGCCTGCAGCAAGTGCGTCTTGCCCGCGCCGGCCGGCCCGCACAACCAGGTGAGCGCGGTGCCCGCGCCCTGCGCGACCTGCTTCGCGTGCTCGACCGCCTCGGCGTTGCGCGCCGGCAGTAAGCCGGCGAATACCGCGCGGTCGGGCAGTCGCAGTCCCAGGGGAATCTGACGCACGGGCGCGCCTAGGCGGGATTCGCCGGCGCCACCCAGGCGCGCCGCGTGAAGATGGCGGCGTAGTGCCAGCCGGAGACGATCGTGCTCGCGAGCACTATGAGCGCGGCGGCCTCGAGGATCGCGCGCGGCGGCAACCCCATGCCCTTGTACCAGAGCACGAGCATCACGAACACCAGCTGCGCGCCGGTGTTGAACTTGCTGACGCGCGCGGGCCGCCCGCGCAGCGGCCCGAACCACAGCCGGAATGTCAGGGCGCCCAGCCCGATCATCAGATCGCGTGCCACCACCGCGGCGGTCAGCCACCACGGCACGATGCCCAGCCACGCCGACTCGATGTAGAGCGCGATCAGCAGCAGCTTGTCGGCGAGCGGGTCGAGGAAGCGCCCGAGGGCTGAGCTCCAGGCGAAGCGCTTGGCGAGATAGCCATCGAGGCTATCGGAAGCGGCCGCGACGATGCACAGCGCCAGTGCCGGAAGATAGTGGGCGGCGCGCAGCTGGTCGAGGATCGGTAAGATCAGCGCGATTCGCAGCAGGCAGATGAGGTTGGGGATATGGCGCATCTGGCGTGCGGCTCGGCTACGGGCCGGTCCCGGCCTGTGGCTGGTAGCGGTACTCGCCGTCACCGACACGCGCGAAGCGCGCCTGTCCGGCGAGCAGTTGTTCCAGGCCGGCCAGTCCGCCGCGCACGTTCGCATCGAAGACCGCGCTAGATCCGTTCACCTCGCCGATCCCCAACCGGCGCACGCCGAGGCTCGCCTGCAGCAGGCGCGTGACGTTGGCGTAGTCGGTGAGGGTGTTCACGCCCTCGATGCGCACGCGCGCCGGGCTCTCGGCCTGGGCGAGCGCGCCGGTGGGTCGGGGCACCAGCCCGTCCACCACGTGATCGATCGCGGCGGCCAGCGGACCCTGCCAGCTCTCCGCCGTGGCGCTCGTGTACAGCGTCCATTGCAGCGCGCCAGTCGCGGCCGTGCCGTCACCGCGCCCCACCAGCAACTGGTCACCGCCGGCCTTACGGGTCGCCTCCATGAGCGCCGCGCCATCCAGCGGCGCGCCTCCGCTGTCGTTCAGGGCGAACGGGCCCACGCTGATCAACAGGCCACGTTCGGCGGCGACTTTCTCGAGCTGCGCGCGGGCTGCGTCCGCCGCGGCGCGCCTAAGCGGCGGGTCAAGGACGACAAGGGTGTACGGCCGCGCGGGATCCCACAGGGCCCGACCCGCGGCGGTCACCGCGCGATCGATCGCCGTCCCGTCGAACACGACCTGCGACTGGCCGCGCGCGCCGGTATCCCAGTCCTTCACGTACTTCGGGGCGTCCGCGACGATCGTGGCGAGCGCGGGATCGTCGGCGGCCTCGCGCTGTCCGGTCGCGCGCACGAGCGCCTGGCGCATGGCGTCCTGCAGGGCGCTGCCACCACGCTCCGCCACGTCCACCGTGTACACCGGCACGGCGCGCGCGGCCTGCGCGGACAGTGGCAGCAACAGCCAGGCGGCCGCCAGGGTCAACACGGGTACGCGCGCGCACCGGTTCGCGCAGGATGTTTTTAGGACCGGTCGCGGCATTGTTTGTGGCACGCGCTAAGGGCGCGGGACGGCAGGTACGATATCATACGCGCCCCCGGCCCCCGGGCCGGCCCATCCCTCCCCGCGGCGACGACCATGACAGAAGGCCCTGGCATCACATATCGCGACGCGGGCGTCGACATCGACGCCGGCGACGAACTCGTCGAACGCATCAAGCCCCTCGTGCGCCGCGCGCAGCGCCGCGAAGTCCTCGCCGGCATCGGCGGCTTCGGCGCCCTGGTGGAGATTCCCGAAGGCTACCGCCGCCCGGTGCTGGTCTCGGGCACCGACGGCGTCGGCACGAAGCTGCGCCTGGCGATCGACACCGGACGCCACGACACGATCGGCATCGATCTTGTGGCGATGTGCGCCAACGATGTCGTGGTGCAGGGCGCGGAGCCGCTGTTCTTCCTGGACTACTACGCGACCGGCAAGCTGCGGGTCGCGGTCGCCGAGGCTGTCGTGCGCGGCATCGTCGAGGGCTGCGTGCAGGCCGGAGCGGCGCTGGTGGGTGGCGAGACCGCCGAGATGCCCGGCATGTACCACGGCGAGGACTACGACCTGGCCGGCTTCTGCGTGGGCGTGGTCGAAAAGGAGGCGATCATCGATGGCTCCAAGGTGACCGCGGGCGATGCGATCATCGGCCTCAACTCCTCGGGCGCCCATGCCAACGGCTACTCGCTGATCCGCAAGCTGATCGCGACCGCCGACGCGTCCCCGGCGACTCTGCTGGAGGGACGTCCACTGTTCGACCGCCTGCTCGCGCCCACGCGCATCTACGTGAAAGCGCTGCTCGCGCTCATGAAGGTCATGCCCGTGCACGGCCTCGCGCACGTCACCGGCGGCGGCCTGACCGACAACATCCCGCGCGTCCTTCCCGAAGGGATGGAGGCGGTGCTCGAGCGCGGCAGCTGGCCGCGTGATCCCCTCTTCGAATGGCTGCAGCACACCGCGCGCACCGACTCGAGCCACATGTACCGCACGTTCAACTGCGGCATTGGCATGATCGTCATCGTCGCCGCCGACCGCGCCGCCACCGCGGTCGAGTTCCTGCGGGCGCGCGGGGAAGCCGCGCAGATCATCGGCGAGATCCGCGCCGGTGGCCGCGGGGTCGTCATCCAGGAATGAGCGTCCGTGCCCAGCTCACGCTCGCTATCCTGATCTCGGGCCGCGGTTCCAACATGGTCGCGATCGCGCGCGCGTGCGCCGCGGGTCAGATCCACGCCCGCGTGGGACTGGTCATCGCCGATCGCGCGGACGCCGGCGGACTCACCAGCGCCCGCGAGCTCGGCCTCGAAACCCTCACCGTGGCGCGCGAGCCGGGCGGCGATCGGGCGGCGTTCGAGCAGCGGCTCGCCGCGGCGCTGGACGCGCGGCGACCGGATGTCATCGCGCTGGCCGGCTTCATGCGCATCCTGTCCGCGCCGTTCGTCGACCATTACCTCGGCCGCATGCTCAACATCCACCCCTCGATCCTACCGGCCCACCGCGGACTCCACACGCATCAGCGGGTACTCGAGGCGCGCGAGGCGCACCACGGCGCGAGCGTGCATTTCGTCACCCCGGAACTTGACGGGGGACCGGTGGTCCTGCAGTCACGGCTGCCGGTTCAGCCAGGAGACACGGAGGCCACGCTGTCAGCGCGCGTTCAGGCAACCGAATTTATCATCTATCCGCGCGTACTGGGCTGGTTCGCGCAGGGTCGCCTGTCGTGGCAGGATGACTCGGCTTGGTTCGATGGCAAGCCTCTTGATCACCCACTCCTGGAGGAGTTCAGTGCGCCTATCAACTGACGAATCAGCGCGGAGCCGCGTCCGCTCGGTGATCCTCGCGGGCGCGCTCGCCGTGTCCGGGGGTGCGCTCGCCTCAGCGGACGAGCTCAAGCCCTTCGACGCCGCCTACGACTGGACCTGGCACGGGATGAAAGTGGCGGTCTCGAGCGTGCGGCTGGAGAGATCCGGTGACATATGGACCTATACGTCCACGAGCGAGCCGCGCGGGCTGGGAAAGATGTTCTCCGAGCGCCCACACATGGTGAGCATCCTCAGGGTCACCCCCAGCGGCGTCGAGCCACAGAGCTACAAGGCCACCGACGGCACCAACTCGGACAAGCGCGCCGTCGATCTGCGCTACGACTGGACGAGCCACCGGCTCACTGGCGTCAACGAGGGGGCGAAGATCGACATGCCTCTCACACCTGACGCGCAGGACGATGCCTCCGTGCAGGTGGCGCTGATGGTTGAACTCCTCAGCGGCCGCACCCCCGACAAATTCACCCTGCTCAGCGGCGGGAAGCTGCGCGCGTACCACTACAAGCGCGAGGGCGAAGCCTCGGTGCAGACGCCCTTCGGCGCTGTCGCGACCGTCATCTACAGCAGCCAGGCGGACTACTCGCCCCGTATCACGCGGTTCTGGTGCGCCCCCGACCGCGGCTACGTGCCTGTGCGCGTGGAGCAGAAGAAGGACGAGGAGGTGCAGTGGCTCATGACCGTCACGAGCCTCACCCGCAAATAGACTCCGCGCCGCTCAGGTCTTCGGCAGCGTGACGCCCAGCTGGCCCTGGTACTTGCCGCCGCGGTCCTTGTACGAAGTCGAACAGACCTCGTCCGACTCGAAGAACAGCATCTGCGCCACGCCCTCGTTCGCGTAGATCTTCGCCGGCAACGTCGTGGTGTTGGAGAATTCCAGCGTCACGTGCCCTTCCCACTCCGGCTCCAGGGGCGTCACGTTGACGATAATCCCGCAGTTCTTCACGAACACCCCGGCATCGAGCGCGAAGTTGCCCGCTTCTGGCACGGTCAGGCAGTACACGTCGTGCTCGCCGGCCAGGCCGCGTACGGCGACGACCCGGTGGTTACGATAGGTGGCCGCGCCCGACCCATGGTCGCGCGCGGCCGGGCCCGGCCGCTTCCCGATGCCCCGTCGGCGATTCCAGTCGCCGAGCAGTTGTTCCGTGGAACGCATGTGCCCGTCAGCCGGCTGATACACCAGACCGACCTGCCGCGGACCTTCGCGGTACAGCGGCATGAGCGCTTGGCCTGCCCTCAGAGCGCTCGCCGCGATCATTGAGCCGTCGCGCTTCGTGAAAGGATGATCCGGCGTCGCGGCGATGCGCGCGCCGCTGTCGAGTTCCACTTCGAGTAGTGAATCGCGGCCGATGAAGCGCGGCGCCTCAAGCTGCGACACGATCACCTCGCCATCGGCGCCGATGCTATAGCCGCGGAATGTCTCACCCGAGGCGTGGCGGCGCGCCATCTGCTCGAGCGTCGGGGCGGATCCATCCACCAGCGCCACGCGCGTATCGCCGCGAAAACACCGTGCGTACGTCGATTTTCCCAGTGTCACCACGAGTACGCTTCGCGGCACGCGAAAGTGCTCAACAGTCCGCGCGAGAGCGAAGGAATTGGGCGGAATAATGCACACGTCGCCCCTGAAGTCCACGAAGCTCTTCTCGTCGAAGTTCTTGGGATCAACGATCGATGAGTTGATGTTGGTGAAGATCTTGAACTCGTTCGCGCAGCGAACGTCGTAGCCGTAGCTGGAGGTTCCGTAGGAGACGATCTTGTGGCCGTTGGACTGCCGCACCTGGTTTTCCGCGAAGGGCTCGATCATCTTGTGATCACGCGCCATACGCCGAATCCAGTTGTCGGACTTGATGCTCATCTACGGATCTCCCCGGCGCGAACGCCATGCACAGCCGGCGAGTTCCCTCACCGGACAAACCTAGGAAAGAGTATCGCAGCCGCGCGGCGCCTGTGCGAACGCGTTTGCCCGCGCGCATCGCGACCAATCGCAATCAGGTCTCTTCGATCACGATCTTCGGGAAGATGCTGCTGCGATCGCGACCGCGCACCGCGAGCGCCCCCGCGGTGCTGCGCGCCATCTGGAAATAGGCGCGGGCCCGCGCGGACCTCGGTTCCGCGACCACCGTCGGGCGTCCGGCGTCGGTCTCCTCGCGGATGCGCGCATCGAGCGGGAGTTCTCCGAGCAGGCGCACGCCGTATTCGGCGGCCATGCGCGTGCCGCCGCCGGCGCCGAAGATGTGCTCGGCGTGCCCGCAGCTGGAGCACACGTGAATGCTCATGTTCTCGACCACTCCGAGCACCGGCACCGCGACCTTTTCGAACATCTTCAGGCCCTTGCGGGCATCGGCCAGGGCTATGTCCTGGGGCGTGGTGACGATCACCGCGCCCGCCACCGGCACGCGCTGCGCCAGCGTGAGCTGAATGTCACCGGTGCCCGGGGGCATGTCCACCACCAGATAGTCGAGCGCCCCCCAGTTGGTCTCCGAGAGCAGTTGGGTGAGCGCCTGGGTGACCATCGGGCCGCGCCAGACCATCGGCTGCTGATCATCGACCAGGAAGCCGATCGACATCGCGCTGATGCCGTGCGCGGTAAGGGGCTTGAGCTTCTTGCCGTCAGGGGAGCTCGGGCGCTGCCCAGCCAGCCCCAGCATCAAGGGCTGGCTGGGCCCGTAGATGTCCGCGTCGAGGATACCAACCCTCGCACCCTGGGCCGCCCAGGCGAGCGCGAGGTTCACGGCGACAGTGGACTTGCCCACCCCGCCCTTTCCCGAGGCCACGGCGACCACGTTGCCGATCTCCCCCAGCGGCTTGAGGTTGCGCTGGACCGAATGCGCCTTGATGTCGGCGCGCAGCTCAAGCGCAAGCGGGCTCGTGATGCCACTGGCGGCCAGGTGTGCGGTTAGCGCACCCCGCAACTCCTCAAGATATCCTCCGACCGGAAAACCCAGCGCCACGCGCGCCTCTATCCCCCCGCCAGCCGTCCTGAGATCCTCGATGGCCCGGGCCGCCCCCAGGGACTCCCGAAGGTAGGGGTCGACATAGCCCTCCAGCGCGGCGCGGACGGCGGTAAGGGAGGTTTCGGCGGTCATTTTTCGCGGATGGCCAGCTTCTTGGGGGGTGCGATTGTAGTGGTTGCGCGCCGGGGGCGCATGAGGGGTGGTCATCGGGCGAAAACGGGTGGTGTGGCATACTCGGGCGCTGTCCGGGACGGCTAAAGTCGCCCGTGTGGGGCCGGTGAAGGCCACTCTCGGCATCCGATCCAACCGCGCCCGCTGACGCCGCGTGTCTCTCGTGGAGGGAGCCATCGGTGGAGGTGGGTGACTGCTGCTGATGTTTAAAGGCTGAATGAGCTTTTTATCGAACCTGCGTGCCGACCGGCTAGTCACCGAGATCCGGTCCTCGAGCGATCCTGCTAGTCCTGCCAGGCAGAAGGCTATCGCCCGGTTGAAAGACGTGGGGCCGGGGGCGATCGACCCGGTGCTGGGCGCGCTGCCGGAAGCTGACAAGTCCGCGACCATGGGATTCGTGGAGGTCCTGAGCCACCTGGTCAGCCAGAAGACTTTCCCCCAGTACGTCCGCGGCCTCATTGAGGGCAGCCCACGGGTCGTCTCCGGCATCTCCTGGGCGCTCACCAACAGCCGCAACTACCCCCATCACCTGCTGCTCGAGGCGCTGGCCACCCCGGGGGTATCCAAGCCCGCGGTGCTGGATGTGATCGCCGCGCAGAAAGCGCGCTTCGGCGTCCGCGAACTGCTCACCGCCGCCTACGCGCAGGAACCGAACGAGAAGGCGGCGCTGTTCCGCATCATCGGCGACATCGCCGACCGCTCCGCGATCCCAGAGCTCACCGGGCGGATCAACGGCAAGGACCCGATCGCGCGCGTGCACATCATCAACACGCTCGCCCGCTTCAACACCCCGGAAGTCCAGACCGCGCTCCAGGGGCTGCTGCGGGACCCCAACAAGCTCATCCGCGGGGCGGCCCTGTCCGCGCTGCAGCGCATGGACGGCCCGATCGACATCCAGCTGGTCACGACCCTGCTGCGGGACCCGGAAATCGATGTCCTGAACCGCGCCATCGACGTCGTCATCAAGGCCAACCACCCCGATACGATGAAGTACCTGATCGAGGTGCTGAAGGACGAGAACGAGAACGCGCGTCGCGCGGCCGTGGAGGTGCTGAACGAGATCGGCAACGCCAACTCGGTGAAATACCTGCTCAGCTCGCTCAAGGACAGCGACTGGTGGGTGCGCAGCCGCGCGGCCGATGCGCTCGGCAAGATCGGCGGGCCCAAGGTCATCGACGCGGTGCTGGAGCTGGTGCGCGACAAGGACGAGGACATCCGCCGCGCGGCGATCGAGATCCTCAACCAGACCAAGGATGAGCGCGCGGTCGACTCGCTCATCCAGGCCACGCGCGACCCGGACTGGTGGGTCAGCGAGCGGGCGATCGACGCCCTGGCCGAGATCGGCAGCAAGCGGGCGCTGCCCCGGCTGATGGAGATGCTGGACGCGCCGGGCAACATCAAGGCGACCCCGATCGTGGTGCGCGCGCTGGGCAAGCTCGGTGACGGCAAGCTCATCGACACGCTCCTGCCGCTGGTGAACCGCCCGGAGCGCGAGATCCGCATCGAGGCGATCCAGGCGCTC
>JANYBG010000120.1 GCA_025360865.1 Pseudomonadota bacterium | reverse complement strand
GCCGACGGGCAATGACCTCAGTGGCCAGGCCACGGGCGTGCCTTTCTGGCAGGTGGCCGGAGGCATCGATTACGCGCTGCGCGACGTGGTCGGGGGCGACGTCGACTTCACGCTGCAGGATGCTTACGTGGGTCCCGGGCGCTGCAACGCTGACTCACCGCAGAACTACGGTTGCCTGACCACCCCGTTCAGGACGGACGCGGCGACCAACCGCGCGGACGCGCGGCTGGCCTGGGTCAGCCACTCGCGGGTGCCGATCACGGTGGCTGTCTACGCCAATAACCTGTTTGATAAGCAGTACGTGACGGGGGTGAACAATATCAGCGTCCAGACCCTGGGTACGCCAAACACGAACATCATCGCGCCACGGTTCTGGGGCGTGGAGCTGGGGGCGCACTTCCAGTAAGTGAGGCAGCGGGCAGTGGACGCACGACTTGAGGACAGCGCGACTCCCATCGCCGGCGACGGCGTGCGTTCCGGGCTGCAGGCGGCCCTGGAGCTGCAGCGTAGGGCGTATGGCCGTGATCCGGTACCGACGTATCGGCAGCGGATCACGGATCTGCGTACCCTCGCGCGCTTCATCCGCGAGAACCGTGACGACTTGGTCGCCGCGGTCAACGACGACTATGGCTGCCGTTCCCGGCACGAGACGCTGCTGGGGGAGGTTGTCCCGGTGCTGGACGGGATCAAGTACACCCGCCATCACTTGCGGGGCTGGATGCGCCGCCAGCGGCGCGGCGTTGACCTGCTCCTGTTCCCCGGGGCGCGCAACCGGGTCATTCCCCAGCCTTTAGGGGTCGTCGGGATGATCGTGCCGTGGAACTTTCCCATCAACCTCACCTTCGTGGCGCTCACCTCGGTGTTCGCCGCCGGTAACCGCGCGCTGGTTAAGCTGTCGGAGAACTCACGGCATTTCGCCGCGTTACTGATCGAGCGGCTGCCGCGCTACTTCCCGGCGGACAAGCTCGCGGTGTTCGACGAGACCGGCGGGGTGGGGGTGGAGTTCTCGCAGCTACGGTTCGACCACTTGCTGTTCACCGGTTCCACGCAGACCGGCCGCAGCGTCATGGCCGCGGCCGCGGCCAACCTCGTGCCGGTGACGCTTGAGCTGGGGGGCAAGTCGCCAGCGCTGCTGTGCGATGACTTCCCGGTGCGCAACGCCGCCGAGCGCATCCTGTTCGTGAAACTGATGAACGCCGGCCAGATCTGCACCACCGTCGACTACCTGCTGATGCCTAACGCGGCCATCGATGAGTTCGTCACGAGCGCGCGCGCGATCGTCGCGCACCGCTACCCGCGGCTGGCAAGCCCCGATTACACCTCGATCATTGATGCCCGGGCGTTCGCGCGCATCACCCATGCGCTCGAGGACGCCCGCGCGCGCGGGGCGACCCTGGTGCAGTTGATCCCTGGCGACGCCTGGGACGAGGCCACCCGCAAGATCAGCCCCCACCTGGTGCTCAACCCGCCGGCGGACAGCGAACTGATGCAGCGCGAGATCTTCGGGCCCGTCCTGCCGGTCATCGGTTACCAGCGGCTCGCCGACGCGGTCGCCTTCATCAACGAGCGCCCGCGGCCGCTGGCGTTCTATCCATTCAGCCGTTCCCGCAAGACCATCGCGGACCTGCTGCGGATGGTGATGTCGGGCGGCGTGTCGGTGAATGATGCGCTGTGGCACGTGGGCCAGCACGATTTGCCCTTCGGTGGGGTCGGCGCGAGCGGCATGGGCCATTACCATGGCCGGGACGGCTTCCTGACCTTCTCCAAGCTGCGGCCGGTTTTCTACCAGGCCCCGGTGAGTGGCATGCGCGCGCTGTGGCCCCCCTTCGGCGCGCTCGCCGACAAGGTCCTCGACTTCCTGACGCGCTAGCGCGGTCTTGCGCTCTTGATGCGCTCCTCGATGCGCCGGTCCGGGATCAGCCACATCAGCGCCACGGCGACGTACACCGCGATCGCCATCCACGGCGCCACGAACGCCAGCGCGACGCCGCTCCCGTACAACACGAGCGAGAGCTTGCCCTTCACATCGTTGCCCAAGGCTTTCGCCAGGCGGGAGTCCGGCCCTCCGTTCGCCGCGATGATCTGCCGCTGCAGGACCACGTAGCCGATGGCCGCCAGGGCCAGCACGACCCCGTAGGCGGCCACGGGCGCGGTCGTGAATCCGGTCTCATCGATCCACCGTATGACAAAGGGCACCAGCGTCAGCCAGAACAGGAGGTTGAGGTTGGCCCACAGCACCGCGCCGTTCACCTTGTCGGTCATGTGCAGCATGTGATAGTGGTTGTTCCAGAAGATGCCGACATTCACGTAGCTCAGGACGTAGGCGAGCAGGATGGGGGTCTGTGCCTTCAGCGCGGCCAGGTCCGCGCCGTGGGGCACGTGCAGCTCCAGCACCATGATGGTGATGACGATGGCGATCACGCCATCAGTGAAGGCTTCGAGCCGAGTGGAATTCATGGGCTGAATCCTACGTGTCTTGTGCGTTGTAAACCATTGGCGGGTCGTCGGATAGCCAGGGCGAACTGGGTGGCGTCCGGGCTGGCGGTGGCGCGGCGAGCGCGCCCCCCAGTTTGGGTAGGCGGTCGCCGCAGCCACGGTGCTAGGCTGCCCGCTCCTTTGTGCGGACCAGGAACTGGCGTGACCGAGAGCGAAGTCGTCCCCCGTGAACTCACGCAGCAGCGCCTGAACCTGGGCTACCGGCTCATCGCTGGCTACCGCCGCGACCAGGCGTACAGCGTGGCGGACATGCTCGAGGAGCGCGCCCTGGATGCCGGCGAACTCCCGTTCGGGCTGTTCGAGGGTCGGTCCCTGAGTTTCGCGCAGCTCAACGAGGGGGCCAACCGCATCGCGCACGCGGCGCTGAGCCTCGGCCTCAAGGCAGGCGATGTGGTCGCGCTGCTGATGGACAACTATCCCGAGTTCCCGATGGTATGGCTCGGGCTCGCCAAGGTCGGCATCGTCACCGCGCTCCTCAACACCTCCGCGCGCGATCGCATCCTCAGGCACGCCCTGGTTCAGACCGCGGCGCGGGCTCTGGTCTACGGCCCGGAATGCGCCGATCGGGTGGCATCTCTAAGCGCAGGCGAGCTGCCGTCGATGGTCCTGGAGTTCGCGCCGCCGAAAGCCGAATCGGCGGGACGAATAGTCCCGGGAAGCGCCTCGCTCAACGCGGCGATGACGGCGGCGAGTGCCGAGAATCCCGATCGCGCGCGGCGCGCGCACGTGCGCCTGGGCGATCCGCTGTACCTCATCTTCACCTCAGGGACGACCGGGCTGCCCAAGGCCGCCTTGATGAGTCACCTGCGCTTCCTCAACGCCGGCGGGGTCATCGCGGGACTGCTCGACCTCAAGCGCGGGGACGTGTTCTACAACGTCCTGCCGCTGTATCACGGCGCCGGTGGCATGGTCGTGGTCTCGGTGGCCCTGCACTTAGGCATCCCGATCGTCCTTCGCCGCAGATTCAGCGCGAGTGAGTTCTGGAACGACGTGCGCACCCACCAGGTCACCGCCTGGTACTACATCGGGGAGATCTGCCGGTATCTCCTGAACCAGCCGCCCCGCCCGGACGACCGGGAGCACACTCTGCGCCGCATGAGCGGCGCGGGACTCAAGGCGGAGGTCTGGCGCGAGTTCCAGCGGCGCTTCGGCATCGAGCGGGTCTGCGAGGGCTTGGGATCCACCGAGGCCAACTACGGCCTCACCAATGTCGACAACAAGATCGGCTCGGTGGGCCGGCTGCCGTATCCCGAGCGCAGCAACATCCGCGTGGTGCGCTACGACATGGATTCCGGCGCGCATCCACGCGGCGCCGATGGAACCCTCCAGATCTGCGCGGCGGGCGAGGTCGGGGAGCTGATCGCCGAGATCCTGGACGGCCCGACCGCGGCGGGCTTCTTCGAGGGCTATACCTCGGCTGAGGCCACGGAGGCGAAGATCCTGCGCGGCGTTTTCCGCGAGGGCGACCGCTGGATGCGCTCCGGGGACCTGGTACGTCACGATGCGGATGACTACTACTACTTCGTGGACCGCGTGGGAGATACTTTCCGCTGGAAGGGCGAGAACGTCTCGACCGATGAGGTGGCGGCCGCGCTCGCGCGCTTTCCCGGACCCGCGGTGGTGAACGTCTATGGCGTGCGGGTCGCAGGTGCCGAGGGCAGGGCCGGCATGGTGGCGCTGACCTATCCGCGGGCCGCCCTCTTTGAGCCACGGGCGTTCCACGAGTTCGCCGCGGCGCGGTTGGCTGACTACGCGGTGCCACTGTTCGTGCGTATCTCGACGGATGCGGACCTCACCACCACGTTCAAGCTGCGCAAGATCGACCTGCAGCGCGCCGGCTACGATCCGGCGCGGATCACCGATTCCCTGTACGTTCGCGATGCGCGGGCGGGCACGTACCTGCCCCTGACCGCCGCGAGTCTTGCCGCGCTGAACATCGGGCCCTTCGCGGGGGACTAGACACATGCACGTGGAATACACCGAGGCGCAGAAGTCGCTGCGCGCCGAGTTTCGGGCGTATCTGGCGGGCCTGATGACACCTGAGGCGCGTGAGGCGACGCGCGATCGTGAGAGCGGGCCCGCCTATCGCGCGCTACTCAAGCGCATGGGCGCTGATGGCTGGCTCACCCCGGGCTGGCCCAGGGAATACGGTGGCCGAGGACTTGATCCCCTGGCGCACAAAATCGTCCTCGAGGAACTGTGGCTCGCGGAGGCCCCGTTCCCCTTCGTCACCGTGAACACCATAGGGCCCGCGCTCATCCGTCGGGGAACCGAGGCGCAGAAGCGCGAGATCCTGCCGCGCATCGCCAGTGGCGAACTCAACTTCGCCGTGGGCTACAGCGAGCCACAGGCGGGCACGGATCTCGCGGCGCTCCGGACCCAGGCGGTGCGGGACGGCGACTCCTTCGTCATCAACGGCCAGAAGAGCTACACCAGCGGGGCCGAGGGCGCCGACTACATCTGGCTCGCCGCGCGTACCGACCCTGCGGCCGGCCACCGCGGCATCTCGATCATCATGGTCGACACCGGCCTGCCCGGATTCGCGGTCACCCCGATCCACACCGTCGGGGGCGTCAGGACGAATCTCACCTTCTACAATGACGTGCGCGTGCCCGCCTCGATGCTCGTGGGTGAGTTGAATGGTGGCTGGCGGCTGATCACCGAGCAGCTCAACCACGAACGCGTGGGCCTCGCCGCCCTGGCCTATGGGGCGCAGGGATGCTTTGACGATACCCTCGCCTGGGCGCGCGCGACCAGGGGTCCCGCCGGACCGGTGATGGACCAACCCTGGGTGCAAGGCGCTCTCGCCGAGTGTTACGCGCTGCTGCAGGCCTACGCGGTGCTGGGCAATCGGGTCGCCTGGGAGGTCGCGCAGGGGGAAACCCGCGCGCAGCTGGCCAGCGCCTGCAAGATCTTCAGTACGGAGAGTTACATTCGCGTGTTACGGCTGCTCCTCGATGTGACAGGTCCCGCGGGGCTTCTCCAGCGCGGCTCGCCGGGCGCGATCCTGCAGGGACGTCTGGAGAATGAGTACCGGCGCTGCCAGATCAACACCTTCGGAGGCGGCACGACCGAGATCCTGCGCGACATGGTCGCGCAGATGGGGCTAGGAATGCCGCGCGCGGCGGCCCGATGAACACCGCGGATCCACCCGGCTGGCTCTCGCGGCTGCGCGCCCAGCAGGGAGCCCTCGCGGCGCCCGCCCGCACCGCTGCCGATCCTGTGAACTTGCCAATGATCCGCCGCTGGTGCGCGGCCATGGGCGAACGCAACCCGGCCTACCTGGACGCGTCCTCCCCGGCCGCGCGCGCGAACAACGGCATCGTGGCGCCGCCTGCGATGCTCGAGGTCTGGACGATGCGCGGGTTCACCCCGGATGGCTCCGGGGGTGTCGCGAACAACCTCCTGGGCATCGACCAGATGGACGCGGCGGGCTTCACCGCGGTCGTGGCCACCAACCTCGTCCAGGAGTATCCGCGGCACTTGCGTCCGGGGGACCTGCTCACCCAGGCGGTGACTTTCGCGGGCGTTTCCGACCAGAAGAACACGGCCTTGGGCGCGGGCCACTTCCTCGACTATCACTACGAGTTCACCGATCAGCGCGGCGGACTGGTCGGTCGCATGCGCTTCCGCATCCTCAAGTACCGGCCGGCGCGCGGCGGTGGCGCCACCGCGGCCGCGCCCTCGAAGCCACCGCACCCGCGTCCGGCCATCACCCCTGACAGCGCCTTCTTCTGGGAGGGACTCAACACGCGCCGCCTGCTGATCCGGCAGTGCGCGAAGTGCCTGCACCTGCACCACCCGCCGGGACCGATGTGCCCGGCGTGCCACTCCTGCGAATGGTCGGCGCTGCAGGCCTCGGGTCGCGGCACGATCCACAGCTTCGTCATCATCCATCAGCCACAGCTTCCCGGTTTCAGCTATCCCCTGCCCGTGGCGCTGGTGGACCTGGAGGAAGGCGTGCGGGTCGTGTCAAATCTGCTCGGCATCGGCGCCGACCGCGTCCGTATCGGCATGCCGGTGGAGGTCGAGTTCAGCGAAGTGGAACCAGGATACGTCCTGTATGCCTTCCGCGAGCGCGGGGGGACTTAGGTGGACTTCAGCTACAGCCAGGAGCAGCGGGACCTGCGGGACGTGGCGGCGCGCATGCTGTCGCAGCGCTTCACGGATGACTTCCGCAAGTCATTCAGCCGTGGCGGCGAGGCCTTCGATGCCTCGCTATGGTCCGCGTTCGCGAGCGCGGGACTGCTGGGCGCCTGCGTCGGCGCCGAATTCGGCGGTTCGGGCCTGGGGCTAACCGAGGTCTGCCTGATGCTCGAGGAGCAGGGCCGCACGCTCGGCGCGCTGCCGCTGCTTGAGACGCTGGTGATGGGAGCCATGCCACTGGAAAGATTCGGCGGCCCGGCGCAACGTGAGTTGCTGCCGCGGATCGCCGCCGGAGAACTCGTTCTGACGGCGGCACTGGAGGAGCCCGGGGCCACGGAGCTGCGCCACCTGGCCACGCGCGCGCAGGCCTGCGCTGGTGGCTGGCGGCTTACAGGCATTAAAACCTGCGTGCCATACGCGCGGCAGGCCGGCTACCTGTTGGTTTCCGCGAGAGCTGACGAGCGTACCCAGGTCTTCCTTGTCAGGGGCGACGCCGCGGGAATGAGCATCGAGGCGCAGCGTGCCACCGATGGCACACCGCAAGGACTGGTGAGGCTCGAGGGCGTCGAGGTGCGGGCGGATGCGAGGCTCGCCGCGGACCCCCCCACGGACGTCGCCGACTGGATCATTCAGCGAGCCCAGGTGGGGATCTGCGCGCTGCAGTTGGGGGTCGCGCAGGAGGCGCTGCGCCGCGCGGTCGCCTATACCAGCGAGCGACACCAGTTCGGCCGGCCACTTGGCAGCTTTCAGGCCGTCCAGCACCGGCTGGCGGATGGTTACATCGACGTCGAGGCGCTGCGGTCGTGCTACCTGCGCGCGGTTTGGGCGCTGGATGCCGCGCTGCCCGCGGTCGCCGAGGTGCTGGCCGCGAAGTGGTGGGCCGCCCAGTGCGGGCACCGCGTCACCCATGCCGCGCAGCACGTGCACGGGGGCCTGGGCGCGGACATCGAGTATCCGCTGCACGCGTTCTTCCTGCGGGCGAAGCGGCTGGAAACTTGCCTGGGGGGAGCGGCGCCGACGCTCGCGGCCATCGGCCACGAACTCGCGCACGGCACGGTTCGGCCATTTACATGAGGAAGAAGCGCCAATGACCCCGGTGAATTTCGAACAGGTGAGGGCAGGGGATGCGCTGCCGGCGCTTTCCATCCTCGTGTCCGCCTCGGTCATCGTCGCCGGGGCGACCGCCAGCGGCGACTTCGAGGTGGTGCATCACGATGTCAAGGGTGCGCAGGCCCGGGGCACGCCGGATATCTTCATGAACATCCTGACCAGCAACGGCTACGTGCAGCGCTACGTCAATGACTGGGCGGGCCCGGCCAGCCAGATCCGCTCGGTCGAGATTCGCCTGGGAGTGCCGACCTTCTCCGGCGATACGCTCCGGTTCGAAGGCCTCGTGAAGGCCAGGAACGAAGCCGAGCGTGCGCTCGACATCGCCGTCACGGGCACCAACAGCATCGGCCAGCATGTCGCGGCGACCGTATGCGTGGCGTGGCCATGAGGCATCCGCTGCGTGACCAGGCCGCGGTCGTTGGCATCGGGGCGACGGAGTTCTCCAAGGATTCCGGGCGCAGCGAGCTGAAACTCGCTGTCGAGGCGGTGGCCGCGGCCGTGGCCGACGCCGGGCTTGAGCTCAAGGACGTCGACGGGCTGTGCACATACGCGATGGACAAGAACCCCGAGATCGAGGTCTTCCGCAACATCGGCGGCCGCGACCTCAAGTTCTTCAGCCGCATCGACTACGGCGGCGGGGCTGCCTGCGCGCCGCTCCTGCAGGCGGCCATGGCCGTGCACTCAGGCGTCGCCGAGGTCGTCGTGTGCTACCGGGCGATGAACGAGCGTTCCCAGTACCGCTTCGGCCAGGGGTTCGTGCCGCCGCCGCTTCCCAACGCGGAAGCGGCGAACTGGGGATGGACAGTGCCTTTCGGCCTGGCCACGCCCGCCTCGTGGGTGGCGCTCGCCGCGCGGCGCTATATGCACGACTTCGGCGCCACGAGTGAGGACTTCGGCCGGGTCTCGGTGGCCTGCCGGCGCCATGCGGCCGAGAACCCCCATGCGTGGTTCTACAAGAAACCGCTCACGCTTGCGCAGCACCAGTCATCGCGCTGGATCGTGGAGCCGCTGCGCCTGCTGGACTGCTGCCAGGAGAGTGACGGGGCGGTCGCGATCGTCGTCACCCGCGCGGACCGCGCGCGGCACCTGCGGCACCGGCCGGCGCTGATCCGCGCCGCGGCGCAAGGGGCGCGCGATGACCAGATGAACATGACGAGCTTCTATCGCGCCGACATCTCCGCGCTGCCGGAGATCGCGCTCGTCGCCGAGCAGCTGTACGCCATGGGCGGTCTCGCCGCGGCGGATATCCAGACCGCGGTGTTGTACGACCATTTCTCGCCGTTCGTGCTGCCGCAGCTCGAGGCCTTCGGTTTCTGCGCGCGCGGGGAGGGGAAGGAATTCATCAAGCACGGCAACATCGAGATCGGCGGGGACCTGCCGGTCAACACACACGGCGGGCAGCTCGGCGAGGCCTACATCCACGGCCTGAACGGGGTCGCCGAGGCGGTGCGCCAGGTGCGGGGAACCTCCGTGAACCAGGTGCCGGATGTCGAGAACGTGCTCGTCACCGCGGGCAGCGGTGTGCCCACCAGCGGGGCGATTCTCGCCGCGGCCGCCTAGCGCGCCCGTTGGTCTATGATGCGCCCCATGCTGGATCCTGCCATTGGCGCGTTGCTCGCCGGCCTGTTCGCGTTGCTGTTCGCGGTCGCGGCCGCGCAGAAGCTGCGTGCCCCCTCGCGCTTCACCGAGGCGCTTGCCGCCTATCGGCTGGTGCCCGCGGGCGTCGCCCGCTTCTCCGTGCTGGTGCCGGTGCTGGAGGCGCTGCTGGCGCTGGGCCTGCTGATGCGCGCCACGCGGGTGGCCGCGGCGAGCACCGGGGCGGTGCTGCTGGTGGCGTACGCGGCCGCCATCGCGGTGAACCTGCGGCGCGGCCGGCATGACCTCGCCTGCGGTTGCGGTGGCCCGAACGAGCGGCGCCCCATCGCGCGCTGGATGGTGGCGCGCAACCTCCTGCTCGCGGCCGCGCTTGCCGCCGCGGCGCTCCCGTGGAACCAGCGGCCGATCGAGGCGGCGGACCTGCTGACCATCGTGGACGGCACCCTGATCACCGCCTTGATCTACGCGAGCCTCGACCGTCTGTTGTCGCGCGTGAGCCCGCGGGGCGCACGCCTGCAGGGGCTAGCCTGATGGGCGCGCTGGCGATCTCCAACGTCGTGCTCTGGGTGCTGGTGCTGGTGCTGGCCGCCGTGCTCCTCGCGGTGGTACGCCAGCTGGGCGTACTGCACGAGCGCATCACGCCGGCAGGCGCGCTGATGCTCAACCGGGGGCTGACCGTGGGCGAGGCGGCCCCGGCGCTCGAGGTCGCGGACCTTAACGGCAAGGTTCTGCAGGTCGGTATGAGGCGCAGCGACGGCCGCAGCACGCTCCTGCTCTTCGTCTCCCCCACCTGTCCTGTGTGCAAGACGCTGCTGCCGGCGGTGAAGTCCAGCCGCCGGGATGAGCGCGACTGGATGGACGTGATCCTCGCCAGCGACGGCGACCTCACGGAGCAGCAGGCTTTTGTGCGCGCGCAGGGACTCGAGGCGCTCCCTTACGTGGTCTCGGCCGCCCTCGGGCTCGCCTACCAGGTCAGCCGGTTGCCGTTCGCGGCGCTCCTGGACGAGAACGGGGTGCTGCGGGCACGCGGCCTGGTCAATTCACGTGAGCACCTTGAAAGTCTCTTCGAGGCCAAACGCCTGGGCGTCGCCTCGCTGCAAGAGTACTTTTCGGGCGCGAAATAGCCAGCGGTGGAGGACAGCATGGAGGATCCGACCGCGCTCGATCCGGCCTTCCGGGCCGTCCTCATGGACTACGAGGCGCGCGCGCGAAGTGAGGATGAGCTGATGAGCGGGCTTCCGGAGGCCGAAGTCGCGCGGCGTCTCGATGAGATGCTGCTCTGCGTCGGCCGATCCGCGGGTGTGTTCCTCAACCTGCTCGTCAAGGAATCACACTCGAAGCGCATCCTGGAGGTGGGCAGCTCCTACGGCTACTCGACCCACTGGCTGGCGGAAGGGGCACGGGCCGTGGGTGGCCGGGTGACTTCACTTGAGCTCAAGGTCGCCAAGACCGAATACGGCACCGCGCAGTTGAAGAAGGCGGGACTGGCCGACTACGTTGAGTTCCGCGTCGGCGATGCGCTCGTCTCCCTTGAGGCGCTGCCCGGACCCTTTGACTTCGTGCTCATCGATCTTTGGAAGAACCTGTACGTGCCGGTGTGGGACCTGCTGTACCCCAAGCTCGCTCCCGGCGCCCTGGTCGTCGCGGACAACATGATCCACCCGCCCAGCGCACAGGCGCACGCGCGCGCCTACCGCGAGCGGGTGGTGGCTTGCGCGGGCATGACCTCGGTGCTCCTGTCCGTGGGGAATGGCCTGGAGCTCAGCCGCTATCGCTGAGGGCGATCTCGACGCGCTTGTTGTGCTTGCCTTCACTGCGGATGCGCAGGATCTTGATGCCGCCGATCTCGGCGATGTTGGCCACATGGGTCCCGCCGCAGGGCTGCAGGTCGATCCCGGGGATCCTCAGCAGGCGCACGCGGCCGGCGCCGCGCGGTGGCTGCACGCTCATGGTCTTGACCAGGTCCGGTCGGGCATCCAGCTCCGCATCGGTGATCCACACCGTCTGCGTGGCGACCGCGGTGCTGATCAGCGCGTTGGTCTGGCGCGCGATCTGCTCCGCGTTCAACAGCGCCAGCTCTATGTCGAAATCCAGCCGCGCCTTGTCCGGCGCGATGTTGCCGCCGGTGACCGGGGCTGTGACCACGCAGGACATCAGGTGGAGGGCGGTGTGCAGGCGCATGAGCCGGTGGCGTCGCGCCCAGTCGATCTCGAGGCGCACCGGCTCGCCCGGCTCGAGGCGGGGGGCCCCGGCGATCGGCACGTGCGCGATGCGATCGGCGGTCTCGCCTTTGCGGGTGTCGGTGATCTCGATGCGCTCACCGTTCTCGCGCCACAGGGTGCCGGTATCGCCCGCCTGGCCGCCCCCCAGGGGATAGAAGATGGTGCGGTCAAGCTCGATGCCCCGCTCACCGACGCCGATCACGGTTGCGGTGGCCGACTTCAGGTACGCATCGTTGCGGAAGAGCAGTTCGGTGGTCATGCTGTTATCGCCTTGCCCGGACGTTAAGATCCTGAATCCATGCCTAGGTACGACTATCGCATCCTGAATGTCTTCACCCGCGGGCGCAGTACCTTCAGCGGCAACCCCCTATGCGTTTTCGAGCGCGCCCAAGGCCTCGATGCGGCGAAGATGCAGGCGCTCGCGCTGCAGTTCAACCTGTCCGAGACCACCTTCATCCTGCCCTGCGAGCGCGCCAGCGCCCAGGTACGCATCTTCACGCCCGCCTACGAGATGCCCTTCGCCGGACACCCGACTCTGGGCACCGCGCACGTGTGCCGCGCGCTGGGGCTGGGCGGCGACCGTATCACGCTCGAGCTGCCCGCCGGGATCATCCCGGTGCGCGCCGCGGCGGATCGCTGGACGCTGCAGGCCAATGAACCCACCTGGCGCGAGGTCGAGGAGTCGCGCTTCACGCTCGCCGCCATGCTGGGACTTGAGAAAGAGGACATCGGCGAGCGTCCGCTTTGGGTGAACGTGGGGACCGAGCAGCTCATCATCCCCCTGACCTCCGAGGCGGCCGTGCGGCGCGTCCGGGTGCGCGCGGACCTGTTGTCGCAGCTGACCAGCGCGGGGGGGCAGAGCGCCGCCTACGTGTTCGCGCCGGTCGGGGCGGGACTTCTGGCGCGCTTCTTCTTCCCGGTGGGCACCAGCGCGCTGGAGGATCCGGCGACCGGTTCCGCGACGGCGAACCTCGGGGGCTGGTGTCTTGCGATGGGGCGCTCCTTGCCGTGCGAGTTCGAGATAGCGCAGGGCGAGCACATCGCGCGTCCTTCGTCACTGCGCCTGCGGGTGGATGCGGAGCGCAAGATCTTCGTCAGCGGGGAGGTCCTCGAGCTCGGCCGCGGCTCACTCAGCCTCTAGACCGGCTCACCACAGGACCACCCTCTGCGCGGGTGGCAGGTAGTAGGCATCGCCCGCCTGGATCTGGGGGAATGCCGCATACCAGCCCGCGTCGTTGCGCACGACCCCGTTCACTCGGTATTCCGAAGGGCTGTGCACGTCCGAGAGCACGATCCGCCGGGTGAGCCCATCGCTCCAGATCTCCCGCCAGCTCTGGGCGTACGCGAGGTAGAAGCGCTGATCCCCGGTGAAGCCACTCAAGACCTGGGCGGGCTTGTCGCCCAGGGCGAGGTGATAAGCCTTGCGCGCGATGACGAGCCCCGCGAGGTCGGCGATGTTCTCGCCCAGGGTGAGCTTGCCGTTGACGTTCAGGCCGGGCATCGCCACGTAGTGGTCGTACTGGCGCGCCAGCTCGCGGGTACGCGCGTCGAAGTCGCGGCGATCCGCCGCGGTCCACCAGTTGCGTAAGCGACCCGCCGCGTCGTACTTGCTCCCCTGGTCGTCGAAGGCGTGGCTCATCTCATGGCCGACGGTGGCGCCGATCGAGCCGTAATTGACGGCATCATCCGCGTTGGGATCGAAGTACGGCGGCTGCAGGACGCCGGCCGGAAAGGCGATCTCGTTCAGGCTCGGATCGTAGTAGGCGTTGTTGGTGGGCGCGGTCATGAGCCACTCGTCGCGGTCCACCGGCTCGTCGAGCCGTGCGAGGTGGCGATTCCACTCGAATACGTCCGCGTTGTGGACATCGCCGATGAGATCGTTCCCCCGGATCGTAAGCGCCGAGTAGTCGCGCCAGGCGTCGGGGTAGCCGATCTTGAGCTGGAACGAACGCACCTTCTCCAGCGCCTTCTGCCGGGTCGCAGGCGTCATCCACGACAGCGACTGGATGTCGATCGCGTAGGCCTGGGCGAGATTGGCCACCAGCTGTCGGCTCTTGGCCTTGGCTTCCGGTGGGAAATAGGCCGCGCAGTACAGCTTACCCAGCGCATCGCCCATCTCCTCATCCAGCACGCGCAGGGCGCGCAGCTCGCGCGCGAGCTGCTGCTTCTGGCCCCCGACCACCATTCCAAAGAAGGCGAAGTTCGTGGCATCCACCCGGCGGGGCAGGTATGAAGCGTGCATGTGCAGGTAGCGCACCGTGAGGTAGTCGCGCCAGACCGGGACCGGCGTCGCGGCGAACACCGCGGCGAGCCTCGGGAAGGCGGACTTCTCCCCGATATCGACCTGGCGCTCTTGCCCGTGCTCGCGCGGCGGTATCCCCAGGGCGCCGAAGTAGGCGTTCCACGGGAATTGCGGCGCGAGGTGCGCGAGCTGGGCGACCGACATGGGATTGTAGGTCTTGTCGGCGTCACGCCGCTCGGCCGCCGACCAGTGCGCCTCGGCCATGCGCGCCTCGAGGTCGTATACCGCCGCGGCGCGCTTCGCATCGGTGATGCCGATGATCGCCAGCATGTCGCCGAGGAATTTCCTGTAGGCCTCGCGAGTGGCGGCCAGTTGCTTGTCGCTACGCCGGTAGTAGTCGCGATCGGGCATGCCAAGGCCTGACTGCATCACGCGCACGACGTAGCGGGCCGGATTCTTCTGGTCGACCGAGATGTAGGTCATGAACGGACCATATTCGCCCGTCGCCGGCGTGCCCATGAAGGCGGCCACCTCGGTGGCATCGGCAAGCGCGGCGATGCGATCAAGGTCGGCGCGCGCCGGCGCGAGTCCCGCCGCCTCTATCGCGCGGGTGTCGACGAATTCCCCGTAGAGGTCGCGCAGCTTGCGTTCCTCGGCGGACAGCGCGCTGTCCGGCTTGGCGCGCAGGCTCTGGATGATGGTGCGCAGCCGGGTCTCGTTCCCCCGGTCGAGTTCGAGGTTCACGC
Source organism: Pseudomonadota bacterium (assembly GCA_025360865.1). Classification (GTDB taxonomy): domain Bacteria; phylum Pseudomonadota; class Gammaproteobacteria; order Steroidobacterales; family Steroidobacteraceae; genus 13-2-20CM-66-19. The sequence goes on along the minus strand of JANYBG010000120.1, from coordinate 9,737 downwards.
CCGCCAGTCTGCGGTCCGGCGGGATGGTCGCGGTCTTGAGCCACGCGCCGTTGGTATAGCGGAAGAAGTCCTTGCCTGGCGGCACACTTGAATCCATGTAGGCAAGCGTCACGCCCCAGGGGCCGAACACGGGTCGGCCGGCGGCCAGGGCGATCCCGACCAGGAGGGTCGCCGCGATGGGCAGGGTGAGCTTTAGTGTCATCGGATGGATATTCCCCGAAACCGCCTCCGGGCACCAGAACACCCCCGGCGCGCAGTGGTTCAAAGATCCCGGACGAGCCTGCCCGGGTTGAAGATCCCGCGCGGATCGAAGCGTTCCTTCAGGCGCACGTGCAGCGCGTGGCTCGCCGCGGACAGGGGATGGAAGCGCTCGGCGCTGGCGTCCCCGCGCCAGCGCAGCGCCGTTCCGCCGGCGGCCGCGGCGATCGCGCGGAAATCGACCGAGCCTTCCCCGACGTACCAGCGCAGTGTCCCGCCCCAGTCGAGCAGGTTGGGGCGTGGCAACGCGAGCGGACCCACGGCTGCGGGTAGCGAGAGCCGCCACAGCCGGGCTTGCGTGAACAGCGGCAGGTGGCAGTCACGAACGGATTTCCACCAGGCTCGTGCCTGATCGGTCGGTACGAGTTCTCCTCCCAGCCGCGCCCGCGCCGCCCGTACCGCGGGCGCGGCCCCCGAGAGGCGGATCCACGCGCGCCCCTCGTGCCAGGCCGCGGCGGACAGCGGCAGCGGCTGGCCGGCCCAACGGTCGAACGCCGCGCAGGCGGCGTCCGGATCGAGCTCCAGCCGCAGCGTTTCCTCCTGGCGCGGCAGTGGCAGCACCTTCAGGGAGACCTCGGTGATGATGCCGAGGATCCCGTACGAGCCGCACAGCAGGCGTGCCAGATCGAAGCCGGCCACGTTCTTCATCACTTCGCCGCCGAAGCGCAGCACCTCACCGTCCGCGTTGAGCAGTCGCGCGCCGAGGACGAAGTCGCGCGCCGCGCCTGCGTACATGCGCCTGGGGCCTGACAGACCCGCGGCGACGATGCCGCCGAGGGTGGGGTCGCCCGCGAAGGCCGGCGGCTCGAAGGGCAGGAACTGGCCGCGCGCGGCAAGCGCGGCCTCCAGCTCCGACAGCGTCGTGCCGCAGCGCGCGGTGACAACCAGCTCGGACGGGTCATAGGCGATGATGCCCCGGTGGGCGCCCAGCTCGAGTACCTGCCCATCCAGGCGCTCGCCCAGGAAGTCCTTGGTGCCCGACCCGCGCAGGCGCAGCTTCGCGCCGCTGGCCGCCGCGGCCAGTACCCGGTCGCGTATCGCGGCGAGGGCGGCAGCGGGGGTGCTCATGCGCTAGAAGCGGGGCAGGTCCGGATGCGCCAGCGCGCCGGCATGGACGCGCATGCGCCCGTACTCCGCGCAGCGCGCAAGCGTCGGGATGAGCTTGCCGGGGTTAAGCAGCCCGGCCGGGTCGAACGCCTCTTTGACCGCGAAGAAGGCGGCGCGCTCCGCCGCGGAGAACTGCACGCACATGGAATTGATCTTCTCGATCCCGACGCCGTGCTCGCCGGTGATGGTGCCACCGAGCTCCACGCATAGTTCCAGGATCTCGGCGCCGAAGCGCTCGGCCCGCTCCCACGAGCCCGGTTCATTGGCGTCGAAGAGGATGACAGGATGCAGGTTGCCGTCGCCGGCGTGGAAGACGTTCATGCAGCGCAGCCCGTAGCGCGCCTCCATCGCCTCGATCGCCTCCAGGACACGCCCGACATGGCGGCGCGGGATGGTGCCATCCATGCAGTAGTAGTCAGGGGAGATGCGTCCCGCGGCCGGGAAGGCGTTCTTGCGGCCCGACCACCACAAGGCCCGCTGCGCGTCATCACTTGAGACGCGCAGCACGCCCGCGCCCGCGCGCCTGAGCACCTGCTCGATCTCCGCGACCTGGTCGGCCACTTCCTCGGGGGTGCCATCGGACTCCACCAGCAGGATCGCCGCGGCATCCAGGTCGTAACCGGCGCGCACGAACGGCTCGACCGCGGCGGTCGCCTTGCGGTCCATCATCTCCAGCGCCGCGGGAATGATGCCAGCGCGGATCACCGCGGCGACCGCATCGGCCGCCCGGTGCACGTCGCGAAGGAGGCCATGACCAGTTGCGCGCAGGTGGGGCGTGGGATGAGCCTCACCGTCACCTCGGTAACCACCATCAACAGGCCCTCGGAGCCGATGGCGAGCGACAGGAGGTCCAGCCCCGGGGCCTCCGGGGCGGCGCCGCCGAGTTCGAGTCGCTCGCCGCTCATGGAGTAACCCCGCACAGCCAGCACGTTGTGTACGGTGAGCCCGTATTTCAGGCAGTGCACGCCGCCTGAGTTCTCGGCCACGTTGCCGCCGATGGAACAGGCCACCTGGGAGGAGGGATCGGGTGCGTAGTAAAGGCCGTGAACCGCGACAGCCTCGGAGACCGCGAGGTTCCGCACCCCCGGTTGCAGGCGCGCGGTGCGCGCGAGCGGATCGATGCCCAGTATCCGGCTCATGCGCGAGAGCGACAGGAGCACTCCGCAGGGGTGGGGCGTCGCGCCGCCGGAGAGGCCCGTGCCCGAGCCGCGCGCCACGACGGGTACGCGCAGGCGGGCGCAGGTCGTGAGTACCGCGCGCACGTCTTCCTCGGTGCGCGGCAACGCCACCACCCGGGGCAGTTCGCGAAAGACAGTGAGGGCGTCGCATTCGTAGGGGCGTCGATCCTCAGCCGCCCACAGCACGCAGTCCTCGGGAAGGACCTGACGCAGCGCGCTTACGATGTCCGGCTCTGCCATGGACCAATCCTAGCGCGGCGCGCGTCAGCCCGTGGCCTTCTGCTAGGCTTACCGGATGACGCGCCGCGCCCGCGGGCGGCACGAGAATCCGGGGGAGCCGCGCCGATGATGCGAATGATCCGTGTCCTGGCCGCCATGAGCCTCATGGCGTGCCTCGGGCCCCTGGCCGGGGCGCAGGTCTCGCCGATGAAGCCTGACATCCCGGACTTCAAGGTCCCCACCCAGGAGTTCGACTACGACAAGCGCGAGGTGATGATCCCGATGCGCGATGGGGTGAAGCTCTTCACCTCGATTGTCATTCCCAAGGGGGCGAAGAACGCCCCCATCATCCTGACACGCACTCCCTACGACTCCGCCAAGCGCACCGAGCGTTTCGCGAGCCCGCGCAGGGCCTCCGCGCTTTCGATGGGCGATGAGGTGTTCGCGCGCTCCGGCTACATCCGGGTCTTCCAGGACGTGCGCGGCAAGTACGGCTCGGAAGGGGACTATGTCATGACGCGCCCGCCGCGCGGTCCGCTTAACGCCACCGGCGTCGACCACACGACGGATGCCTGGGACACCATCGACTGGCTGGTGAAGAACCTGCCGCAGTCCAACGGCCGGGTCGGGATGATCGGCTCCTCTTACGAAGGCTTCACCGTCCTCATGGCGCTCATCGACCCGCACCCGGCGCTGAAAGTGGCCGTACCGATGTCACCCATGGTGGATGGCTGGAAGGGCGACGACTGGTTCCACAACGGCGCCTTCCGCCAGACCAACTTCGACTACCTCTATTCGCAGACCACCGCGCGCGGTGATGGCAAGACGATCGCCCGCGGGGTCTACGACGAATACCAGTCCTACCTGGAGTCCGGCTCGGCGGATGATTTCGCGCGCCGCTTCGGGATCGACAAGTTGCCGTTCTACCAGAAGATCGTCGAACATCCCGCCTACGACGAGTTCTGGAGCGCGCAGGCGCTCGACCAGATCCTGGCGAAGCTGCCGCTTAAGACCCCGACCATGTACGTCACCAGCCTCTGGGACCAGGAGGACATGTACGGTGGCGTGCATGCCTATGCCGCGACCGAGCCCAAGGATACGAACAACGACAGGAATTTCCTGGTGCTCGGGCCGTGGCGCCACAGTGGCGTGAACTACGACGGCACGACCTTGGGGCCGTTGAAGTTCGAGGGGAACACGGCGCTGCAGTTCCGCCGCGACATCATGCAGCCCTTCCTGGACGAGCACCTGAAGGACGGCGCGCCCAAGGCCGACACGCCCCCGGCGTACGTGTTCGAAACCGGCACCAACGTGTGGCGCCGGTTGCTCGCGTGGCCCCTGTCGTGCGAGTCAGGTTGCGCCTCGCGGCCCAAGCGCCTGTACCTGCGGGAGGGATTCGCGCTGTCGTTCGCGGCTCCCGCCGCCAAGGCCAGCGCCTTCGACGAATACGTCTCGGACCCTGCGAAGCCGGTGCCCTACACCCCCCGGCCGATCCACCTCACCGACAACCGGCCGCAGTGGCAGCAGTGGCTGGTGACCGACCAGCGCGCCGTCGCCGATCGCACCGACGTGCTGACGTACGTGTCGGATGAGCTCACCGAGGCTTTGCACATCGGCGGCGCGCCGGGGGTGAACCTCTTCGCCTCCACCAGCGGCACTGACAGCGACTGGGTGGTGAAGCTCATCGATGTCTACCCGGACGAGGTGCCCTCGGATCCGGCCACCGCAGGCTACGAGCTGCCAGTGGCCATGGACATCTTCCGGGGCCGTTACCGCGCAAGCATCGAGCATCCCAGCGCGATTCCCGCCGGCAGGACGCAGCGTTACCAGTTCGCGCTGCCCCAGGTCGACCATGTCTTCCAGCCGGGGCACCGGGTGATGGTCCAGATCCAGTCCAGCTGGTTCCCGCTCTACGACCGCAACCCGCAGACTTATGTGGAGAATATCTTCAAGGCCAAACCTCAGGACTACCGCAAGGCCACGCAGCGGGTATTCCGGGCCGGGGACACGGCCACCTCCATCGACCTGCCCGCGGTGCCGGGGCCATGAACACCGCCCCAATAGGGGAAAAGGCGCGGGTTCCCCCGCGGTGGCGCTGCCGGAGAAGTCCATGCCGCAAATCGGTCAGTTAAGCCCCCGTGGGGTGACCATAATGACCATTGGGCACGCGACCCGCTGATCAGCGGTCAGGACAGTCATGGATTCTCAGCAGCAGACCCCTCCCGCCCGCGCGCGACGCCCGAGCGGCCGTGACGCCAAGATCGCCGCCCGCACGGCGCGCAGCGCGGCATTCGTGCCCTACATCACGCGCAACATTCCCTACTACGAGGTTCTTGGGGAGGAGGGCCTTGCGCTCATGGAGCACAACGCCGACACCATCCTGGAGGAGATCGGCCTTGATTTCCGCGATGATCCGGAGTGCCTGGCCTTGTGGAAGGCCGCGGGAGCGGATGTCCAGGGCGAGCGGATCCGCTTCCCGCGCGGCATGTGCCGCGCCCTGGTGCAGCGCTCCGCGCCGCGTGAGTTCACGCAGTACGCGCGCAATCCCGCCCGCAATGTCCTCATCGGCGGCAGGCGCACCGTGTTCGCCCCGGCCTACGGTTCACCTTTCGTGAGGAACCTCGACGAGGGGCGCCGCTACGCGCGCATCGAGGACTTCCAGAATTTCGTGAAGCTCGCCTACGTGGCGACCTCGCTGCACCACTCCGGTGGCACGATCTGCGAGCCCGTCGACCTGCCGGTCAACAAGCGGCACTTCGACATGGTGTACGCGCACATGAAGTACAGCGACAAGCCGTACATGGGCTCGGTGACCGCGCCCGAGCGCGCCCAGGACACGGTCGAGATGACCCGGATCCTCTTCGGCGACGGATACCTGGATCCGGCCACCGGCAAGCCACGCACCTGCGTCATCAGCCTGATCAACGCGAACTCGCCCCTCACCTGGGATGCGACCATGCTCGGGGCGCTGAAGACCTACGCGCGCGCCAACCAGGCCACCATCGTCACCCCGTTCATCCTCGCCGGCGCGATGTCACCGGTGACCGTCGCGGGCACCGTGGCGCAGACTTTGGCCGAGTCGCTCGCCGGCATGGCGACCGCGCAGCTGGTCAATGCCGGGGCCCCCGTGGTGATGGGCAGCTTCGCCTCCTCGCTGTCGATGCAGTCCGGGGCGCCGACCTTCGGCACGCCGGAGCCTGCGCTCGTGCTCTACGTCATGGCCGCGCTCGCGCGCCGGCTGGGCGTGCCGTTCCGCTCCGGCGGCTCGCTGTGCGCCTCCAAGATCCCGGATGCGCAGGCCGCGTTCGAGTCCGCCAACACGCTGATTCCGACCTGCTTGGGCGGGGTGAACTTCGTGCTGCACACCGCCGGCTGGCTCGAGGGCGGACTTGCGATGGGTTACGAGAAGTTCGTCCTGGACGCGGACCAGGCCGGCATGATGCACACGCTGCTGGCGGGGGTTGATCTTTCCGAGAACGGCCAGGCGCTGGATGCAATCCGCGAGGTCGGCCCGGGCAAGCACTTCCTGGGCTGCGCCCACACGCAGGCGAATTTCCAGACCGCCTTCTACCGCTCGCCGCTCGCGGACAACAACAGCGTTGAGCAGTGGGAGGCGGAGGGCGCGAAGGACTCGATCGCCCGCGCCAACACGCTGTGGAAGAAGCAGCTCGCCGAGTACGAGGCCCCGCCGCTGGATCCGGCGGTGGACGAGGCGCTGCTGGACTACATGAACCGCCGCAAGGCTTCGTTCCCGGACTCGAACGTCTGATATCCCCGCGGGCCCACCGGGTCCGCGGTAGCTCCGATCAGCTGGGACGGCGCCTGCCGCGTGATCCGCCCCGAGGCGCCGCGGCCTTCGCCTCCGGGAGCTTCACCACCTTCTCAAGGTTGGGGTAAGGGGCGGTGGAATGCGGGATTCCCATCGCCTCGACGAAGTGCGCCTGGAACTTCGGTTCGATGGCCGTTTCGATCTTCTCCACGCGACGCACCAGTTCCTCGATCGTGCGGCGCGAGGAGTTATCCAAGAGCGCGATGCGCGCCCCGGCGCCCGCGGCATTGCCCGCTGAGGACACCTGCGACAGGTCGCAATCGGGGATCATGCCCAGCACCATCGCGTACTTGACGTCGATATGGCTGCCGAAGGCCCCCGCCAGGCGGATGCGGTCCACGGTGGGGGCGTTCAGGTGCTCCATCAGGAGCTTCACGCCGGCGTACAGCGCCGCCTTCGCGAGCTGGATCGCGCGCACGTCGTTCTGCGTGATCTGCAGCGCGGTGGCGCCGGGGGCCTCGTAGAGGATGTAGGAGAAGGTGCGGCCGGCGGCGACGACGCGCGGGCTGCGCGCGGCTAGCTCCCCGTCGATCACCCCGTCGCGGCTGATGATCGAGGCGAGGTACATCTCGGCGATGATCTCGATGATCCCCGAGCCGCAGATGCCGGTGACCCCGGTCCGCTGCGTGGCCTCCATGAACCCCGGTTCGTCGGACCACAGGTCCGAGCCTATGACCTTGAAGCGCGCCTCGAGCGTCGCAGGATCGATGCGCACGCGCTCGATCGCCCCGGGAGCGGCGCGCTGGCCGCAGCTGATCTGCGCGCCCTCAAACGCCGGTCCGGTGGGACTTGAACAGGCCAGCAGGCGCTTGTCGTTGCCGAGCACGATCTCAGCGTTCGTGCCCACATCCACGATCAAGGTGAGCTCGGGCGAGCGGTCGGGCCGCTCGGCCAGCATCACGCCCGCGGCATCCGCGCCGACGTGGCCGGCGATGCACGGCAGCGTGTAGACGCGCGCGCCCGGGTGCAGCGCCAGCTCCAGTTCCACCGCCCGCAAGGTCATCGCCTCGTCGGTCGCGAGCGCGAAGGGCGCGCCGCCGAGCTCCACTGGGTCTATCCCCAGCAGCAAGTGGTGCATGATCGGGTTGCCGACGAGGGTGAGCTCCAGGATGTCGGTCACCGGCACCTTCGCCTGGCGCGCCACATCGGCGGCGAGCGTGTTGAGCGCCGCCCGCACGGCCTCGGTCATCTGGGCGGCGCCGCCGGGGTTCATCATCGAGTAAGAGACCCGGCTCATCAGGTCCTCGCCGAAGCGGATCTGCGGATTCATGAGCCCGCTGGAGGCGACCGCCTCGCCGGTCTCAAGATCGCACAGGTGGCCCGCGATGGTGGTCGAGCCGACATCCACCGCAAGCCCGTAGATCGTCTCGTGGAAGCCTGGCCAGATGGCGATGAGCTGGTTGCCACCTCGCACGGCGACCGTCACTTTCCATTCACCCTTGCGCAGGACCGGCTGCAGGACCTGTAGCACGCGCAGGTCGCACTTAAGATCCCGCAGCGCCCATTCCGCCTCGAGAGACTTCGTAAGGCGCTGCAGGTCCCCGGAAGGATCGTGCATGTCAGGTTCGCGCACCTCGACGTAATGCAGTCGCGTGACTGGGTCGAGCGTGATGGGGCGGGAGTCGAGCGCCTTGCGCACTACCTGGCGGTGCACCTGGCTCGTGGAGGGCACATCGATGACCAGGTCCCCCTGGATCCGCGAGGAGCAGGACAACCGGTGGCCCGGGGCGAGCTTGCGCCGTTTCCCATAGGCCTCCTCGGCGGCGCTGACCGCGGAGAGGTGGGAGGCGGTCGAGGTCACACCGTGCTTGGCGAAGTCCCCCTCCATGACCAGCACCTGGCAGCGTCCGCAGATCGCGCGCCCGCCGCACACGGAATCCACGTCCACGCCAAGCGTGCGCGCCGCCTGCAACAGCTGCGTCCCGACGGGGAAGCGTCCGCGCTTGCCAGAAGGGGTGAAGACGACCAGAGCGTCGGCTTCGCTCATTGCGGGCCCTGGGTGCGCCTCCGCATGCCGCCTTCACGGCGCCCGCGCGCCGCCCCTTCCGCGCGGGTCGCCGCGCCGCCGCCGGCCGCGAGCGTTGGGGCCTCGCGGAAGCGCTTGATCCAGCGCGCGCAGTCCGGATCGTGGCCCATCATGACATCCGCGCCCATGCAGGCCTTCACGATCTCCTCGTGCATCGGGTTCATGATCGCGGAGGTCATCCCCGCGGCGATCGCCATGCTCAGGAACGTCGCGCTGATGCCCTCGCGCGCCGGCAGCCCGAAGCTCACGTTGGAGGCGCCGCAGGTGGTGTTCACCTTGAGCTCGTTCTTGAGGCGTCCCAGCAGGCGAAACACCTGCACGCCGGCCTGGTTGATGGCGCCGATCGGCATGACCAGCGGGTCGACCACGATGTCGCTCGCCCGGATGCCATGGTCGGCAGCGCGATTGACGATCTTTCTCGCGACCTCGAAGCGCACGTCGGGGTCTTCCGAGATGCCGGTCTCATCGTTCGAGATCGCAACCACGGCGGCGCCGTACTTCTTAACCAGCGGCAGCACGCTCTCCAGGCGATCCTCCTCGCCGGTCACCGAGTTCACCAGCGGCTTGCCCTTGTAGACGGCAAGCCCCGCCGCGAGCGCCGCGACGATGGACGAGTCGATCGACAGGGGCACGTCGGTGATCGACTGCACGAGCTTGATCGTCTGGGCGAGGATGGCCGGCTCATCGGCCAGCGGGATCCCGGCGTTCACGTCCAGCATGTGGGCGCCGGCGGCCAGCTGCGCCAGCACGTCGGCCTCCACGCGGCTGAAGTTGCCGGCCTTCATCTCCGCGGCGAGGATCTTGCGCCCGGTCGGGTTGATGCGCTCGCCGATCATGACGAACGGGCGGTTGAAGCCAAGGACCACCTCACGGGTGGCGGAGCTGATAACGGTATCGGTCATGAGGCTTTCCTGTCGTTGTTCGCGGGCGCGGCCCGGTCGGGGTGCCAGGGCACGCGGCCCGCGAGCACCCCGGAGCGGTCGATGATCTCGGCGACCGTCTCTTCCTGACGGTACGCCATAAGGTGGACCCCGTGCACGCCACGGAGGGTGCGGATTTCCTGCACGAGCTCGGTGCACAGCCTGCGGCCCTCGAGCCCCTGGTCGGTCGCGCCCTTGAG
>JANYBG010000115.1 GCA_025360865.1 Pseudomonadota bacterium | reverse complement strand
TCGACTGGCGCTTCGCGCACCTGGCGGCCGGGGACCTGCGGCTGTTCCTGGATGGCAATTACTACTCCAAGCAGTACTTCGATGCCTTCAACACCGAGCGAATCGCGCAGGGTGCGTACGGCATCGCCAACGGGCGCCTGTCGTTCGAGAGCACGGGCAAACGCGGCTATGCCGTGGGGGCGTGGATCAAGAACATGACCAACCGCCAGTACATCGCCTACGGGCTCAACCAGAAGGACCCGGATACCGGGCTGCTGGGCTTCGACTATGGACTGGTGGGGGAGCCGCGCACCTACGGAGTCGATGCCACGGTGCGCTTCTAAAGCGAAGCACCCGCGGATCGGGCGCGAGTGAGACCGCGAAGGGTGCGGGCGCCCCCACCACGGCGGGGCAGGGCGCGCGGCTCAGCTCTTCTGCTCTTCGGGCAGGACGCTTACGTACATGCGCTGCTCGGCGCCTTTCTTGGTGAACTGCACCGTGCCGGTCACCGTGGCGAATAGCGTGTGATCCGTGCCCAAGCCGACGCCTGCGCCGGCGCGCACCGGCGTGCCGCGCTGGCGGATGAGGATGTTGCCGGCGAGGACGTGCTCGCCGCCGTAGCGCTTGACGCCCAGTCGTTTGGAGTGCGAATCGCGGCCGTTCTTGGTACTGCCGCCCGCCTTTTTATGTGCCATTGCTGCGAATGTCCTTTCTAGAGAATCAGCCCGCGCTGATGTCCGTGACCTTCACCTCAGTGAAAAACTGACGGTGGTTCTTCTGGCGCAGGTAGTGCGCGCGGCGCTTGAACTTCACGATCGACACCTTGGCACCCTTGCCATGGCGCACGACGGTGGCGAGCACCTTGCCCCCCTTGAGCATGGGCTTGCCGATCTTGATCTCGGCACCCTCGCCCACGAGAAGCACTTCGCCGAACTCGACGGTGGCGCCGGGCTCCGCGTCGAGCTTCTCCACGCGCAGCACGCCGTCCTTCGTCACTCGATACTGTTTTCCGCCGGTGGCGATGACTGCGTACATGGTCGTATATAAGGAGGCCGGGTTACGGAAAGGCCGCGCATTCTACTGGGCGCGCACCGTCGCGGTCAAACGACCTTTTCCTGAAGTGCCACAGGCACTTAGGCTCGGAATAGCCCCACCGCGCCCGCGCAGCCCCTGATTTCTCCAAATACGCGCGGTCGGCTAGGATGCTGGGCCGCAGTGGACGGCGTAATTCGCCCCCAAGCCCTGACTATCGCTTAATGACCCTGCAAGAGATTCGTGCCCTGGTCCAGGCGGACCTTGAGTCCGTCAATACCGTCATCCGCGAGCGACTGAAGAGCTCGGTTCCCCTGGTTGACCAGATCGCCGAGCACATCATCTCAGGCGGCGGCAAGCGCCTGCGCCCGACGCTGGTGGTGCTGTGCGCCCGCGCCTGCGGCATCCGTGGACAGGCGCACATCGAGGCGGCCGCGTTCATCGAGTTCGTCCACACCGCGACGCTCCTGCACGACGATGTCGTGGATGGCTCATCACTGCGCCGGGGCAGAGACACCGCCAACCGCGTGTTCGGCAACCAGGCGAGCGTGCTGGTCGGGGACTTCGTCTACTCGCGGGCGTTCCAGATGATGGCCTCCATCGCCGAGCAGCCGGTCATGGAGATCATGGCCCTCGCCACCAACGTGATCGCCGAGGGCGAGGTCCTGCAGCTGATGAACGCGCGCGACCCGGACACCACCGAGCAGCGCTACCTTGAGGTCATCTACCGCAAGACCGCCAAGCTGTTCGAAGCCGGCGCGGAAGTGGCGGCGGTGCTCTCGGGCGTCACCCCGGACGTGCGCCACAAGCTTGCGGCCTATGGGCGGTACCTCGGCACCGCCTACCAGCTGGTGGATGATGTCCTCGACTATCGCTCCAACCCGAGCGAGCGCGGTAAAAACCTCGGCGATGACCTGGCCGAGGGAAAGCCGACACTGCCGCTCATCCACGCGCTCAAACATGGCAGCGAGGCGCAGCGCGTCGCCATCCGCGAGGCGATCCGCCGCGGCGGGCTTGCGCAGCTGGAGCCGGTCATCGCCGCGATCGAGGCCACCGGCGGCCTCGACTACACCCTGTCGCTCGCCCGTGAACAGTGCGCCCAGGCGCTTACCGCGCTGGATGCGCTGCCTGACTCGTCCCACAAAGCCGGACTCGCGGCCCTCGCCCACTTCGCGGTCGAGCACACGACCTAGCGGCTCACAGCACGAGCAGGTTGCCGTACCACGGCTGCCCGGTCTGGTAGCGCGCCAGTCGCTTGTTCAGCGGCGCCAAGTCCCATCTGAGTCTCCGCGCCTGCTCGATGGCCTTGCGTTCGCTGGCCGTCGCCTCGGCATACGCGCCGGCGGACGCCTGGGCGGCCGCGCGGATTTCGAGCGTACTGGGATTGACGCCTTGGTCGCGCTTTATCTGCTCCAGCAGGTTGAGTGCGCGTTTCGAGTCGCGCACCTTCTCGTCGGGCGAGGCAGCCAGCAGCGCCGACAGGTAGTACATCCCATCGTGGTCCTTGCTGGACACCGCGAGTTCGAGCCACCGCTGTGCGATCTCCGTATCGGCTGAGCTCAGTTGACCGCGCAACGCGTATATCGCCAGCGTTACCTGAGCCTCCGGTTGGCCCGCATCCGCGGCTCGGCGAAGCCACACTTCTCCCTTCGTCGACTCGCACTTGCAGCCGATACCAAACAGCAGGCTCTTGCCCACTTGGTACTGAGCGGCTGGCATTCCCGACTGCGCCGCTTTCACAAACCACGGCAGGCCGTCACCGATTCCTTTGCCCAGCTGGGGTAGCCCGGCAAGCATCAGGCCGTACAGGAACTGCGAGTTGACGTCGCCCGCGTTGGCCGCCTTCAGGGTCGTGGCGGCAAAGGCCTGCAATCGCGGATAATCGTTCGCGCCGTTGTTGCTCACGACGAAGCGGTACATCACGTGGCAGTGCGCGACCCCGGGTTGCCCTTCAAACCGGGTCCCCATGATCGCCTCACGCACCGTGGAGTTGAACGTATCGTTCGGCACGGCATAGACGATCCGCGGGTTACGGGCGGTGCCGTCCGCGGCGACCGTGTATTCCATGAAAACATTGCCGTCGATCCCCAGCTGCGCGGCCTCGACCGGGTACCGCGTTGAGGGCCTGGACAGCGGGCGGCAGCGCGCGGCATTGGTCTGATCGTCGCCAATCTGGGGCATGATCGACGCATCCAGCGCGGCACGATCGTACTGAGCCACCATATCGTGCGCGATCTTCTCGGAGCCCGGCGCAAGCTGGGGTCGGATCTTGTCGGCAAGAGCCCTGGCCAGCGCATGGCCCTCGGACGCCGCCAGCGATGCCCACGCATAGGCGTTGAGATCGCTCTGCGGGACGCCCTGCCCGTTCACGTACAACGCCGCCAGGTCGTACTGGGCCGTTGGATTGCCGAGCTCGGCCATCGAGCGGTAGTCCTTCGCGGCCGTCGCGTAGTCCCCCTTCTCGTAGGCGAGATGGGCGGTGAACAAATCCGCGAGCGCGACCTGACTGAACAGCGCCGCGACCAACAAAGGGACTGCACGCATGGATACCCCCGGCTTCTTTCGCAACAGCATAATCGCGCGAGACCCGGTGAGCTCACAATAGCGCGACCGCGCGGTCGCCCTGAACCAACTTGGCGAGGGGTTTTCTCAAGACGAATTCGATCGGCGCGGCACGACCTTGCGGTTGGCGATCAAAGCGGGACCGGCATCGCCCCCCGAAGCCGCCCGCGGATGCGGCGAAACCGCTCGGAGTGGATGCGGGTCGTGACCCTGCCAAAACGGGCATTTGAACGGGGCGGGCCCCTTCAGTACACTGCGCGGCCCGCCGCTACCTTAGTCCTTGGCGCCGGGTTCGCCGACTCGGGGTGTAGCTCAGCCTGGTAGAGCACTACGTTCGGGACGTAGGAGTCGCAGGTTCAAATCCTGTCACCCCGACCACATGTCCCTGCGGTCCTTACGAGGGCCGCAGCATCCAACTGTTTGTAGGTGGCCCAAAGGCTTCCGCCCTCGCCAGGCGAGAGCTTGATCGGGCCGACCATGCTCTTGAGCATGATCCGCACCTTCTGCGTGGCGCGCGGATCGCCGGCCACGAACGCGTCGACCTGCTTGAGGTAGGCCGCCGCGGCCTTCGGGAGCATGGCCAGCACTTTGGTCCTCTCGCGCTCCACGGGCTGAGCCGCCTTGAGTTCAGTCCGCTTCGCTTCGATTCGGGCGATCGCCGCGGCGAGCTCATCGGGCTCGAGGTCGGCGACGCCGCCCCTCAACCTCTCCAGCCTCGCGTCAAGCTCCTGCAACTCTTTGGGTGCCGCGGCCGCGCGCGCGCCCACCTTGTCGACCTGTGCGGCGAAATCACGCTCCATTTCAACCGCCATTCGCTTAACCATCGCCGGATCGCGCAGCTTGTCTCGAATCGGATCCAGTATCTGACCCTCGATCGAGACCCTGTTGAGGCGGACCGTGTTCGAGCACGCTCCTCCGTTCAAGAAGCTGCTGCAGCCATACGAGTATTTGTCAGCCATCACGTAGTGCGCGCCGCAGGCCTCGCACTTGAGAAGTCCGGAAAGCAGGTACTTGACCTTACCGCCGGTCCGCAGCCGCGAGTCACTGGGATTCACTGGTCGGGTGCGTTGCTGAGCGCTGGCAAATATCTCATCGCTCACAATTCGCAGCGCTTCAATATGATTGACGACCCATTCACTCTGCGGCCGTTTGCGGCGCAGCGTCTTCCCGGTGTCCGGGTCCTTCTCGAATCGCGTGGCGTTCCAACGCATCGCGCCGGTATACAGTGGGTTCAGCAGAATGACGCGCACGCCGTTGCCCATCCAGCCGCTATGACGGCGCGTGGTGCGCTTCCAGGTCGACCCGGGACTGGCTATTCCGCGGGCATTCAACTCACGCGCGATCGCCGCCCATGAGGCGCCGGCGACGAAGCGCTCGAATATCTCGCGAACGATCGGCGCCTGGATGGGATCAAGCGCCAACGTCGTTCCGATCCTTGCCGGGTTGCCATAGGCGTCGAGGCGCGACGGGTCCGTAATTGCCTTCAGACGGTAGCCATACGGGCGGCCGCCGCACCAGCGTCCCTTCAGCGCTTGGCCCTCAAGACCTCGGTGCACTTTTGCGCGCAGATCGTCGAGGAACATCTCGTTCATCAGGCCCTTGAATCCGCGCTGGATCTTGCGGGATTTCGACTGGCTGTCGTAGCCATCGGAGGTCGCTGATGCGGATACCCTGGAATTCCAGCCTCCGCATCATCGTTTCCTGCTCGACGTTGTCGCGCGTCAGGCGGCTCAAGTCATCGACGATGAGAATGTCGAAATCTTTTCGCGCCGCGGCCTGCAGCATGGCGAGATATTGCGGCCGCCGATTGTCGGAACCGCTGATCGCCTCGTCGGCAAACTCCGCGACAATGCTCCACCCTTCCGCATCAGCCCGCTTTCGACAGTTACGAAACTGATCCTCAATGCTGGCAGCGCGCTGCAGATCGCTGCTGAATCGCGCGTAGAGCGCGACCCTCACTTGCGAGACTCCACGTTCTTTAGGTAGCGATCAATCGCAAGACGAATTGAAGCACTGACAGGAACACCCAGCCTCTCCTTGCGCTTCTGCAGGGCTTCATGTTGTTCATGAGTCAAGTACACGAGTACCTGTTTAACGTTGACAGGCTTCTTGGGCAAGGCGATATCCCCCAAAATACCTCACTATTGGCTAATATTATCCGATCTTGCAGTATCGGCAAGCCTGGAACCAGCACTTACGATTATTGTTGAATCCGCGCCCTCAGCAGGCGGTTGACTATGAATTTCTTGGTGCGCCGAAGTGTCAGCCGTCTCGTTCAAGAGCTCTTCGAGTGCGACCGCCGCAAAAATACGGGCGAGTTCATCGAGTTGATCGGGCGGAAACACTTTTGCGTACTAATCGGGTGTGCTTAATGAGTGCGTACAGTTATTGACAGGACTCCAAGGAAGAGAAGAAACCCAACGACGGATCGGCTCCCGGCCAGCGGATGGTCCATTCGCGCTCGCGCGTAACCTCGACCAAGTCGTCGCTTTCGACCCCCACGATCCTTGCGCCTGCCGGGTCTCCGTAAAGCCCGACCGCGTCGCTTTGGGTTTTGTGCAAGCGCACCGGCCGACCCCCGCTGCGCCCCTGAGTACCGACCTGAACGTTGACGTAGGCGCACCAACTGGGTTCCTCTGCTGCCTGCCGAGCTTCTTCAATGACGCCCAGTGAAGCCCGGGACAGGCGGCGCAACTCCCGCCACACCGTGACAGACGGGCCTCCGAAGAACTGAAACTGACGGATCCCGTGAATGGATGCCCAGGCTTCGACCCTTACGCAGGTCTCAATCGTATCTCGCTGGCGCTCACTGTCTTCGTGATCGATGCCGACACCAAACCCGTCGATTCCCTTCGAGATGTATTTAGCGATGTACGACGTGGCGTCACCCTTCGCGGGATCGATTTCGACGCGCCGCACACGATGCGTGCGCGCCCCAGGTTCCTCGGGGGAATCATTCAGTAAAAAATATTTCTCGAATCCCGCGGCGATCGCTACTGCGTCAGCAGCGCGTGCAAACAGGAGTACGTTCCAGTGCGGCGTGCCATCGTGGTGCGGCTCGGCGGTGCGAAGTCCATAAAACACGATGCCCTTCCGTGCCAGGTGAGTGAGCTCTCAAGCATTGCCATTTGTGGTTCAGCCACTGCTGCCCGTGACGGACCGTGGCGCCCTGGTAGCTACGGTTCTTAGTGCCATCCCGGTCTGCGCAATGGAAGCGACTAGGTGTCGTCACCACAAAGAATTGAGCCGAATGGCCGAGCCGGGCGGCATACGTCTCTACACCGCGCACACGGACCATCAGCTCGGAGCGGCGGACAAACGCGTTGCTAGTGCTGCAGGCCGCCAGTTCGCTCAGCGAAAAAGACTGGCCCAGATCGTTGGTTGCGGTTACGCGATCGAGCAACCGCAAGGTCGAAAGCCGCCGCGTGCGATGACCAGGCTATCGGTCCGGTGCAGTAGCCAGTCAGAGCACCGGCCACCAAGAAGCACCGTGATACATGCCCCAGTCCACGGAATCATGCCGAAGTACCAAAGCGACGAAAGGGTGAAGTGGAACTGATCCTGCAGATATTTCGGCATCCAGG
>JANYBG010000088.1 GCA_025360865.1 Pseudomonadota bacterium | reverse complement strand
CGGCAGCGAAGCACGGACGCAGTCATGCTAGAGCATCGTCGAGGCGCGAGAATTCATCAAACAACCGGAAGAGAGTCGCAGTGTCAGGCGGAACTGAAGCCGAAGCTCGGCCGCGCTCAGGGTGGGCGAACTGCCCCGCCGTTTTCGTTGCCATTGAAGGGTGACTTGCGCACCCGCGTCGCTGAAAGCGCTAACGTGATAGCCGTGGTGGCAGTGTTGCGGGAATCATCCGACAGCGCCCTAGCGTGATGGCCGGCATCTTGTTCCCAACCCCGAGTGCAGTGTTGAGCGCGTCCGACGACACGGTAAGACGATACGATAAGGAGTTCGGTATGAATGAGAACAATCAGATGGGAGGAGCGCCCGCCGCTGATGCTGCGTCCCCCGGCACCCCCAAAATCACTCAGAAGTCGGGAGAGTGGGTCGACAAGGCCGCCAGTAAGGTAAATAGCGTTCGTCAACCAGTTGCCGACAAGATGCACGGCGCCGCAGGTGCACTGCGCGGTAAGGGCGAATCCGCGGCTGATGGAATCGCCAGTGCGGCGCACCGCACGGCCGACACGGTAGACGCCTCAGCGACTTATCTGGAATCGCACGATGTCGAGGCGATCACTGGAGACGTGATGTCATTAGTGAAGAGGTATCCCGTCCAGTCACTGCTGATCGCCGGAGCGTTGGGCTTCGTGTGCGGTCGGGCGCTGAAGTCTAACTAGGTGATCTCGCAGTCAGACAATCGCTCCATTACCGCCGTTATTGGCGCGGTCATTGACAATCTGCAGGATATCGTTCGATCAGAAACCCGACTGGTAAAAGTCGAGCTTGATGAGCGGGTCCAAGCCGCTACTGTCCCTGCGGTTCGGATTGGCGCCGGGATTGTCTTCGGCATCTACGCGGTCGGGCTAGCGATAGTTGCAGGGGTCGCGCTGCTGTGTCGTGTGTTCGAACTTTGGGCAGCGGCCGCCATCGTGGCGGTTGTGATTGGCGCCGCCGCGGCTGCGTTAATAGGAGTCGGGCGGCGGCGGTGGCACGCGTCACAAATTAAGCAGCCTTCGGCTAGGGGAATGGTGAATGGAGAATTCAGCCGACATTAACGAACATATCCGCGAGACGCGGCAGGCGTTAGGGGATAACTTGCAGGCATTGGAGGGGAAGGTCAAGGAGGTGGCCAACTGGAGGGTTCAATTTGAGCGTCATCCCGGCGCTCTTCTTGGCGTCGCGTTCGGAGCGGGACTGTTGCTCGGCGCGGTTCGTGGTTCCCCCCCTAAAGCTCATTTGAGAGATCGCGTCAGAAGTCCAGGCCAGGCATCGCAGTCGGTCAATCGCGTATGGACCGATGTCAAGAGCGCTGTGGGGAGCGCGGTGTCCGCTCAGATATACGCCGTGCTCGGGGAGATTGTTCCGGCCCTGATCAATCGCGGTCCCGGCCGATCGCGGGGCAGTGAGCAGCCCGCCCGCAATGGTAATGGGCACGACCCTAGCCGGTATTCAAATTCACCCGGACCCGGCGCTGGGCCTGACACGCCATGACCGCTGCGGATCGTGTACCGGGATCCCCTTCCCCCATGGGGGGGCTAGTGCGCAATGGGAAAGTGCAAGCTCAGCCCCCAAGCCAGCTCACTTGTTCGGCGGGCATGCCTCGCAACAGATCTCGCAAGCCCGCGCGAATACAGTAGAACTCAGGCGCCGCTGCCTCGAGGCGCCGCGCACCCAGTCCGCAGTGGTCGATCAAGCCGCGTCGTCGGCCTTGCGGATGAATGGTGGTCGTCGACGCAAGAGAGGAATGACGTACCGGGGTGCTAGTCCTTTAGCATCGGCTTGCCCTCATGGGCAACCAACAGATCATGCATATCGTCGGCGTGCTCCTCTTCAACAACCAGAATACGCGCCAACATTGTTCGCGTCGCCGGGTCGTCCTCGCCAAAATACCGAATCAATTCCCGGTAGTGATCGACCGCGATTCGTTCCGCAATCAAATTCTCCTTGATCATCTCGACTAATGTTTCCCCCGTGCCGTATTCAGATGCCGCTCGGGACTCGAGGCCTTTGGGGTTGAAGTTTGGCGTACCACCTAATTGGTTGATTCGCTCAGCTACGCTGTGCATGTGCTCGCGTTCCTCATCGGCGTGTTCTTGAAACTCTTCCTTCACCCCTTGGCTGGAAATGCCCGCAGCGGCAATCGCATGCATTGTGTAACGAAGGACGCAAACGATTTCAGTCGCCAAAACTGTTTGCAGAATGGCGACTGTCTTCTTCGCATCACCGTTGTATGTGACAGTGACGTTGCCAGTACCTATATTCTTACGTGCGCGATCGCGGAGGGTTTTGACATCGCTAATGAATGGTTTGGCTTTTGAAGCACGCGTGGCCATGAAAATAACTCCTGTGCTTAAGGTTGTCGCGGCGCGTCGAAGGGCAGAATCGATGCACTCATCGTAACCTAGGGAAAGTCTCACGTTGAGACTATTGAATTGTCCCAGGCGTTCTTTGGATTCCGTTCCACGTTCACGCTCCCGCATCCGTGCGCGTACCGCGGCGACGCAGTGCGGCCAGCACATGTCCCTGTCATCATGGCGATTAGGGTGCAAGGGAGATGTGACCGCCGGGCCAGCGAGCTCGGTAGTCGGCCGGCACTTCGCGACACCGGAATACAAGCGCATCCCGGCCGCATGGAGCTAAGACGGGGGGCGCTGCGCCGGGGTCCCGGATTTTAACGACGAGCAGGATGTTCTGGCTGACCAGTCCGCTCTTCGGTCATGCAAGTTGGAAATCGCCTAAAGCGTACAGCGGGGTGGAGACGGGGGGTGGAGACGGGGGGAGATGGCCGGGCGGCGGGTGCCGCCCGGCCCAGAGTTGGCGGACTGGAGATGGTTGGAAAAGCCGTCGACTACTTCGCTGGTGTCGCGAGCCTGGTCAGCAGCTCACTGCGTCGGCGTAGATGCACTGCAGACAAACACGAACCGATCGTGTCAATCCTTCTTTATGTTCCTGCCTAAGTCGTTCTTGGCATCGCCGTACGTGGCGCGAGCTTTTCCGGCCACTTCCTCCGCCGTTCCCTTGTTCTTCAGGGAATCGTTGTGAACCGCCTCGCCCACGACCTTCTTGGTCTTGCCGGCGACTTCTTCCGCACGGCCCTTAATCTGGTCTTTATTCATGGCTGTCTGTCCTTGCTACGTGGAAATCACGTGGCAAAGATTTTGCGTGAGCAGTGGGCGGGACACTGTCCTTCCCCCGCCTAACCGGATGTAGGCGCTCGGCTACGCGGCACCCTGATAGGCAGCGCGACACAGGACGGGAGGCATGCCGCATATCAGCAGCTTGAGCGCCCCCCAATACTTTATGGAACGAACCGCGTTATTTATTCGTGTAGGCGCGCGCCTACTTCATTACACGGAAAACGCACGACAATTAATTGACCTTCATACGAGTACCGTCACGCTTGACGCGCGGTCGGCTCCTGTGTTCGAGCGCACGATCAAAAACCAACGCATCGTTTAATACAAGGGGAAATTAATCATGGGTCGCGGAATTCTTCTTTGGTTCTTAGGCGTTCCCATTCCAATCATCCTGCTCTTGGCCATGTGTTCGCACCATTGAATAGGAAATAAAAATGGAAACCACCGCAGTACCGCGCTCCGCAGATGCGGATTCGCGAGAATTCGCAGCGAGAACAATCTCCACAGTGTCGTGGCCTGCGATTCTGGCTGGGGCGTTCGTGGCGACCTCTGTGTCACTTGTCCTGTTCGCACTTGGCTCCGGCCTCGGGTTCGCTTCGGTATCACCTTGGGCCGGCCATGGAGTCTCAGCAGCGGCTTTGGCGGTTACTGCCGCGATTTGGCTCATCGTCATGCAATGGCTCTCCGCCGCGGCAGGCGGCTACGTCGCAGGTCGCTTGAGGACCCGATGGCATGGTACCAATCCGCACGAGGTGTTTTTCCGTGATACCGCGCACGGACTGGTGATGTGGGCGGTTTCCTCAGTGGCCGTCGCTACGATTGTGGCGTCCTCGGTAACCTCGACTGTGAGTGGGGGCGCGCACGCGGTATCCGCTGTCGCGGGGAGCGCGGTACAAGGAGCCGTTGCTTCCGGATCGGCCTTGGATGCCTACGGTTTGGATAGATTGCTTCGTCCTGCGGACCCGGCGGCCGCCCCTGCGTCGCAGACCGGAGCGGACCCGCGCACCGAGGTTGGGCACATCTTAGCGCGAGCGATGATGGACGATGGTACGGTCTCAGATTCTGATCGCGCTTATATGGCTAGTCTGGTGGCGTCAAAAACCGGAGCGTCTAGCGAGGACGCGCGCAAGCGAGTTGAAGAATTAATCGCGAGCGTCAACGAGGCAAAGGCGAAGGCGGAAGTCGCCGCGGATTCGGCGCGGAAAGCCGCCGCTGAGGCGTCTTTGTTCACTGCGTTGTCTTTGGTCATCGGCGCCTTCATCGCCTGCTTGGCTGCGGCGGTTGGGGGGCGGTTGCGCGACGAGCACCCCTAGGCGCGGCACGAAGATGCTTGCACCCCGGGACGCGGCGATGGCGCCGCGCCGCTTAGGGGTGCCAGTGGGTTGACGTCGACCGGCCAGACCGAGAGAGTCTGGCCGGACTACGGCGAAAATCATCGAACCCGCACGCGTGACGGGTATGTGTAAGCTCCAGTAGCGCGGAACGCTGACGAACAGGGCATGGCTCGAACCAACGCGACACCCACGTCCCGGACCAGGCTGCGTACCCTGGTTGAGAGACGGAATTCAAAGATGGCGGCTTCCGCACATGCGTATGTGCGCGGCAGCACTGTCCAGTTCTATGCGTGGCTGCGAGAGCAGGGCGAAAACTCGGTGCCCAAGGGTCCGCCCGTCTGGATCTGTGGCGACTGCCATGTCGGTAACCTCGGACCACTGGCCGACGCCGACGGTCAGGTTCACGTGCAGATCCGGGATCTCGATCAAACCGTGATAGGAAACCCTAATCACGACCTGATTCGGTTGGCGTTGTCACTGAGTAGCGCTGCTCGTGGTTCGGATTTGCCCGGTGTAACAACGGCACACATGTTAGAGCACATGATGCAGGGCTACGAACAAGCGCTGATCGCGCCCACCCGCCGAGGTAGTTTCGCCGACAAGCCCGAGTCTGTTCGCGTGATCACGCGGCGCGCAACGCGCCGAACATGGAAGCATCTGGCGCGCGAGCGGCTACGTGACCTAAGGCCAACCATTCCACGTGGTGAGCGCTTCTGGCCACTGACCCGCGAGGAGCTCAAGGCGATTCAAGGCTTGTTTCGCCAAGAGGACGTCAGGCGCCTGGTGACCTCGCTTAAGGGGAGGGACGATGATGCCGAGATGGAGCTCTTAGATGCGGCCTACTGGATGAAGGGCTGCAGCTCGCTCGGGCGCTTTCGAGCGGCCGCGCTGGTTAGCGTTGGTGCCAATGGTAAGTCGGGGAAGGAATTCTGCCTCGTCGATATCAAGGAGGCCATCGCCGCGGCTGCGCCGCGCGCGTTGAAAGCGAAAATTCCATCGGATAACGGGGAGCGCGTCGTCGAAGGCGCGAAACATCTCTCCCCGGCGCTTGGCCAACGAATGATGGCGGCGAAGCTCCTCGGGAGGTCTGTGTGGCTACGTGAACTCATGCCGCAAGACCTAAAGATTGAGATCGATCAGCTGACACGGGAGCAGGCAGTGACGGCCGCGCGCTATCTCGCCCACGTCGTCGGGCAAGCGCATGCGAGGCAAATGGACGTCGGGACCCGGCGAGAATTTCGGGCGGATCTGAGGGCTCGCCGAACCAAGCGGCTCGATGCTCCAACCTGGTTGTGGTCGAGCGTGGTACAGCTGGCGGGAGCTCATGAGGTGGCATACTTGGAACATTGCCGCACTTACGTGTCGGCAGCATAGCCGGTCGCGGTCCCCCGGACGGCGCCAAGAACAGCTTGTCGCGCACGACCCGTGACGCGCTATCGACGCCGTTCCGGTACATCGGGCCGAGCTAAAGAACCAGGCTCACCGCTGAGTATTGCGACGGAATGCCAGCATATGACGCAGCGCCTCACGCGGACGCTCATGCCGCTCGTGTAACACGCTCAAGTTGAAATGTGCTTCATGCAGAGACGGGTCTAGCGCCAACGCGTCGCGGTATGCTCGCGCGGATTCCTCGTCCCGATGTAGATCTTCCAGTAAGAGGGCTAGGTTAAACGACAGAGTGGCGCTCGCCTGCTTGGCATCGCGATACACTTTTTCAGCCATTTCAAGTTCGCCATCCAGATGCAGCAAGCGGCCGAGATTGATTCTAGCTTCTAAATGCCCACCGTAGGTCACAAGAGCGGTCGTATATGCGTGGCGCGCGGCGGCGACGTCTGACTCCTCCAGCGCGAGGGCGCGATTGAAATGGCTCTCCGCATCGGCAATCCGCGCCTCTTGGGAGGCAGAGCGGCGCGACGCTGTCTTAGCACCAGAGGCGCGTGCATCGATGATGGATGGCTTCCTTGAATCGCGCGGTCTGCTCACACCGGTGCTGTTCCGAGCGCCAGTGGGGAGTTTCCTCCGCGACGAAGTCACGGCTTGCCCTACAGCGAGTGAACTGGCGAAACTCATCGCATTGCGAAGTTCACGCAAGGTGTCGGGGATTCTGGCAGCCGGGACCCCCGCCTCGCTCAGAATCGTCGCAGCTGTACGTCTCGTCGGTTGATTGCTCGGTGGTAGCTTCGACGAGACGCCGGTAGCCCGGCGGGTGGGTGATCGATTCTTCCGCGAGGGCATAGGTGTACTGGCCTTCATCGTTTGACCGCCTTGCGCGACGCGGACGGCGCCCGCTTCGGTGTTCTACGAGTAGCGGGATCCTCGGGCTTGGCGCTGAGACTCGCCTTCAAGGCCTGCATCAGATCGATGACGTTGGCACCGCGGGCCGCGACTGGGCTCTCTGCAATCGAAACTTCCTTGCCTTCGACCTTGCGCTTGATCGCCGCCTCGACGCGGCTCTTGAATTCGTCAGCGTATTCGGCCGGATCGAATTTCTTCACGGCGAGATGCTCGATGAGCTGGTTGGCGAGCTTCAGCTCCGCTTCGCTAACCCTCACCGGCTCTATGCCTAGTTCGCTCATGGAGCGCACGTCCGCCTGAAAATGAAGCTGGTGCAGAGCGAGTCCGTCGCTCAATGGCCGGATCACAACGACGTGTTCCTTGCCCCTTGAGATCCAACGTCCGACGGCGCACTGGTCCGCGGTCTTTAACGCGGTTGCGAGCAATGAGTAGGGCTTGCTCGCGCCTTTGTCAGGTGCCAGAAAATACGTCCCTGAGAAATAGATCGGATCGACAGACTCCAAAGGCACGAATTCAGTGATGTCTATCGTGCTGCTGGTCTTTTCTTCGAGCTCTTTGAGCTCGCGGGGCGAGAACATGACGAACTGGTCCTTGGCGAACTCGTAGCCTTTAGCCATTTCTGTCCGCTCCACCAGCTTGCCGTCATTCACCGCTACATATTGCTGCTTAACTCGCGAACCATCCTTCGCGCGCAGGAAGTTGAATGACATTTTCTGCGCCGCTACAGTTGCGGAATAGAGTTTAACGGGGATCGCGACCAACCCAAACGATAGGGTGAGCGAGGCTATGGGACGGGCGCTGGTGGGCATGGGCGTATTCGTTCTCGTTTAGGTGTATCGGAGACCGGAGCGAGGCGCTCGCGCTAACAAATGCTACACGGGGTCGGAAGAGTGAAGGAATTATTCTCGTGTCGCGGCTAAGACCTAGCACGCGCGCTGCAGTTAGCGAATGCGTAACCCTTCGGTCCGGTTAGCCGTGGATTGCGACGTAGCTTTCAAGGGTCTCGCTGACGGACTGCGCGTCGCTAATTCCCTCCGAAGCTGCAGAGCGTCCGGCCACGCGCGGTGCTGGGCGGTGTTATCGAAAATGCACCACACGTTCTCGCTATATGCGCGCGCGGAACTGAGGCGTGACGCCAAGTTACGGATGAAAATGTCGCTGTACCCGGAATAATACACACGGGGAGACCCATGGAGCCGGTAGTAGGCCAAACGATCTGCCCCGCCAGGATCGTCGCCCCCAGGGGCCTGGGCGGGATCCGCCGCCACTCGTGCGACTCCAAGCCGGCTCAGTAGCGCGCCAGCCTTAGGGGCGAACCAACTGGGATGGCGACACTCGCATGCCACTCCCGCAGTACAGTCTCGTGAGAGCCATGAAAAGAAGCGCGAGGCGACGCGCGCGTCAAAAGTCAAACTCGGAGGAAGCTGCACCAGCACCACCTTGAGCTTCGTGCCGAGACCAGTTGTTTCTTGCACGAAGCGCTCCACGTCAATTCTGCAGTCTCTCAGGGCGCTTTCATGCGTTATCGAGCGCGGCACCTTCACTGAGAACGCAAAAGACTGTGGCGTGCTTTCGCGCCATTTCGCGTAGGTTTCGGTTCGATGAGAGCGATGAAACGACGAATTGATCTCCACGCAATTAAATGTTTCGGCATAAAATTCTAAGTGCGTTTTCGCTCCACTGAGGCCCCGGTACTCAGGGGGGTTGGCCCAACCCGCGCTACCTACATAAACGTTCCCATCCTCGTGACCGGCGGTCTGCTGGTATTTCACGTCGATTTCTCCGGTAACGCCGTATAGCCTGCCATGGAATGCGCGGGACTGAGATCCAGATACATCTGCGTTACCGTTGCGGCCATTGCGTATCGGGCAACATCCGGACTCCCGCGGAAATCGCCCCTCACGACGCGACAATGGGCCCCGCGCGATAGGTCCTGAGGCGACTCTCGAAGTCATGACCGTGCAGCCTGCTCGTCAGTTCACCCGAGTTCGGAGGGTTTACGGCCGCGCTTGTCTCCTGCTGGGGCCTGGGTTGTCACCCGTCGTGAACTGACGTGAGTTCGGCTGGTTGACCCCGGCCTCCCGGATAAGGCGGTGCGGGCGGAAACCCTCATACTTCTGACACGGGAGACGCGCGGCTGAACGGTCTACGACGATTTGGCACTAAGGTCATGCGAAGCGCGCGGCCGGGGCGCGGTGCACTGCGACCAGACCAATATCTCGGAGCCATTGACCGAATAAGCGCGTGCGGCTTGCGCCGCGAGCTCGTACTCCACGTGCCGACGGAACATATCAACCTCTGTCTGGCAACGCTTGGTCAAGTCCTCGCTGTCGGCCTTCAAGGCATCAACGGGACGCGGGGTCGTTGAATACGTCCACGGCCACGCCATTTCCCTAGGTTCCCCCGTCCCTTCAAGCTGAAATCGCAGACGCAGCAGGAATTGACGCGTCTCGCCCGCGTTCTCCATTTCTTCGAGGCATACGTACGAAGCAAAAGGCTTGGAAATCTCAAGATGATCCATAGCCCAGTCCTCAAAAAGTTCGGTCCAGCTTCTGCGCGGAACTCGGCGCCGAACGGGGGCAATCGGTCAGGCACAAGCGCTTGCCCACGGCCGCGATGTTACGACTGCGACTTTGAATTTCAAGAGTGATCGGCGGGAAATTTTCACGGAGGCGGCGAGACACGCTATCGGGCTTAAGCGTAACCGTTACAGTCGACCTCCCTTGA
The DNA here is from genome assembly GCA_025360865.1 of Pseudomonadota bacterium. Lineage (GTDB taxonomy): Bacteria > Pseudomonadota > Gammaproteobacteria > Steroidobacterales > Steroidobacteraceae > 13-2-20CM-66-19. Next base: position 21,752 of record JANYBG010000088.1, on the reverse strand, counting down.
GCGTCAGCCAAGCGGCGAATTGAATTGGAGGACATGCGAACAGGCGCTAGGCGGTGTGTCCTAGCGTTTCTCAGTGAGTCTCGTCCTACGCGCGATCGGGTTCGCCGATGCGTAGTTGTTTTGGGGCGATTGGCTAATGTACCGGCTCCAAACGACTCTCAGTAGTCGCGGTGACGCACCCGGAGCCTTGGTCTGCAGCACGCTGCGGCTGTCTGAGCACATAGCCATCATTCGAGAAAGGGGACACACGCAATTATGAGCACACAAAGCAAGAGCGGGGCCAAATCTGATGGCCTGGAGAGTGACGCTGTCGCCATGCTGATGGCGGATCACAAGCGCGTCAAAGCGCTGTTCAAGGAATTCGCGTCGGTGAAAGAGAACGCACCTGAGGATGAGCAGCAGGAGAAGGCGGACATCGTCAAAAAGATATGCATGGAACTTACCATCCACGCGGAGGTGGAAGAGGAGATTTTCTATCCAGCGGTGCGTAAGGCAATCAAGGACGATGACCTGATGGATGAAGCCTTGGTGGAGCACGCTGGGGCTAAGGACTTGATAGCGCAGCTCGAGGAGATGGATCCTAATGACGATCTCTATGACGCCAAAGTGACGGTTTTGGGTGAGCAGATTAACCACCACGTCAAAGAAGAAGAGGGAGACATGTTCCCGAAGGCCAAGAAGGCGAAAGTCGACACCGACTCGCTTGGCGCCCAAATGGCCCAGCGCAAGGCGGAGTTAAAGGAATCCCTCGAAGACGGCGCGGCGTCTAATGGGGACGTACCTCGTCCGAAAAAGCATTCGCCGTCCGCTCGGCGGTAGACGTATGGCAGCGCGCCCGACGCGATATCCGCGTCGGGCGCGCGACCCTTGCCTGCGGTCGCGCTGCGGTCGCGGACTGCTACTAACCGGAGTCCAGGCTGGCATTCACACAACCGCCCGCCCACGCATGGATACGGCAGCCGACCTGGTATTGGATCCACGTACTACGCCTCTTCGCCCGGCTTCCACGGGAGCCGGGGGCGGCCGCTCTCGTAGTCCGTCGCTCCTCGCCGGCCCTTTTTGTGGGCTTGGCGACCTCCCTGTCGCTATTCGGGACGCGGCAACGGTACCAGCTCCGGCTGACCGAAACTCAGCCGTCAGACTAATCGAGTACGGATGCCAGCATATAGAGTGATTCGATAAATCTGACCCAGAAGAGTCAACGAACGATGGTTAGGAATCGCAAGCTCGCGACGTATAAACAGAAGCGGGATTTCTCAAAAACCGCCGAGCCTAGCGGGGCGGCGAAGGTGGCGGCTTCAAAAAAACTGCGGTTCGTTATACAGAAGCATGCCGCGTCTCACCTTCACTACGACCTTCGGCTTGAGCTCGAAGGCGTCTTCAAATCGTGGGCTGTCACCAAGGGCCCCTCGGTCGACCCCGCAGTGAAGCGGTTAGCCGTCGAGGTCGAAGACCACCCGCTGGATTACGGCGATTTCGAGGGAACGATTCCCAAGGGTCAGTACGGCGGGGGCACGGTGCAACTCTGGGACCGGGGCTTCTGGGCGCCGGAAGGCCCGCGCAGCGCGCAGGCTATGCTCGCTAAGGGCGATCTCAAGTTTCAGCTAGATGGAGAGCGCCTTAAGGGGAGCTGGGTGCTCGTTCGCATGCGCCACGACAGATTCAATAACAAGCGCTCCAACTGGCTTCTAATCAAGCATCGCGACTCATTTGCTGTTGACCAGGACGCAGACGCGCTTCTGAAGGAGGATGTCTCGGTGGCGTCGGGTCGACCCATGGCGGAGATCGCCGCGGGCAAAGGCCGAAAACCGCGCCTCTTCATGCTCTCCGGCGGTGGGGCGCTCTCGGCCGGCGCCGTTTGGCATTCCAACAAGGGTGACGCAACGGATTCGCGCGCGGCCGCGACAGCCAAGGCACGCGTTCAAGGGCAGGTGGCACAGTCGACTGGTCCGTCACGCGTGCGGGCAAAACAATCGCGGAAGTTGCCAGAATTTGTTCCACCGCAATTATGCAAGTTATTGGACCGTCCCCCGGCCGGTCAGGGGTGGGTGCACGAGATCAAGTTCGACGGCTATCGGATGCAACTTCGGATACAGAAGGGGATTGGTGAACTCAGGACCCGGAAGGGCCTCGACTGGAGCGCGAGATTCCCCGAGATCACAAAGGCGGCGGGGGAGTTGCCGGACGCGATTCTCGACGGGGAAGTGGTCGCGCTGGATCAGAATGGCGCGCCGGATTTCGCGGCGTTACAGGCCGCAATCGCCGAGAATAAGACGGGCGAGCTCGTGTATTTCGCATTCGACGTGTTGTTCGCTGAGGATCAGGACCTGCGCGGGTTGCCACTGTTAGCTCGCAAGGAGCGTCTGCGCGAATCGCTGCAGGGTCGGGTTGGCGACAATTCACTGATCCGCTACGTTGAGCATTTTGATGGCGGCGGTGATGCGGTTCTTAAGTCCGCCTGTCGCATGTCTCTCGAGGGAATCGTCTCTAAAAAGCTCAGCGCGCCCTATCGTTCGGGGCGAAGCGAGTCCTGGATAAAGGCAAAGTGCCGTGCGGGGCATGAGGTAGTCATCGGCGGCTGGACCGAGACTTCCGGCCGCTTTCGATCGCTTTTGGTCGGCGTGAACCGAAACGGGACCCTGGTCTTCGTGGGACGTGTGGGGACCGGGTTTGGTACGCGCTTGGTGACGGCGCTCCTGACGAAATTACGACAGCAGCAAAGTTCAGAGAGCCCGTTCAGGGGTGCCAATGCGCCTACGCGGGAAACGGGAGTTCATTGGGTTAAGCCGATCTTGGTCGCCGAAGTCGAGTTCGCCGGATGGACGGGGGACGGTATGGTGCGCCAAGCCGCGTTCAAGGGGCTACGAGAGGATAAGCCCCCCGAGGAAGTACGTGCGGAGGGGCCGGCGAAGTCGCAGCCCGCATTGCTCTCAACGTCCAAAGCCAAGGGATCACCGCGGGCGCAGAGCGCCTCGGCCCCCTCGGCGCTGGACCGCGTCATGGGGGTGACGATCTCCAACCCCACGAAGCCAATGTGGCCAGACTGTAACGACGGCCCGCCTGTGACGAAACTTGACCTAGCCCGCTACTACGAAGCGGTGGGACCCTGGATGATTGAGCACATTCGCGGCCGCCCCTGTTCGATCATTCGCGCACCGGACGGAATCGCGGGGGAGCAGTTCTTCCAGCGGCACGCCATGCGGGGAACGTCCAGTCTGTTTGAGCTCGCCACTGTCTCAGGAGATCGCAAGCCGTACTTGCAGATCGATCGGCCGGAGGCTCTGGTGGCGGTCGCTCAGGTGGCGGGACTTGAATTACATCCTTGGAATTGTCGGCCCGGATCCCCGGAGCTGCCGGGGCGGTTTGTCTTTGACCTGGACCCGGCCCCGGATCTCCAGTTCCAGCGCGTCATCGAGGCGGCGCTGGAGTTGAAGGAGCGTCTCGAGGATTTGGGCCTGGTTCCGTTCTGCAAGACCACCGGAGGCAAGGGGCTTCATCTGGTTACCCCGTTCACCGTGTCGAAGGCGCAAAAAATTGCGTGGCCGGAGGCGAAAACCATCGCGCGCACGATTTGCGAGCAGATGGCCGCTGATAGCCCGAAGAAGTATCTGACGACCATGGCGAAAAAAGACCGAACAGGACGCATTTTTTTGGACTATCTGCGCAATGACCGGATGGCGACCGCGGTGGCGCCCCTGTCACCGCGGGCACGTACCGGGGCACCGGTCTCCATGCCATTGCGCTGGTCACAGGTCACTAAGCGCCTGGATCCCGCCCGCTACAACTTGCGCACCGTACCCGCGCTCCTCACAAGCACAGGCGCCTGGAAGGAATATGACGGCGCGGCGAGACCGCTGATCGAAGTTCTCAAAAAACTGGTCGGCGGACGAAAGGTGGCCTAAGCGTCGTGGCCACCCACACCCGGCCCAGTTCTGGATGGGCGGCACGCAGCGAACACGCGGAAAGTTCCGCGCACCTGCTACCGATGGAGGCTCGCCTGGTGGCGGAGCTGCCAACCGACGCCGGCTGGCAGTTCGAACCCAAATGGGATGGCTTTCGATGTCTGGTGATACGCCACGAGTCACGGCTCGAATTGCGGGCCAAGTCCGGAAAACCCCTTACCCGCTACTTCCCGGAGATCGTCGCTGAGTTTGAGTCCGCAGAGCCGCGTCGGTTTGTTCTTGATGGCGAACTGATCGTCCCCGGCGGCAAGACGCTCTCGTTCGACGCGCTGCTTAACCGCATCCATCCGGCCCTTAGCCGCATCGAGAAGCTGTCGGACGCGACTCCCGCGTTATTCATGGCGTTCGACGTGCTGATGGATGAGGACGGAACGTCGCTACTCGACAGGCCTCTCACCTCGCGCAGGGAAGCGCTCGAGAGCTTTCTTAATGGTCTGGGTGGCCGGCCACGCGTACGTCTGTCCCCGTATACACGCACCCGTGCGCAGGCGCAGCGGTGGCTTGATAAAGCGACCGGGGGCGCCCTGGACGGAGTGATCGCCAAGCGCCTCGACGGACCTTACGAGCCAGGCGAACGGGGCATGCTCAAGGTTAAGCACCTGAGAACCGCTGACTGCGTTGTGGGGGGATTCCGGTACGCGGGCGACGGTCGCGAGGTGGGTTCGCTGCTGCTGGGTCTATTCAATTCCGACGGTAACCTGGATCACGTCGGCTTCACCTCCGGAATCTCGCATACAGAGCGGTCCGCGCTCACCCGCAAGTTGGAGAAGCTTCGCGGCGGACCGGGCTTTACCGGCAAGGCGCCCGGTGGCCCGAGTCGCTGGTCCAACGAGCGCAGCGCCGCCTGGGAACCTCTGCGACCTCGTCTCGTCGTTGAGATCCAATACGACCAGGTCTCTGCCGGTCGCTTCCGTCATGGGACGCGGCTGCTGCGTTGGCGCCCCGATAAAGCTCCAACCCAATGTACATTCGCGCAGGTCACAGCGATCCGGCCGCCAGCCCCCTTCATCGCTCGAGTCTTGCGGTAAGGACGCGCTCGGTGCGCCATAATTATCAACGGCAGTCCCATGAGTTTCAGCTCGGCCAGCTTTCGGCGCGCGCCTCGCAATCGCCGAGGGGGAGCAGAACGCCCGCGCTCAAAGCCAGTTGATCTCCGATCTGCTGGACATGAGCCGGATTGACAGCGGCAAGATGCGCTTGGAAGTGCAACCAGTCGATTTGGGCGAGATCATCAACTCCGTTGTTACCTCGATTCAGCCGGCTGCCGAGGCTAAGGGATACGCATCACGCGCGTCCTGGAGCCGGTCGAGGGCACGGTGCGTGGTGACCCGGGCAGATTGCAGCAGATTATCTGGAACCTCATTTCGAACGCGACCAAGTTCACTCCAAAAAACGGGCGTATCCAGGTCGCTCTGTCTCGCGTCAATTCCCACGTGGAAATGACCGTGACTGACAGCGGCCAAGAGATCGAAGCGGCGTTCTTGCCACATGTATTCGAGCGATTTCGGCAGGCAGATAGCTCAAACGCGCGCGACCACGGCGGCTTGAGAATCGGTCTAGCCATCGTGCGCCAGTTAACGGAACTCCATGGTGGGCGGGTTCGCGCGGCGAGCGCGGGCCCCGCGCAAGGGGCGACTTTCACGGTCGAGCTGCCACTCACGGCGATCCGGTCGGTTCCGCCGGGCGAGCGGGTCCATCCGCGCCGCTGGGAGGACGCAACGGTTCCGGGAGCGGGCGCGGACTTGCGTGGCATGGCATCTGTGTATTACTCGTGGACGACCAGCTCGCGGCGCTGGAGGGTACAGCTCTTCTGCTGTCGACGGCGGGCGCCCGAGTGCTCACAGCACAATCCGCTCCGGGAGCCCGGGAACAGCTGGCGGCCGACGCCCCTGACGTCCTGCTGAGCGATATAGGGATGCCGGGCCAAGACGGCTACGCTCTCATTCGCGCGATCCGTTCGAGCGGGAATGGGATACCCGCTGGCGCCCTCACTGCGCTCGCTCGGCCAGAAGATCGAAGCCGAGCTTTGCTGGCGGGCTATACCGTGCATATAGCGAAGCCAGTGGACCCCCACGAGCTAGTGGCCACGGTATTCGCCTTGGCCAAAGGCGGACGAGCGGAGCGGTCGGAGAACCCATGCGGTCCGGACGCGTGAGCCGCATCTCGCCTTCCGGAATGACTGTCACCAGTGATTTATGGTGACGACAGCGAGTCCCTTGCGGATCCGGTAGCCGGTGGCGCGCGCCCATGGAGCGGGCGAATGCCCCACCGTCAGCTGACCCCCCGATGAGCGGTGGGCGAGAGGATGAATCGCGCGCACCGAGCTGTAGCTCTATCAGAGCAGCAAATTGTTTCCTCAAGCCACGGCCCCGGGTTCGCTAATCCTTACCTTGGATGTCCCGTAGACTGACAGCGCTGGGACAGCCTCCGTCGGTAACCTACGGCCACCTGCTACCCAATCTAAGTGAGTGAATCTAATGCACGCGTTAGAGCAAACGGCAGCCCCGAAAAGTGACGCGGCCACCGTTCAGGAAATTGCCGCTGAGACCGACACGAACGCGGACCAGGTTAAGGTCCTGCTCGACGAGGAAATGGCTGAGTTGTTCGCGGGCTCAAAGGTCAAGAACTACATTCGATTGATCGCGGGCCGGCGTGTGAAGCAACTCCTGACACAGACAAAGTCAGCGCTATAACTCATAGGGGGCAAGCGGACGATAGCCCCCCGCTGAGAACGAGTTGCGCGCTCGAATGGTTGTGGATTACGCGCGGCACTATCGCCCAGCCTCTCAGCGTGCTTGAGATTCTCGCGCTGGCGCGAGCGAACCTCTTAACAACACCCCTCCGATTTCCTTTACGATAACGGGGGCTGTGAGTGGATCACCATAGGTGTCTTGCGATCGCCCTTGGAAGCATGTCGGTCAAGAGGGGGTCCTGACCCGATCACGCAGGCGCCGCGCTTCTAAGAACTGCCAGTACGCTAGCGGCGGTATGCCGCACAGCAGCTCGCGAATCCGTTTGGCGACGGACAACGCCAGAGCCAACTCGCTGCTGATGCCGAGTGCGTGTCCGAACAGCACCAGACCTGCCTCTTGAACGCCGAGACCAGCGGGTACGAAAAAGGCCAAATGACGCATGGCCTGCGTCATGCTCTCGAGCGTAATAGCGGCGCTGAAACTCACCGGGTGGCCAAAGAGGCGTAGCACGAACCAGATCTCGAGCGAGCCGGTGACCAACGCCACGAGTTGTAGGGAGCCAGCGAAGAGCAATGACCGACCGCGGCGCAGGCTGACGCGCAACTCGTGGTCCAGCGCCAGCGCCCCCTCGGATACGGCGCTGACCCCGACAACTGGCGGCAAGAGCCTCGCCAGCACCTCAAAGACCGAGCCGTAGCGTAACAGCAGAGCCGTCAGCACCGGAATTGGCAAGCTGACCAGCACTGTGACCAGTAATTGATGGTATTGCGGCGCTCCGGCGCTGAAACCGACCAGCAGGACCACGCCCAAGACCGAAAACAGATACAGCGCAACGAGGGTCAGCAAGATCTCCACGATGACGCTGGCGCTTACCCCGGGCGCAGCCAGCCCGCGCCATCGCATCAGACGCACCGCCACAATACCGCCGCCGATACTGGCGACGGGCAACAAGCGGTCGATCGCCTCGCGCAGCGTCGTGACCCAAAGCACGTAACCGAGTCCTGCGCGATTCTCGACGTTGTAGGGACGCAAGAGCCGCTGCCAGCCAAGCGCGTACAGCAGAAAGTAGAGCCCGCGATAGGGGACGAGCCAAAGCAGGCTCCAGCCGGCTATAACCGCGACATGCAATACCAACGCGTAGTCCGCGCGAACAAACAGCGCGATCAGCAAGCAGAGCCCGAGCAGGCCGCCGAAGTATGCAGCGATTCGCAGAATTGATTCCCGCGCCGGTGTCTGGGTCAGACGCGAAAGATTTCGGGAGGACCGGCCACAGGGGAGAGTTCGCGCATTATGCCGTCGGCGCCAACGTCGAACTCGTTGCCCCTCCACGTGAGGCGCGAGGTGAAGAAGCTGCGCCCCCAGATCCAGCAGAGCAAAAGTTCGCGCGCTGGCAAGAGCCAGAGATCCGCTAGCCGCCGTTCATCTCCGACCCTGTGGGCAAGATACAGACCCAGGCGCGCCATCAACGCAGTCGCCAACAAGCACCAGGCCAGCGGAGCTACGGCTGGCTGTGCCACTGTCAACGCGCCGCCGAAGATCGCCAAGGGCGCGCTGAAGCTGAGAAACAACAGCCGGAAGCTGAGCGGCCGCAAGACCTTAAGGGTGCCCATCCAGCGCAGCTCATGCGCGACCAGCAGCTGCCGACTAGCCTCATCACGCGCCGTGCGCAGCAGATATTGGGATAGCACGATGCGCAGGCCGCGTTCGCGCACCAGCTCACACAAGCGATTGTCTTCGGCGAGATGACTCGCAATCGAGCGCAGACCGCCGATCATGGTAAGTGTCTCGCGCCGCAGGCACAGCGTTTGCCCTGAAGCGTAGCCGGTATGCCCGAAAAGCCACGCCAGCAGTACCGAGGGCATGTACCACTCGTTGATGTACATCGCCCCCAGCCGCGACCAGATTCGTGGAGTCGGGGCGTCCCAGAAGACGCACGTCACCATTCCGACGTCACCATTCAACAGCGGCGCCGTCACCGCGGCGAGGTAGTCCGGGCCAACAAAAGTGTCGCTGTCCGCCATGACCAACACATCGTGGCGAGCGCGCCCAAGCATGTTGATGAGATTGCTCACTTTACGATTGTTGCCGAACTGCTCAGGGTTGACCTCTATATCGATCGGCAGCGATGGAAATTCGTTCTGCAGCCGTTCGACCACGGCGATTGCCGGATCAGCGGCGTCGCGTACACCGAAGACGAGCTGGAATTGCGGGTAGACCTGTTGACAGAACGAGCGCAGATTCTCGTATAAGCGCGGTTCGGCTCCGCACAAGGGCTTCAGCACCGTGACCGGCGGCCGCGCGGTGGGCAGGGGCGCTGTCTGAGGCCGACGCCACACCATCACCGCCATGAGCGCCAGTAAGCCGTAGCCCGCGGCCACTGTCAGAGCGCCGAGCCCGACAATCGCCAGGGTCAGGTGCATCGCTGTCATCCGCGGCCGCTCAGAGCGGCTTCAGGGCACGGGAGTGGCGGCAACGGTGACAACAACGGGCCGCGACCTGCGTTCTTCAGCTGGCGTGCGCGCGCAGGAACTGCATGAAGGCCACGCCCTCGCGCAGCCGTCGCTTCATCATGTCCCAGCTGCTGAGCATCTCTTTCACTATTTCCCAGATCTTTCCCGGCCGAAAGTAGAAGCGTCGGTAGAATTGCTCCACACCGCGGAAGATCTGTTCCTTGGGAAGGTGCGGATAACTGATAGCCGCAAGTTGCACTCCCTGCGCATTCACCAGCTGGTCCGCGTCGCTTTCCTTTAGCCAGCCGTTGGCCATTGCCTGTTTGTAGAGCGACGTACCAGGATACGGCGCCGCCAGAGACACCTGGATCGTGTGCGGATTGATTTCCTTAGCGAACTCGATAGTCGCCTCGATGGTCTCCACGGTCTCGCCCGGTAGCCCGAGGATAAACGTGCCGTGGATCAGGATGCGGAGCTTACGGCAGTCAGCGGTGAAGCGGCGGGCGATGTCAGTACGCAGTCCCTTTTTTATGTTGTGAAGGATCTGATCGTCGCCGGACTCATACCCCACCAGTAGCAGCCGCAGGCCGTTTTCCTTCATGACTTTCAACGTGTTGTAGGGGACGTTGGCTTTGGCGTTACAACTCCATGTCACTCCCAGTGCGCCCATCCCGCGCGCGATCTCCTCCACGCGCGCAAGGTTGGACGAATCCGTGAAGGTGTCGTCATCGAACATGATCTCCTTCACCTCCGGCATGTTCTCCTTGATCCACTTCACTTCGGCGATCACGTTATCCGCGGATCGCACCCGGTAGCGGTGGCCGCCGACAGTTTGCGGCCAAAGGCAAAACGTGCACTTCGAGCGGCACCCGCGACCGGTGTAGAAACTGACGTAGGGATACAGCAGGTACCCGCTGAAGTAGTTCGCGGTGCTTAGGTTCCGCTGATAGACGGGCGCCACGAACGGCAATTCGTCCATGTTCTCTATCGCGGCACGCGGCAGATTGTGCTTAATGACCCCGCTCTCATCGCGATACGACAGTCCCGTGACGTCCCGCAGCGGCACGCCCGCGGCGACTTCACGACAGGTATGGTCAAATTCCTCGCGGCAGGCGAAATCCACTGCCTGGGACGCGCTGAGGGAGCCATCTGGATCCACCATGGCTTTGGCTCCGACCAGTCCGATCGTGATGGTCGGGTTGTCCCGCTTCAGTAACTCGGCGAACCTCACGTCGGAGGGAAACGATGGTGTGCTCGTATGCATGATGACGAGATCGTATCCACGCGCGATTTCGCGGCTCTGTTCGACGGTCAGCTGCGCCGCAGGTGCGTCAACCAAGCGGGAACCAGGAACCAGCGCAGCCGGTTGTGCCAGCCAGGTCGGATACCAGAAAGATTTGATCTCGCGCTTCATCTGGTAGCGCGATCCGGCACCACCGTCGAAGCCATCGAACGAGGGGGCCTGTAAGAACAGGGTCTTGAGAGGCCGTGCTTGTTGAAGAGTGGCGGTCAACGCGTTGCTCCTGAAAAACGCTCCGGGGCGCGGAGCCTGTGTAGGTGCGTCCTGGCGATCCAGGCTCATGGGCATTCTTCGCAGCACTCTAGCTTACGCTTACGAGCGGCGGCTGATAAGGAGCATGATCCACTTTGCCCGTCAAAATATCCACGTCTTGGCACATCGACTAATGTCCAAGTTCGCTGCCGTGGCGCGATCGGCCTACGCGGCGTGTCCCCTGTGCCTTGCCGCTACAGCTCAGCACGCGGCCACTGGCTCCCCACATCAAAACGGATAATTGATTCCCGTGAAAACGGCTGCCCCCTCGCTGCCGTAGCCAATGTCGACGTAACCGACGACGAAGGGCTTGGCGGTGCCGCGAAAGCCTACCCCTCCGATGGCGTGAATGTGCGAGAGTGGGAACGTCCCGGTGCCGGAGAAGACCCGACCGGCGTCGACGAATGGACTCACCTCGATATCGACGTGCGTAGAGGCCGCCGCAAAAGAGAAAGCCCGGCGGCGCAACTCCAGCGTCACCGAATAGGCATTTTGATCTGTGTAGCGCCCAGCGCCGTAGCCGCGCAGCGGCTGCTCACCACCCACCTCGCTGCGATCTCCACCTAGAGTACTGAGCGCCCAGAACGGCGCGTTGTGGTCGCCTAGCAGATAGCGCACCGCCACATGCGCTGCGACGACTGTGTCGTGAAAGGAACTCCAGAAGCCGCGGCCGTCGAAGCCGGCTTCCCGATACAGGGCGTCGTTGAAGGCTCCGCTGGTGGCCGCTCCCGCGTACACCACCCATTCCATGCCACTGCTGGGGATGGTCAGATCATCACGTGTGTCGTAGCCGATGGAAAAGCGGTGAAGGAAGTACTTGTCCGTGCCCAGTATGGCGTTGCCGAAACGCTGATCGATTGAGCGAATGCCTGGCAGAGTTCCGGACTGCACGTCGACGAAGCGCGCCCGAACGGTGTAGGCGAGTTGCCAGATGCGTGACAGGTTCAGTCCGATCTTGACCTGCGCCGCCTGTTGCTGAGCCGTATAATTGGTTTCGGCGGACTTGGAGGTGTCGTTACCCGTGCCATAGTAGCGCAACGATCCGTTGCGCTCAGACATCAGGCTTGCCAGCACTGACCACTGTTCGTGCCGCGCGCGGCCGCGCTGATAGTCGAAAAAAAACTGATGTTCCACGCGTTGCGCGATGCCCGCGATGATGGACAACTGTTCGTCTTCGGAGGGGTAGGCATACAGCCGGGCGTGCACGCCCCATCCGAAGTAACTGTTGTGGTAAAGGTCGGGCGCGATGATGCGGTCGATTTGGTGCTTCGCGTCCGTGCGCAGCCATACCGGCAGCAGGCCAAACGTCGTGCCGCCATTGGGATCGGCGCCGATTTCTGGCACTGCGATGTAGGGAAGGAGTTTCGCGTCGTGCCACGGCCAAAACGAAGCCGGCACCGGCGCAGGTGGTACCTGGACATCAGTGGGCACCGGAAACTGTGCTGGCGGCACGTCGCCGGGAGGCAGCTGCGCCTCGGCGGCCGGCCCAAGCGACATCACCGCCAGCAGCAGCGATGCTAGCGGGCACTGAAGGCGTTGCCGGCCCGATACTAGGCGGCGGCTCCTCTGGCCGACGCCCGGCGCGGTGTCCGCCAATCTTGCCATGCGCTGCACGGCGTCGCCGCAGTGTGCAAGTGTCGGAGGGGATTCAGACATGTTGAGGCGGCCGGCAAGCGTCTGTGGGCCAGTCTACCTGTCTCCTTGTCTCCCTGCCGGGGTTGCCTAGGGATGTCCGGGACGCTGAGAGTGAGGGTCAAGCGTGGTCTGTCGCTGCGGTTAAGTCCCCAGTATGGTGTCCAACTCGCCTGCGTCAGCTCGGCGGTGACTCGGATATGAGTTGGTCTGGATTTGATTAAAGCCCCAGCATAAAAGCGCGCTTATGACTGGGACTGCCGGTGACGAACTGGGAGTCTTTTTATATCGCGGCGTCGTATCAGCGCCCGGCGGTCACGCTTCCGTATGGAGATGTATATACACAAGGACGACTGCGAACGGTAGGGCAGTCGCTTTTCATGTCCGCAACAGTGTGCATCGAGCGTCCACTGGGAGCGGGAACGGCGACAACTTTTTAGCCGTTGGCATTCACGGGCTAGTGACCAACGCGAGTCGCGGTTTCAACTCCGCCCCCCTGTGCCAAGACGCGGAACAGATTTGTCACTTTGCCCGACTGAGTATTGAGCCGGTGACAATGAATTCCTCGAGCCGCGCGAGCGTGGCCTTTCCCGAGCAGATGAAAGGGTCCAATTCCGCTTTCTCGGAGTACTTCAGCAGCAGGGCCGGACTGATATCGGCGATATTAACCTGCCCCATCGTCCAGTTACCGAAGCGTCGCGCGCTGATCTCCTCAAAATCCAGGAGTCGCACCTGGAGATGCCGATCGTCACGAACGATCGCGTTGAACACCTCGCAGACCTCATCACGAGCGCCCTCGATGACTTGGACGAAGACCTTGTTCGTAAAACATAGCAGGCCCGTGATACCCAGCCGCGGATTGTTCCGTGCGGACTGCTCGAGGATCGAGTCAAGCACCGCGACCGATAGCGGCTTAGCCGGGCGGCTAGCATACAGACAACGGACAAGCATGGGGGCCTCAGGTTTTCAGATCGATGAGCGAGAGGAATTCGCGGCGCAGTGCCGGGTCTTTCAGAAATGAGCCGCGCATCACGCTGTTGACCATCTTTGAGCCCGTGTCCTTGACGCCCCGCCAGTGCATACAGAAGTGATCAGCTTCCATTACGATCGCCAGACCATCCGGCTTGACCATCTGCATGAGAAGTTTAGCGATCTGCATGATCGCCTCTTCCTGGATCTGCGGACGGGTCATGATCCATTCGGTTAGGCGCGAGTACTTCGATAGCCCGATCAGGTGCGAATGCTGATTCGGCATCAGCCCGATCCAAAGGCGTCCGACGATGGGGCAGAGATGATGGCTGCAGGCGCTGCGCACTGTGATCGGCCCGACTATCATCAGCTCGTTGAGATTCTCCGCGTTGGGAAATTCCGTGACCGCCGGCATCGGCGCGTACCGCCCGCGAAATACCTCGTCAAGATACATCTTGGCCACGCGGCGGGCTGTGCCCTTGGTGTTGTGGTCGTGCTCGGTTTCGATCACCAAGCTATCGAGCACGGCGGCCACCTTACCGGCGACTTCCTCGAGCAGCCCATCCATTTCCCCCGGTTCGATGAACGACGCGATGTTGTCGTTGGCGTGAAACCGGTGGTTCGCCCGCCGCAAGCGCGCCTTGATACGGCCCGATACCGGTAGATCCGCGTCCGCCGGACCCTCTCCCGTCAGGCGCCTGATCACGGGATTACCTCGCATGCCCAGATCAGCCAAGGAGCACCGGCGTCTTGCCGACGTAGGCGTTGCCGTCGACGGCATTTATGAGGAAGTCGGCAACGTCGGCCCGCGATATCAAGCCGTTTCTCCAGCTCGCGGGGGCCTCCAGAATCTTATAGCGCCCTGTCGGCGGCCCGTTGGTTAGGATTACCGGACGCGCTATAACCCAATCGAGGCGGCTCTCGCGAATCAGGCGTTCCTGGATGTCCTTGTCACCATAGGCCCGTCCAAATACCAGGCGAAACCCCAGCCCCTGCAGTCCTCCGATGCTTGAGTGGCTGTCTGCGGCACCGAAGCCGGTGACGCAGACGAGTCGCTTAACGCCACTCGCTTCCATCGCCGGGATAAGCAGGCGTGTGGCGTCTGAAAAGAGCCTGACCGGGCCCAGCAGCAGCTGCGCGCCCATGGGAATCCCCAGAGTCATGATGACCGCGTCAACTCCCGCCAGCCCGGCGGTCAGGTCCGTTGGACTTAGCGCGCTGCCCCGGTAACGCTCCAGATTGGGATCAGAAATAGCGATGCTTGCCGCAGACCGCGCCAGCGCACGAACCGCGAGCCCGCGCGCAAGCGCCAAGCGGGTCGCCTCTAGGCCGATGCCGCTACTGGCCCCAATGATCAGAACCTTCTTCACGCGGGGCTGCGGCGGCGAATGCCCGCGGAATCATGACGGCGGTGGGCTGGCCCTCGCATGGATGTCGCCGTGTCCCCGACGACCGCTCCTAGGACAACGGTCGAGTCATTGATCGGCATGGAGCGGGCGCCAGCGCTGCAGGTCGGTACGCACGAAGCCTTTCTCTCCCTTCCCCGTCTCCAAGACGCGCCTGCGTCCAGCGTGTGGAAGCCCGGGACGCGCGATGCATCCCCCCCATCGCTTTGCCCTGCTTGTCGTCCGACACACCGCGGAGCGACGGTGGGCAGCCAATCCATCGCCGGCGCCTTGCCGCCTCGCTCAGCGAGGCCGCAACCCCCTTCCATCGGCGACCGCGCGACCGTTGCCGTGAGCGCGAGAGTCAGAAAAAAACGCAGGTTCATGGTCTTCGGTTGAGAGAGTTTGTATAGGTCGTAGTAACTCCAGAAAGCCAAGAATACCGCAATCTGGAGTATTGTGCATCGGTTGTGTATAGATTACAGTAAGCGTCCTAAAGGCACTGCGACCATGATCACCGCCAAAGCACCTAAGATCCGTGATCCCGAGGAGCTGTATCCGATCCGGACGGTGGCAAGCCTGACCGGCGTCAACATTGTGACTCTGCGGGCATGGGAACAGCGCCATGGGCTCGTCAGCCCCGCGCGTACCCCCAAAGGCCATCGCCTCTATAGGCGCGAAGACATTGACCGGATAAACCGCGCCGTGACGTTGTTAGACAGGGGCTTGGCGATCAGCCAGGTAAAGAAGGCGCTTGACCAAGCGGAATTCGGGGAAGGGGCCCCCGCGGACACAACCTGGGCCCAGTATCGGGCGCGGATGCTCGGCGCTATTTCTGGCTTCGACGAGGACGACCTCGAAGACGCCTACAGTCAGGCATTGAGTCTGCATTCGATCGAACACGTGACTCAGCAACTCATGATGCCCCTCCTGCAGGTGCTGGGTTCGAGGTGGGAACGCGGCGAGGGCGCGGTGGCCGAAGAACACTTTTTCGGCGTGTACCTGCGCAACAAGCTGGGCGCGCGCTTCCATCACCGTGCGCGGGGCACCGCCGGGGTACGGGTGTTGGCCGCCTGCCTGCCTGGCGAGCAACACGAAGTCGGGCTGCTGTTGTTCGCACTGGTCGCCCAGGAGTGCGGCTTGCACCCGATACTGCTGGGCGCCAATATGCCGCTAAGCGAACTGGCGCCACCGATCAGGCGTGCCGATTGCAGTGGCATCGTGCTATCGGGATCCGTCGCACCGCCAGCTCGGGTACTTGACGAGCAACTTCCGAAGTTGGTTTCGGCCGCAGGCATTCCCGTGTTCGTGGGCGGCATGGTTTCGGTGCGAGAGCGCGACGCCATCGTCAGCGCCGGTGCCGTTGTGGTTGGCAACGATCTTGTTGCCGGTGCGAAGCGCATCCGCGCCGCGCTTGCAACCTAACGGAGCAGTGAGTGAACCCCGAGCGCCTGCGCCGCGTGATCAGCCCGAGCTCCGCCCACTATACGTCGTGTCGGCACAGCGCGGCGGCGGGACATGGCGAAGAATGGAACTGCAACGAGTCACTCGACGGCTGCCGCGCGGGCGCGTATCGCTTTGATCTGGAAGAGCGGCGGACGCCCCATGGCCAGGGAAGGCCGCCTGGCAGAGCCCGACTATGGGTTGAGCTCCGCCTCATCATCGCTGGCTGCCACACCCGAAAGGGACACCAACTTCGCTACCAGCCTCGCTCGGAGGGTTGATATGAGATTCGTGCTGCTCCGTTTGCCCCATATTTTTCTGGTGACAATTATGCTCAGCGCCTGCCAGTCTTCGCGCTTGCCCATCACGACTGCCACGCACGTGGACCTGCCGCGCTTCATGGGAGACTGGTACGTCATAGCCAGCATTCCCACTTTTATTGAGAAGAACGCCTACGGCGCCGTCGAGTCATACCGCCTGGACAGCGACGGGACAATCGATACAACCTTTGTTTTCAACGAGGGCGGGTTCGACGGACCGAAGAAACGCCACAACCCACGCGGATTTGTAATCGACAAACGAACTAACGCGGTGTGGGGAATGCGCTTCGTATGGCCAATCAAGGCCGACTACCGCATCGTCTATGTAAGTGACGAATACAATCGTACCATCATCGGACGCGAAGCGCGCGACTACGTCTGGATCATGGCGCGGACGCCGACAATCGCAGACGCCGACTACCAGCAGCTGCTGAATCTCGTGACACGCGAGGGCTATGACATCAGCAAAGTACAAAAAGTACCGCAACCGCCGCTGCCCAAGCCCTGAGGCGCGGTGGCCCCTCGCGGCCAGGATCGCTCGCGCGTTCTTGAGCGTTGGAATGCCCCTTGCGCGGTGACGGCCAGTCGTATTCCGCGAGGTCGACGCACGCAATGCGTGTAGCGACTCGCGGAACATTTATTGGCGGACGATTGCATCCGTCAACCGGTCTAGGATCGTATAGAGCTGCGCAAGGTTGCCGTGGCGTGATGGAATCACGCGCCATACCTCTCGCGTTCAAACACACAGAACGCTTGGCGGCAGTTCCATCGTGGCAAAGAGCGGGCGACTGGCGCGCATCGGCAATTAAGGAGTGCTTCCCCACACACTCGGGGACTCTGATCAAGATGGATATCGGATCATCGGATGCTTCTCTTGAAATGGGCTAACTCATGGCGCGTTCTGGCGAACGCTGGCCGCCAACGGCCGGTGCGGCAACCTCACGGGGCGAATGTCGCCCTGGGCGTTCTGTCAGCGTTCCTGCTCGCGGCGTGCCACGCGGAAATACTTGATCCGGGCGGACCGGTCGGAAAGGCTGAAGGGAGAATCCTAGTCGACTCGCTCGCCATCATG
This sequence comes from Pseudomonadota bacterium, assembly GCA_025360865.1. GTDB lineage: Bacteria > Pseudomonadota > Gammaproteobacteria > Steroidobacterales > Steroidobacteraceae > 13-2-20CM-66-19. The sequence goes on along the minus strand of JANYBG010000088.1, from coordinate 4,274 downwards.
CTCGCGATCGTCATTCCGACGATTGTGGCGACCCTGCTGTTTGCGTGGTGGTACCGCGCCTCCAATACCCGCGCTGTATACCTGCCGGAATGGAATTTTTCGGGCCGCATTGAATTGGTGGTTTGGGCGATCCCCATCATGGTGATTATTCTGCTGGGAGGTGTTACGTGGATTGGCTCACATGATCTGGACCCGGCCAAACCGCTGGCTGCGGAGACGCCCGCGCTCGAAATTCAGGTGGTCTCATTGGATTGGAAGTGGCTGTTCATCTATCCGAAGCAACGCGTCGCAAGCCTAAACCAGCTTGTCGTGCCCGCCGGAGTGCCACTGCATTTCTCCTTAACGTCTGCGACCGTCCTCAACGCGTTCTTTATCCCGCGGCTCGGAAGCATGATTTACACAATGAGCGGAATGGTCACCCAGTTGAACTTGCAGGCGGATAACGCCGGGACGTTCCGTGGACTTTCGGCCCATTACAGCGGGGAGGGCTTCTCCGATATGCATTTCGATGTGCGCGCGGTTTCCGCGAATGAGTTCGCCGGATGGGTGAACACGAACCTCGCCGAGGCTCAGGCGCTCGATGCGACGTCCTACGCGCTTCTTGCGAAGCCCGGCGTGCCTGCCGCCGCCGCGACGTATCGCAGCGTTGATCCAGATCTTTTCGCGAAGATCGTCAGTCGGGATCTCGCGCCATCGGCGGTTATGGACACCGCGCATCACGCTAGCGCCGGCGACCGGCCAGAGGGGAAATAGCATGTGGGGCAAGCTCAGTTGGGCGGTCATCCCGCTAGATCAGCCGCTCATTCTGGTCGCCTCGACGATCGTGGCGGTCGCGATCGTCAGTGTGCTCGGTTGGGTCATCGCTCGCGGACATCTTCCCTACCTGTGGAAGGAATGGCTGACTAGCGTCGATCACAAGCGGATCGGCGTGATGTACGTCGTGCTGGCGTTGGTGATGCTGCTGCGCGGCTTCAGCGACGCGCTGCTGATGCGCTCCCAGCAGGCGCTCGCTTACAACGCGCCCGGCTACCTCACACCCGAGCACTACAACCAGATCTTCTCCGCCCACGGAACCATGATGATCTTCTTCGTCGCTATGCCGTTCGTGATCGGACTGATGAACTTCGTGGTGCCTCTGCAGCTTGGGGTGCGCGATGTCGCGTTCCCCGTGCTGAATTCCGTCGGATTTTGGTTGACGGCGACCGGCGCGCTCCTGGTCAACATCTCCCTGATCGTGGGCGAATTCGCCCGGACCGGCTGGCTCCCCTATCCGCCGCTGTCTGAACTGGCGTATTCCCCTGGAGTCGGTGTCGACTACTATCTTTGGGCGCTGCAGATCTCCGGAATTGGCACGTTGCTGGCTGGGATAAATCTCGTCACGACCGTCCTAAAAGTCCGCGCGCCTGGGATGAACTATCTGCGTATGCCCATGTTCTGTTGGACGACGCTGGCATCGAGCCTCCTGATGGTCGCCGCCTTCCCGATCCTGACCGCGACATTCGCGATGTTGCTACTGGATCGGTACCTCGGCTTTCATTTCTTCACCAATGAGGGTGGCGGCAACGTGATGATGTTTATGAACCTGATCTGGGCGTGGGGGCATCCGGAGGTTTACATCCTGATACTGCCCGCCTTCGGAGTCTTCTCCGAAGTTCTGTCGACTTTTTCCGGAAAGCCTCTCTTTGGCTACAAGTCAATGGTGGCCGCGACAATGTCGATCTGCCTGCTGTCATTCATGGTGTGGCTCCACCACTTCTTCACGATGGGTGCGGGTGCGGACGTGAATGCGGTCTTTGGCGTGGCGACGATGGTGATCGCCGTGCCTACGGGAGTGAAAGTGTTCAACTGGCTCTTCACCATGTACGGCGGCCGCATTGTGTTCGCGACACCCACCCTGTGGGCGATCGGATTCATGGTCACCTTCGTGGTCGGTGGCATGACCGGGGTCCTGCTCGCCGTACCCCCAGCTGACTTTGTGCTGCACAACAGCCTCTTTCTGGTGGCACATTTTCACAACGTCATCATTGGTGGAGTGCTATTTGGCGCGTTCGCCGGTTACACGTACTGGTTTCCAAAGGCTTTTGGCTTCCGTTTGCACGAGGGTCTGGGCAAGGCGGCCTTCTGGTTTTGGATCAGCGGTTTCTACGTGGCGTTCATGCCACTGTACTGGCTCGGTTTGATGGGGATGACGCGACGCCTGCAACACTACGACGTCGCGGCGTGGCGACCCTGGCTGCTGGTCGCGGCAGGCGGCGCCGTGCTGATCTTCATCGGCATCATCCTGCAGATCGCGCAGCTGGTCGTGAGCATCCGACAACGCGAGATCCTGCGTGACTCGACGGGCGACCCTTGGAATGGTCGCTCGCTTGAATGGGCAACCGCCTCGCCTCCGCCGGGTTTCAATTTCGCGGTGCTGCCGACCGTTGGACATGAGGAGCCGTATTGGCGTGGGAAGCAGGGGCCTCGCAGTCAAGCGGCCACAGAGGCCGAGCCGGTTTACCTCGATATCGAGATGCCACGCAACAGCCCGGTCGGATTCATCTGCGCCTTCTTCGCCACCGCCATGGGTTTCGGGCTGGTCTGGCATATCTGGTGGCTGGTCGGTATCGCTTTTTTCTGCGCTTACGCGACCTTCGTCGTCCTTGCGTGGCGCGATCACCATGAAGACATCATTCCGGCGGCGCTTGTCGCGCGATTGGACCGGGCCAACCGGCAGGCGCGGAGCATGGCTGCGGCCAGACTGTGATTCTCCGCATGAGCGCGATACAAGCCACAGGGGGCGCGACCGGCGACGGACACAACCTAGTCGTAATCCCTGAACGAAGGGCGAGGGAGTCGCAGGTAGCCTCGGGCGCGGAGGGCACGCGCATCGTCGTTGCCTATGGTTTCTGGATCTTCCTCATCAGCGACATCATCCTGTTTGCTGCGTTCTTCGCGACCTACGCCGTGCTAGCCGACAGCACGGCCGGAGGTCCCACGGGGCGAAACCTGTTCGACATCCGGAACGTCGCCATTGAAACCGCGTGCCTACTGTCTTCCAGCCTGTTCTGTGGTCTGGCGGCGATCGGCGCCCGCTTCGCCAACGCTCGGCTGTTCCACGCCTCCATGGTCGCGACTTTCGCCTTGGGACTAGCGTTTCTTTCGCTTGAGGCGCGCGAGTTCTCGCACCTGATTGCTCAGGGCGACGGTCCGAGCCGCAGCGGATTTCTGTCCGCCTTCTTTGCCCTTATCGGCTGCCATGGCCTGCACGTGACCGCGGGATTACTGTGGCTGTTGACGATGATGGCGCAGGTAGTCGCAAAGGGATTCCGTCAGGACGTGCTGCGCCGATTGCTCTGCTTCAGTCTTTTCTGGCACACCCTCGACATCATTTGGGTGGCCTTGTTCAGTCTCGTGTATTTGGTCGGGGTGGCGCCATGAATGCGGGATCGTCTGACGATGTGAGGCTCGACGATACGGCGCCGGGTGACCAGGGATCTGGAACCATCACAATGGGGCGAGCGGTCTGGGGTTACCTGATCGGCTTCGCGCTGGCGACATTGCTTTCCGTTGTTTCTTTCTATCTCACCCGGAGCACCCTGGTGTGGGAACCGAGCATTCCGATCGCTCTTTCGGTTCTCGCGATCGCGCAGATGGGTGTGCATCTGGTCTTCTTTCTTCACATCACCGCCGGCCCCGACAGCGTGAACAACCTTCTGGCGCTCGCTTTCGGGGTGTTGATTGTGATGCTGCTGGTGTTCGGCTCGCTTTGGATCATGACGCATCTCAATCACAACATGCTGCCGATGGATCAGATCATGAAGATGCAGCGCTAGTGCGTTCACCGTGGCGATTGTCAAATTGGGGAAGCCGATGTAGGCGTGGGAGCTTGGTGTCGGTGGGGCCGTGGTCGACTGAGACCGCCACGACGGGTCCGTCGCTTCAGGGCGAACCTTGCGCCGAGGCGGTGACCCACGCTGTGCGAGCCGCTGAGAACGCTGCCGGGGCGAAGCGACACCGGGCTGATCCGACGCGCGGAAGACCCAAGGCGCTATGTCCTTTGGCGCGATGAACGCAGCAGGCCGCAATGGCTCAGACGAAGGGGGTGGGCCCGCCGCCCTGTCTTCTTTCCCAAAGGGAATGCGAGTAGCGCTTTTTGGCGCCAACGGTGGCATCGGCTCCGCGCTCCTTCGCCTGTTGGAGGAATCCGACCGTGTGGGCGAGATCTTCGCCTTTGGCCGAACAACCCCACCGGTAGGCGGTAAAAAAACCGTTAGTGGACTGTTTGATCTCAC
>JANYBG010000059.1 GCA_025360865.1 Pseudomonadota bacterium | reverse complement strand
TCAGCCCATCGACCGTGACGACCACATCCGTGCGCGCCCAGCCTATCCTCACGACACCGTCACTCGTGGCCGTGGCGTCTGCTCCACTTGCCTGGCCGATGGCCTTGGGATCCAGCGCCCCAGGTTGTGCGGCGAGGCTGCTCGAAGCGCATCAGCAATATGCCGCGCGGCTGCCGCATCCTGCGATGCGTAGCTCAGAAATACGGCCCCAGCCGGCTCGGTCATCGACGCGTCGCTCCCCGGATGGTGGCTTGGAGGATCTTTTAAGAGGTGCCGCCGAACTCGCCCGCGCACTTTAGCTTTGCCGACGCTGACTGTCCGTTTCGGCTCAGGGAAATGGCGGTTTTCGGGGAGACTTGGGGTACCGCAGAGGGCACACAGCGTCCACTGGACGCGCTCAGCTCCAATCGAGTCCGCGAGAAGAACTCCAGTGAGCGGGCGCCACGACTGAGGCAGTTTTTTGAAAGTGGTAGTAGAGGCCTGATTCGCTTATTTCCTACTCAGCACAGGCTATCGCTAGCCGCTTGATTTGACAGGATCGCCGCGGAGCACAAGCGCGCTTCGTGATGACGACACCCCCGGCAAAACGACTCACTGTCGGCCATGGCGCGGAATGAAGGCAAAACGCGGCCCATGCAAAACAAACGATCAGGGCGTTGTTCGCGCGTGTTTATCCATGGTTGCGGGTAACTTTGAGGGTAACTTCGAAGGTTCAGGGTCTATAAAAGCTATAAATAACAAGGCGCTTTATTAGTCCTTTAGATTCCGACCCGAGGCGTTACTGACATAGGCAGCGTTCGAACGTTCCACGGTCGCCGAACCCCGCTACGGCCGAGCATTTGGTAGCCAGGGGCGCCTTTATCGACATCCGAAAGCGGTAGATTTCCCAAGGAATTGAGCGATGGTTCTTCATCTCTTCCCTACTGGCAGTAGGTGAGGCGCCTAGTTGGGGCGACCGCCGTGTCTGCGTGGGGCTGGTGCCGGCGCGCCGGCGTCCCAATTCGATTCCGACCCCGGGGGAGGACTCCGAAATGATTGCCGCGCCTTAATCTGGCGACCCACGAACAACAGGGCGACGGCCAGCGAGCCGTCGCCCTAAACGCGCCCTCAAATGCGTACCGTTAGCTCGTTTTTCACATTCGCCACTCCCGGTGCCGCCCATGCCGTCTGCAGAGCTTCATCACGCTCTGCCCACGAACGCACCTCTCCACGCAGCGTCACATCTGAGCCGTGCGCATTGACGGTAATGTGATCGGCATCGACATGAGCGAGGCGCTTGAAGGCATCCTCGATCCGCCTTTTGATATTTTCCGGCGCGACGGCTGGCTTGATGCGAATGGAGTTGCTCACGCCGAGCACGCCACTCAGACGTCGCATAGCACTCTCGGCTCTTTCGCGCTGATAATGCCACTCGACCGTCCCTTCGAGGGTCACATGGCCTTGATTTACGATAGGCCTGATGTCTTCGCACGTGAGCGGCAACTCAAGTTTCAATTCCGTGATCGCTGCTCGCGCGATTTCCGGGTCGGTGGGGCCGCCTAAGAATGGCTTGACCTGCAAGTCGTTTGCCACGGCGGCGACGCCCTTGACTCGGCCGACTGCGGCTGCGGCTCCGTATTTGTCAAGATAGTTGGGGACAAAGCCAGTCAAGCTCACCTCACCGCCGGTAACCTTGACTGCGATATCCGTGTCGTGGACGTCCGGACTCCATCGGAGCTCGGCCTCTACGTCTCGTTTGATGTCGTTATCGGATTTCATAACTTCTTTCCTTATCTGCTTTACCGTTGTGTGTAACTCTTGGGTAAGAGAATCATGAGCCGAACTGCTCTGCGCTGCGATCCGGGAATCTACCTATACCTCGTGTGGGTGGCAGCTAGAGCTGATGCTTCAGTTGCTCAGGGTCGGAGCAAGCAGGGCAGGGACGGGCGGGCGCGCGAGTTCACCCCCACTTTAGTCCCAGTCCATGACTGTCGCGGCGCACCACACAGGCGGGGATGGAGTGGCGGCCACGGTGACGCCAGGCCAGATCGAGAATAACGCGCTGGCACAACGGGAGGCTTCCAGCAGTCTCGATGAAAGCGCCGCTGAGACTTGCACTCCGCAACTGACCACCTAGTATTCCCGTGATCCCCTCGCGAGCGCTCAGGCGGACCACAAGGTCCAACGGCAGACGTCTACCCCACCTGTGCTCGGTCAATACACGGCACCTACCCCGCCGGGTAGCAGGGGCGATATAAGCACCTGCGGTCCGCGGGGAACCCGTGCGATCGCGTTCCTGAATTGTGGGGGCTTGACGATCAGCACATCGCAGATCAGGCGATCCAGCAGTCGCTCGGCGGTGTTGCCGATGAAGAGCCGTTTCAATCCGGACCGCGAGATAGCTCCCATGACGACAATTTCAGCATGGATCTCCCGAGCTACATTCTGGATCGCATCAATCGCAAGTCCATCGACGATATGGCGCCGGGTGCGGGCGACACTGAATTCGTCCAACTTTGGATCAACTGCTGAGTGTGCGCGTGCAGCGGCCTTCTTCTGCGCTTTTGCAATTCCATTTGAAGCGCAGAGTTCCTTCGGCGTCAGACCCACGAGCAATGGGTTGTAGGCATGCACGGCGTGCAATGCTCCGTGAAGTGCATCGGCGATCGTCGTGGCGTAGCGCAGGATTTCGTCGTCGAGCTCTGCCGGTTTGTCGAAAGCATGAGCAGGATCGACTGCGGCGAGGACCTTGGAGCGGTGATAGCGCCGTCGATTCTTCACGAGCAACACCGGCACCGAGCTGTTACGCAACAACTCCCAATCGGTAAAGTGCAAAAGCCAAGGGGCTACGTGTGCGCTTCGGTGACAATCCGCGACGATGAGATTGGCTCCGAAGTGCGTGGCTGCACGTATGACGGCGTCGTCGGCCGGATAGTCCCACTCCACCGCGGTTGTGACCTTGACGCCGCTGCGGCGCAGCCGCTTCGCCAGGCTCTCCAGCTGTTGGCGATGGATGGCGCTGCCTTGCTGTTCGAGGTCAGGCAGCGATTGGCCATTAATTCTCGCCACGTCTAGATAGACCGGCTCAGGGATCGCGTGAAACAGGCACACTTCCGCGTCCAGCGCGCGCGCTAACTGGCCGGCTTTTTCCACAGCGGGAAATTGCTTCGCTCGTGGATCCTTGATGGCGACCAAAATGCGATGGATGGGATACATAGCGGAAAACTCCGTGGACCAGCTTTCAATGGATTGATCGTGAAGCGAGGGGCACGAGTACGCCATCCGCAGCTTCCGCGCCACAGCAGGTGAAAGTACGTATAAATGCGCCGCGCGCTCTGTGTGCGGGACGAGCCCGATCAGCCTTAACCTCCCGCGTCGTGAAAGCACGGTAGTACCCTTGAGCGACATATCAACTGGTGCCAACAGCGGCGGTGCCACAATAGGTGCCACGCAGGCACGTACGCCCTTAGAATAGACACAAGCCGTGGCGCGTGGCAGGAGTCCAAAGTGTGGCAGGAGGACCATGCTCAAGGTGGTCACCATGGACCCCGGGGTCGCTACGTGATTGGCGTGTACAGGCTCGCGCGGGTTTGTAAGGACAGGTCACCGCAATTGCGTGTTTGCCCGCTGCGGGCTTAGACTTCAACCCACCTGTTCGATCACGACCGCGAGGTAGTGCGCTAATAGACGCGTACCCCTGAATGTGTGGCAGTCGCCTATCTGGCGCCCCGCCGGTGGGGTATGCTCATAAAATGCTTTGGAATCGCTCGTGACGATCAAGCCGCCCAGCGCGGAAAGATACCCTGGGCGGCGCCGCTTTCTGGTCGCCGCCGGTGGCGTATGCGGGGCGCTTGCGACCTTTGCGGCCGCTCCGGTCTTGGCCGTGAGCCGTGGAGGTCGCTGCCTGTCATTCGTGCATACACACACGGGGGAGACGTTGCGCGCGGCTTATTTTCAGGACGCGTGCTACCAAGCGCAGTGCCTCACACAGGTGGACTACATACTGCGCGACTTTCGCACGGGGGACGTGCACCGTATCGACCCCGCGCTGCTCGACATACTCTTCGAGCTGCAGACGATGACGAACCACGACGCGCCTTTCGAGGTTATTTCCGGTTATCGTTCACCAGCAACCAACGCCATGTTGCATCGCAGTTCAGACGGTGTGGCCCAGCACAGCATGCACCTTCAGGGCCGAGCCATTGACGTACGCCTGACGGGCTTTCCCACGCGTACGCTGGCCGAATACGCCCGCAATCTCGGTCATGGCGGCGTGGGCTTCTATGCGCGCTCCGACTTCGCCCACGTCGATACTGGGCGCGTCAGGTTCTGGTGATCACGGACTGCGGTCAGCGGGGCGCGGTGAGATGGGCATGAGGCCGAGAGCGGCTTCGAGCCGCCGATCGTGCCCGTAGATGTCATCAAAGAAGTGCAAAGCGCCGTCTTCGCTGGTCACGGCGGTTCCATAGAGGATCAGTACGTGCACGGGCTCCGTCAAGCCTACGCGCAAAGTCACGTCGCCTTTCATGGCCGCCTGTATTCGTTCCACGGTCCAATCTCCCGGGGTGCTGCTCAAAACTTCCGCAGCCAAGGCGACAGGATCACTCACGCGGATGCAGCCATGACTGAACGATCGCCTCGGCTCGGCAAATAAGAGCTGCGCCGGTGTGGAATGCAGGTAGACGCCGTAGGAATTGGGCAGCACGAACTTGATCAGCCCCAGTGAATTTCCGGCGCCCGGGCGCTGCCGCAGCCGCAGCCGTCCAGCGTTCAGCGCCTGCAGATTCTCCGCCGTAGCCGTTAAGGGTGGGGACCCGTCGGACGCCTCGCCAACTATCTCCATGTGCTGCGTCTCGAGGTAGTCCGGCCGCTTGCGCATGAGTGGCAGCAGCTCGCGGCGTGTGATGCTCGATGGCACGTCCCAGTAGGGTCGGAACACCACGGCGTTCATGTTCGCGGCGAACACCGGGGTGCGCAGTCGGGGATATTCCTGTCCGACGATGACATTCATGCGCAGCATGTCGGCTTCCCTGTCGACCTTGGACCTAAACAGGAACAGCCGAAATTGCGGAATGTTGACAATGATCGTGGGCGCCTGTGGTGGCGGCAGCCAGCGCCAACGTTCGAGCGTCAGTTCAATCTGCCGCAGGCGCTGCGCGAGCGGCACGGTGAGGGCCGCGAAAGTGGCTCCACCGAGCGTCCCGTCTTCGCGCAGGCCGTGCAGATATTGGAAGCGCTTCAGTGCGGCGCCGAGATCGCTATCAAGGATCGCATCGGTACGTGAGGCATTCTCGGGCGGTAGATCACCGAGCGCGACGAGTAAATGGCGCAGCGCCGGCGCGCCGACGTAACTTTGACCGACAGCCTGGGGCCCGGTCACCGGCGGCAAGGCCGTCAGGTCTGTGCGGCTCGCAAGCTGTCGGTAGCGCACCAGCGACTGCAGCAGCAGACGGTAGTGCAGGAAGTCCGGCTGAACCGCGGCGAGCACCGCAGTCGTGTCAGCGTGCGTGGCGAGTTGCTCGAGTTGCTCGACGCTGTCAAACGTCTCGTTGCGCGGTGGCATGTCAAAGCCCACGGCGCGCGGATCGACCTGGCCGTAGTGAAGATCGTGCACGAGGTTCACTGCCGAGTTTGACAGTGCGACATCGAACTGCATCCATTCCTCCAGCGTGATATTCCGCCCGCCCGATAGCGCGACAAGCTGCGCAGCCAGGCCCTCGCCGCCATATTGGTCGCTTCGCAACCCGTACTCCGAGGCGCTGCGCAGGGTTGCTATGACGGAGCGCGCCTGTTCTGTCGCCGCACCTGCGTTGCTCCATAGGGGCGCGCTGGAGCGCCGCCCGTAAAGCTCGCTCAGCACGCGGCGATTGTCCGGCCGCGAGGCCGGGCGCATGCCCGTCCTTGCTGGCTCAGGCATGCGCACGATGAATTCTCTTATTAGGTCAGGGGTGTCGGCCCTCGCCATAGCTGTCCCCGGCACCGCAGCCGCGACTTCCAGCGCACACAGCAGACAAAGGCCGATCGCGCGCGAGGGTGTCCAACGCGCCGCAGTTATGCACTGTGCAGCATTCGTCCAGCGTTTCACCTGGACCGCCTGAGGGAATCACTAAGCACACCGCCCATAGCTAGAGTGTTGCCGGCTCCGACTCCAGGTCCATGGCCATGCGCACGAGTTGGGCCAAAGATGCGGCACCTGTCTTTTCCATGACCCGCGCACGATGAATTTCCACAGTCCGCTGGCTGACCCCGAGCTCGGCGGCCATGACCTTGTTCAGCTTGCCGCGGGTCATGAGGGCGAGCACTTCCCGCTCACGCGGCGTGAGTGAGTCGAAGCATGCGCGGATCCGATCAAGTTGAGCGAGCGCGGCGCGGCTGCGCGTGTCGCGTTCGAGCGCACGCTGGATACGATCAATGAGATCTTGGTCACGGAAGGGCTTTTGCAGAAAATCGGCCGCGCCGTGCTGCATCGCTTCCACCGCCATAGGGATGTCGCCATGGCCGGTGATGAAGATGACGGGGATGATCGCACCGAGCAGATTCAACTGCTGCTGCAGCTCAAGACCGCTCATACCCGGCATGCGCACGTCGAGGACCAGACAACCCGGCTGTTTTGGCTTGTACGCACCCAGGAACTCATTCGCCGACGCATGAACGCGCGTGGCGAGGCCCACAGACTTCAGTAGGAATCGCAGCGAGTTGCGTACCCCTTCGTCATCGTCAACGATATAAATCGTCGGGGCCTGCTCTTGCATGTCAGGGAGTCGGTTGAGAAGGAAGGTGTAGGTAAAAGCATGCACCCGTGGGGGGATTGGGTCGGTAGCCGACCGATCCCCCATGTAGGCGCGCAATGGTGTTGCTGATCGCGAGCCCCATCCCGGTACCGCTCTCCTTAGTGGAAAAGAACGGATCGAAGACGTGCCCCAAAGCGTCCGGCGCCAGACCCGGTCCATTGTCGATCACGGCCAGCTCCACGTCATGCTGCGTGGTTACCGAGGTGCGGATCAGGAGCCGGCTCTCACCGCTCGGCTGGGCCGCCAGAGCCTCGAGGCTATTACGCACGAAATTCATAACAACATGCTGAATCTGTCCCCCATCGACGACCACCAGCGGCAGGCCGTCGGCAAGTTCCAGCGATAGCGGTACACCGTGCAGGCGCGTATCGCTTTCCAGAAGGTCAATGATCTCCCTCACGAGAGCGTTGACGCTGGCAGGGACGCGCTCGCTTTGCTGGTTGCGCGCGAGCGCACGCAGCCGCCGGACTATGTCGGCGGCGCGTGTTGCCTGGCCGGTGATCTCGGCCAATGCCTGTCGCAACTCAGCTGGGTCCGCGCCGGGTCGGGCGAGCAGACGACTACAGGCCTGAGCATAATTCGCGATCGCCGTAAGGGGTTGATTGAGCTCATGGGCAACCCCAGCAGCCATTTCACCGATGGTCGCCATGCGCGACACCTGCAGCAGCCGCCCATGCAGGGCTGCGGGGGGCTGCTGCTTCTCACGGTCGCCGCCAGAGCCGCCGTGCGGCGGCTCGGCAGACATGCCAACATCGTGGTGCAGCTGCCCGTTGGAATCCGCTTTCATTCGGCGTTCATCCTAGTAAATTGCCAGAAAGAATCCACCGTTTGTCGACTCGCGTCCGTACGTATGTTCCGCAACCCGTTACGCAGTGGCGCCCATTTTGCGCCTGTGGGGGGCTCCTGCACGCACGAAAGTGTGGGCACAAGTCGTTGATAGAAAGATAGCCGAGGAACAGTATTGCGGCGATTGACACTGATATGCGACGGGAGGCCTATTCCGTCAGCCCCGACTCGGCCGAACGGTCCACGCAGTGCCAATGACGAGGTGTTCGCTCCCGCCTAACCAGCGCGGCGGAAGCGGCGCGAAATGGAGGCGGCACTCCGGCGAGTGCACGATGACATGTACGGCATCTGCTGCGGCGCCGGGGAGGGCCCATTGCTGATGGCCTCTCTAGAGCTTGCCACAAAACGACTGTTGCTGCGATTGCGCCCCACGGGATCTACCCAGCAGAGCTACGTCGCGTTTTACAGGCTCCTGAATGGGAGGTCAACTCGCGACATGATGCCACGGCATCGATACGGGTTAGCACTGCTGTGCAGGCAATTCGAGCCTTACCGGGCGCGGAT
>JANYBG010000047.1 GCA_025360865.1 Pseudomonadota bacterium | reverse complement strand
CTGCTTTCCCCCGTAGGGCTTATGCGGTATTAGCTAACCTTTCGGCTAGTTATTCCCCGCCATTGGGTAGATTCCGAAGCATTACTCACCCGTTCGCCGCTCGTCAGCATGTATTGCTACACCTGTTACCGCTCGACTTGCATGTGTTAAGCACGCCGCCAGCGTTCAATCTGAGCCAGGATCAAACTCTTCACTTGAAGATTTTGAAACAATCAACAATCGAAAAGAGTAATCAAAAATTGGCCCCAGATATTTAACGTCTGGACTTCAAAAATTGGTCACTCGGTCATTTGCACTAAAGGCCAAAGACGCGAGTCCCCACACAAATTACCTGCCAAATTTTTAAAGAGCACCCCGCAGCGCTGAGGCTTGGGGAAAATCGGGCCGCGAATTATAGCGAGTCGCTATTTTCCGTCAACTTAATGAAGGGCCCGCGCCTTCACATCCCGCGCCGCAATCGCGGCCTAGGCTGCAAGGGGCGCGAAGTATAGCCCCCCTTTTGGGCTTGTCAACGCATTGTCATGATTCACTGATCGGCCCGCCTGGCGGGCCTGATCGCACCGATCGCGGCCTTGGGGTTTGCGTTTGGAAGTCACCCGCGCGGGGTCGGAGAATGGGGCCGTTCCCGGTCCGTTTAAACGAGTTTCACACCTTTGCCTCGAGCTTGAGCCTGGCGAAGCGCTTGGACCCCACCTGGAACACGTGTTCCACCCCCGGATTGAGGGTCAATCCGCGGTCGGTGACCTTGGTCCCATCGATGCGGACCGCACCCTCGTCGATCTTGCGGTTCGCCTCGGAGGTGCTGGCGGCGAGGCCGGCTTCTTTCAGCAGATTCCCGACCCGCAGGCCCGTGGATTCGACCTGGATGACCTTAACCGGCAGGTCCGTGGGCACCGCCTTATCACTCACTCGGGAGGTGAAATCACGCTGCGCGCGCTCAGCGGAAGCCTCGTCGTGGAAGCGCGCGACGAGCTCTCGTCCGAGCTCGAACTTGATATCCCGGGGATTGCGGCCGCTGGCCGCCGCCGCCTTCAGCGTCGCGATCTGCGTGAGCGGCTTGAGGGAAAGAAGCTCGAAATACCGCCACATCAGCTCATCCGAGACCGACATCAGCTTGCCGAACATCGCATCGGGACTTTCCGCGACGCCGATGTAGTTGCCCAATGACTTTGACATCTTGTTGATGCCATCGGTGCCCTCCAGCAGTGGTGTCGTGATCACCACCTGGGGCTCTTGGCCGTAGGCCTCCTGCAGCGAGCGGCCCACCAGCAGGTTGAACTTCTGGTCCGTGCCGCCCAGTTCGACGTCCGCGCGCATGGCGACCGAGTCGTAGCCCTGCGCGAGCGGGTACAGGAACTCGTGGAGGGAGATCGGCTGGCCGGCCTTGTGGCGTTTGGAGAAGTCATCGCGCTCGAGCATGCGGGCGACCGTGTACTGCGCGCTGAGCTTCACCATTTCCGTGGAGGTGAGCTTGCCGAGCCAGCGCGAGTTGAAGTCGATCCTGGTGCGCTCAGGGTCGAGGATCTTGAACACCTGCTGTTCATAGGTCCGCGCGTTCGCCTGGATCTCCTCGGCGGTGAGCGCGGGCCGGGTGACGTTGCGACCCGTGGGATCGCCGATGAGCCCGGTGAAGTCTCCGATCAGGAAGGTCACGCTGTGCCCGAGGTTCTGGAACTGGCGCATCTTGTTCAAAAGCACCGTGTGGCCCAGGTGCAGGTCAGGAGCGGTGGGGTCGAAGCCGGCCTTCACGCGCAGCGGGGTGCCGCGCTTGAGCTTCTTGATGAGGTCCGCCTCGATGAGCACCTCGTGTGCGCCGCGGCGGAGCTCTGCGATCTGTTCCTCGAGATTCATCATCATTGCCGTGAAGTCCGTCCTGAAGCGCCGCGCGGGCGCAGGTAACGTAACGCGGTCGTTGCCGGGGCGTTACGCCACTTAACATACATTGACCCCCGGGATGCGGCCCGGTACGGTTCCCCTTTGAATCCTCCGGAGATAAGTGTAGTCGATGGAATCGAGCCCCAAGCCAGCGAAGAAACTGCCCGCCTGGGTGCGCTGGCCCCGCGCCACCTTCTGGCTGCAGGCGGCCGCCTGCGCGGTCGTCGGCTGGTCGGTGATGCACGGCGGCGGCGTGCGGATAGCCCCTCCCGCGGTGCCATCCCAATCCGCGGCGGGTACCGCGACGCTGGCCACCGCCGGCGCCCCCGGCGCCACCCCGGCGCCCGCGCGGCTGGCCTCGGCCTCCCCGCTCGTGGACGCGGAAGTGGCCCTGTCCCGCATCGATATCATCGTCGCGCGCAACGATACCCTCGAGCGGATCTTCCGGCGCCTGAAGCTGGACCTGTCCGACCTCGCCTCCCTGCGCAGCGTCCCGGGCGTGCGCGAAGCGCTCGACAGCCTGCGCCCGGGGGAAGCCCTGCGAGTGACCCACAAGGACGGCTCGCTGTACGGGCTGGAACGGCGCCTGAACGAGACCCAGACACTCAGGGTATCGCGCGACCCGGCCAGCGGCCTCAAGGCGGACGTGCTGCAGAACCCGCTGGAGAGCCGCACCCGCAGCGTCCACGGGGTGATCGACAGCTCGCTGTTCGAGGCGGTGGCCGCCGCGGGGGCCCACGACCAGACCGCGGTGAACCTCGCCGATATCTTCGGCTGGGATATCGACTTCGTGCTCGACGTGCGTCAGGGCGACACCTTCATCGTCACCTACCCGGAGTACTACCGCGACGGGGTGTACGTGCGGGATGGTCCGATCGAGGCCGCCGAATTCGTGAACCAGGGACGCGAGTTCCGCGCGGTCCGCTACACCGACCCGGAAGGCGGCTCCCATTACTACACTCCCGAGGGCAAGAGCCTGCACAAGGCCTTCCTGCGCGCCCCCGTGGAGTTCACGCGGGTCAGTTCCCGCTTCAATTCCACCCGCCACCACCCGATCCTGAACCTGATCCGCGCCCACAAGGGCGTCGACTACGCCGCCCCCATGGGCACCCCGGTGCGGGCCGCCGGGGACGGCCGGGTGCGCTTCGCCGGCCGCAAGGGCGGCTATGGCAACGTCGTGGAGATCGAGCACTCCGCAAGCGTCGTCACGGTGTACGGGCACCTGTCGCGCTTCGCCAAGCTCACCCACGTCGGGGCGCATGTCACCCAGGGCGTGGTCATCGCCTATGTCGGCATGACCGGCCTTGCCACCGGCCCCCACCTGCACTACGAGTACCGGGTGAACGGGGTCTTCAAGAACCCCCAGACGGTCTTACTGCCGGGCGCCAACCCCATCGAAGCGCGCTGGCGCGAGGACTTCCTCGCCAAGACCGCCCCGCTGCTGGGGAGCCTCGAGGCCGCGCCGGGGCCGATGCTCGTCTCGCGCTAGTTCCGCGCACCTTCACAGTACTTTTTCAACGCGCTGGTACCATGAGGTACGCGCGGTCCTGCGCGCATCATCAGGCCCCCGTGTCATGGATTCCCCGGATTTAAAGGCGCCGCAGCACTACATCAACCGGGAACTGTCGTTCCTGGAGTTCAATCACCGGGTCCTGGAACAGGCCTTCGACGAGGCCGTGCCGCTGCTCGAGCGCCTGAATTTCCTGTGCATCTCGTGCAGCAACCTCGATGAGTTCTTCGAGATCAGGGTCGCCGGTCTCAAGCAGCTGCAGGAACTGGGCGGCGGGCAACTCGCCGCCGACGGCCTGTCCATCGCCGAGCAGCTGTCCTCGATCCATGACCGCGCCACGCGCCTGGTCGACGATCAGTACCGCTGCCTGAACGAGTTGCTGCTGCCGGCGCTCGCCGCCGAGGGCGTGCCGCTGCTGGAGCCCCCGGATTGGAGCCCCGAGGCGAGCGCCTGGCTCGAGCAGTACTTCGAGCGCGAGGTGGAGCCGGTCTTAAGCCCGCTCGGACTGGATCCGGCGCGGCCCTTCCCCCGCATCCAGAACAAGAGCCTGAACTTCATCGTGCGGCTGGAGGGGAAGGACGCCTTCGACCGCGACAGCGAGCTCGCCATCGTGCAGGCGCCGCGTTCGCTGCCGCGCGTGGTGCCGCTGCCCGGAGCCGGCACCAGCCGCGGCTGCGTGCTGCTGTCGACCATCGTCCAGGCCTTCGTTCACAAACTCTTCAGCGGCATCACGGTGATCGGCTGCTACCAGTTCCGCCTCACGCGCAACAGCGACCTGTTCGTGGACGAGGAGGAGATCGATGACCTGCGCCGCGCGCTCGAAGGCGAGCTCGCGCAGCGCCGCTACGGCAGCGCGGTGAGACTTGAGACCTCCAGCGACTGTCCCGGGGACATGGTGAGGTTCCTGCAGGCGCAGTTCGCCTCGGCTTTCCTCGATACCTACCCGGTGAACGGTCCGGTGAACCTGAACCGGCTCTCGGCGGTGTACGACCTGATCCAGCGCCCTGACCTCAAGTACCCGATATTCACCCCCGGCATGCCCAAGCGGCTCACCGGCAGCGCGGACATCTTCGCGGCGATCCGCCAAAAAGACCTCCTGCTGCACCATCCTTACCAGAGCTTCGCGCCGGTGATGGATTTCCTGCGCCAGTCGGCCGCGGATCCGCAGGTGCTCGCCATCAAGCAGACCCTCTATCGCGCCGGGCACGACTCCCCGCTGGTGGATGCGCTGGTGAGCGCCGCCCAGGCGGGCAAGGACGTCACCGTCATCGTCGAGCTGCGCGCGCGCTTCGACGAGGAAGCGAACATCGAGCTTTCCAACCGCCTGCAGGAGGCCGGCGCGCACGTCATGTACGGGGTCGTGGGCTACAAGACCCACGCGAAGCTGCTGTTGGTCGTGCGCCGCGAGGCCGAGGGCATCCGCCGCTACTGCCACCTGGGCACGGGCAACTACCACCCGCGCAGCGCGCGCCAGTACACCGACTACGGGCTGTTCACCTGCGACGTCGACATCGGCCACGACGTCCACGAGCTGTTCCTGCAGCTGACCAGCCTCACGCAGACCCCGAAGTTGAAGCGCCTCACCCAGTCCCCGTTCGGCATGCACGAGATGATCCTAGGCAAGCTCGCGCGCGAGGCCGAACACGCCCGCGCCGGCCGTCCCGCGCGCGTGATCGCCAAGATGAACGCGCTGGTCGACGGTCAGGCGATCGAGGCGCTCTACCGCGCATCAAGGGCCGGCGTGAGGATCGAGCTCATCGTGCGCGGGGTGTGCGCGCTGCGCCCGGGAATCCCCGGGGTCTCGGAGAACATCAGCGTGCGCTCCATTGTCGGGCGCTTCCTCGAGCACTCGCGCGTGTTCTATTTCGAGAACGGCGGGGAATCGGAGCTTTACTGCGCCAGCGCCGACTGGATGGAACGCAACTTCTTCCGGCGCGTGGAAGTGGCCTTCCCGATCCGGCGCCCGCACCACGTCGAACGCATCCTGCGCGACCTCGACCTGTGCCTGAGTGACAACTGCCAGGCGTGGCGGCTCGGGGCCGACGGCCAGTACGAGCGCATCGCCCGGGGCGAGGCGCGCGCGCTGAGCGCGCAGGCGGAGCTGCTCGCCACCTACGCCGCCGGGCCCGCCGCTATCGGCTAGAACCGTCGGCCCGCCGGACCCGGCGGTGGCGGATTTCCATTTTTGCGCCGGAGCAGCGCGAAAGCGCGCGCAGCCCACACGTCCCTAGCCGCGACCGCCGCTGAAGACCCGCAGTCGAAAGCCGCTCATGCGCAGGTAGTCCACCTCCTGCTGCAAGTCCGCGGAGGTCAGCGGGTGGTCCTTCAGCCAGCGCCCCGGGAAGCGCGTCTCGAGCGATTTCGGGGTGGCGGAAATTTCGATCGGCGGAAGCGCGGTGGCGCTGCGGCCACGGTGCAGGAGGATGGCCAGGCGCAGCAGCACGATCAGGTGCACGGCGCTTCGGTCCCAGGGCGGGACCAGTTCCTCGATCCGGTCCAGTGTCAGTTTGCGGCGGTGCGCGCCGACCAGGCGCGCGAGCAGGCGCTGCTCCTCGCGCGGGAAGCCCGGCATGTCGGCGTTCTCGAGCAGGTAGGCGCCGTGTCGGTGGTAGCCGCTGTGGGAGACATCCAGGCCGATCTCGTGCAGGCGCGCACCCCACTTGAGCGCCAGGTGCGCCAGGGGCTCCTCGAGCTTCCAGCTCTCGCGCGTCTGCTCAAGGAAGTCGCGCACCGTGGCCTCGACACGTTCCGCCTGCTCGGTGTCCACATGGTAGCGCTGCTGCATGGCGCGTACCGTGCGCTCGCGCGCGTCCTCGCGCTTGTAGCGCCCGAGCATGTCGTAGAGGAGCCCTTCGCGCATCGCCCCGTCGGCGATCTGCATCTCCTTCACGTCGAGCATGCTGAAGACCTCGGTGAGGATGGCGAGGCCGCCGGGAAACACCGGGCGGCGATCCTCCGTGATGGGTTCGAGGTTGAGCTCGCGCACGTGGCCGGCCTCGATG
>JANYBG010000017.1 GCA_025360865.1 Pseudomonadota bacterium | reverse complement strand
CACCAGGTGCTTGCCGGCGGAGACCGCGCGCTCGACCTCGCGCCGCACGTGCGGCGAGGCGTTGGCGCTGGCCGAGAAGATGATGACGCAGACGCGGCAGCCCTTCACGGCCTCGACGATTTCCTGCCCGTACTCGGTGCCCGGCGGAATGTCGCGCGGGGCGATCCAGCAGCGCACCCCCTGAGTCTCCAGTACCTCGACCACGGCGTTCGCCGTCACGCGGTCAGCCGAGGAGTAACTCAGGAAAACGTCATGGGCCATCGAACGTCCGTTTCTTGTTTGAATTCGCGCGAGGAAAAGCGATGTTACGGCATCACACGCGGCTTAGGTGAGAACAGCGGCTGCGCGACCGGCCCCTGAAAAGTTGGTTCGCGACTTATCGCCCCTGGGCCGCGGAATCGCCGGCTGCCGAAGCGCGTGTCCCTAATCCATGTGGGGTAAGGCGCTCGCGCTGTTTGCGGCGTGCGGTTAAAGTCCGTCACCGCAACAGCTTAGGCCGCCAGCCACCACGGGCTCCCGGCGGCAAAGGGTACGAAATGCAGGGTGGACGGACCATACGCCGGATTGTGAGCGCCTCGATCGCGGCTCTGGTCATCGCTTACGCCGGCCAGCCCCTGGCGGTGGCCGACATCGACAACGCCGCGCTCAGCAACGATGCCAATGGCATTGACTGGCCCGCGTACGGGCGCACCTTCAGCGAACAGCGCTTCAGCCCGCTCGACCAGATCAACCGCCGGAACGTCTCGAAGCTGAGCCTGGCCTGGTCGATGGAACTACCGGAATGGAATGTCTCCAGCGCGCCCGTCGAGGCCGATGGCGTCATCTACATCGCCGTCGGCTTCAGTGTGATCCACGCGGTGGATGCGGTCAGCGGCAAGCAGCTGTGGACCTACGACCCGCAGATAGCCCCGGAGAAGATGCACTTCGCCTGGGGTATCCGCGGCCTCGCCTTCTGGAAGGACAAGGTCATCGCCGGCGTCCAGGACGGGCGCCTCTTCGCCCTGGACGCCAAGAGCGGCAAGCTCCTCTGGGAGACCCTCACCACCGAGCCCGGCGACAACCGCTACATCACCGGCGCCCCGCGTGTCTTCAACGGCAAGGTGATCGTCGGCCAGGGCGGCGCCGATTTCGGCCATGTGCGCGGCTACGTCACCACGTACGACATCGACACCGGCAAGCTGCTGTGGCGCTGGTACATCGTGCCGGACGACCCGTCCAAGGGCTTCGAGAACAAGGCCATGGAGATGGCCGCCAAGACGTGGAAGGGTCAGTGGTGGAAGTTCGGCGGCGGCGGCACCGCCTGGAACGCCATGACTTACGATCCGGAACTGAATCGCGTCTATATCGGCACCGGCAACGGCGGCCCCTGGAACGCCAAGCTGCGCAGCCCCGGTGGTGGCGACAACCTCTTCCTGTGCTCCGTGGTCGCACTCGATGCCGACACGGGCGAATACGTCTGGCACTACCAGACCAGCCCGGGTGAGAGCTGGGATTTCACCTCCACAATGGACATCGTGATGGCGACCATCCCGGTCGACGGCAAGCTGCGCAAGGTGCTGCTGCACGCACCGAAGAACGGCTTTTTCTATGTCCTCGACCGCGCGACCGGCAAGCTGATCTCCGCTGAGAAGCTGGGCAAGGTCACCTGGGCCAAGAGCATCGACATGGCCAGCGGTCGCCCGATCGAGAACCCCGGCGTGCGCTACGAGGATGGCGAGGCGCTGATGTGGCCCGGTTCCGGGGGCGTGCACAACTGGCAGCCGATGTCCTTCAGTCCGGATACGGGACTCACCTACGTACCCGTGCACGAGATGCCCGGGTACTACAACGACCAGGGCTTCGATCCCAAGACCTACGACATGGATCGCGACGGCCCGATGGGCCTTAAGGCCTTCAACGACGACATCCCCAAGAGCGCGGGCAGCAGTTCGCTGATCGCCTGGAACCCGGCCACGCAGAAAAAAGCCTGGGAGGTGCCGTTGTCGGGAGCGACCAATGGCGGCGTCATGTCAACTCACGGTGGCCTGGTGTTCCAGGGCCAGGCCGATGGGAAGTTCGTGGCGCGGGACGACCAGACGGGAGCGTTGCTCTGGAGCACCGACATGGGCGTTGGCACCCAGGCACCGCCGATCACCTACAGCGTCGGCGGCAAGCAGTATGTCTCGATCCTGGCGGGCTGGGCCGGTGGACAGATGCTGCTGGGTTCCTTGAGCGCCCAGCATGGCTGGGTCGGCCGTGAGCATCCCCGCCGCCTGCTGACCTACGTACTCGACGGGTCGGCGGTGCTCCCACCATCGCCGCCGCCGTCGCAGCCGATGCCGGTGGACGATCCGTCGTTCAAGGTGGATCCGGCGCGGTCCGCGAAGGGTGCCCGGCTCTACCAGAAATGCCTCATCTGTCACGGCGCCGGCGCGGTGGCGGGGGGCTTCGCGCCGGACCTGCGCGCTTCGGGCGTCCCGCTCAGCGCGGATGCGTTCGCCGCGGTGCTGGCCGGAGGACTTTCAAGCCGCGGCATGCCGGCGTTTCCCGAGCTGACGGCCCAGGACCAGACGGCGCTGCGCCACTACATCCGCGAGCGTGCCCGCTACAAGCCGAGCTTCACGGAGCAGATCGGCGCGCTCTGGCACTTCCTGATGCTGTCGCTGAAGATGAAACTCAAGGCGTGGGGCTGGATCTAGCGGGCGAGCGCCCTGGCCCCCGGCGGCGCAGTTGACTGGCGAACCGGCGCGCCAGCGCCGCCGGTTCGGCAACATCACGCTGCCTTGAGGTTGGCGAGCGTGAGCCGGCCGCGGCGTTCACGCATCAGTAGTGCGGGGGACGCTCGTCCTCGGGACTGGGCTCCTCACCCCCGCCCTGCCCCGCGCTCAGTCGCTCGGACACTTCCTTGATCCTCGCGGTCAGAATCTGGATCTCCCGCTGCTGGCGGAAGACCACGTCGCTGAGTTCCGTGTTGGCGCGCTCCAGGAACGCCAGCTTCAGGTGAATTTCCTCAAGTGACTCATCATCCATGTCGCATTCCTCTCCGGCTCTGCTGAAACCATTCCGGCAGGTGCCTGTCGAGCTCGACCAGCCGCCGACTCATCAGTTCATCTATCCGATTCGCGGTCGCAATGCGGATCGAAGACGCGGCGCATCAGAGTCGACCCTTGGTTGCCATTGGATGGATGACCGCTGGTCCGAGACTAGCCGACGCCGGATGACCGAACCCACCCTACCCGCCGAGCTGGCGGTCACGCTTACGTCACCGTCACCGGCTGGACACGGTCGGGTGCTGAGAGCATAAACTCCCGCGCGGGAATGCTCCGCGCGAGATTCGCGGAGCGGGAACCCAGCTGTCGACACGGAGAAAAATAATGATCAGGTCCGGCCATCTTATCCGCCTCGCACCTATGACCCTCCTGGCCGCCGGCGCCTGCGGGCTTGTGGCCCCGCCGGTCCTTGCCGATGTGACAGTCCAGGAACAGACGACGTTTGACCTGCTCCTGATCAAGGCGCACGGCAGCAGCACCGAGTGGACCAGCGGTGACAAGCAGCGCAGCGATAGCGAGTTCCACTGCGACGGACTGATGTCATTGCTATGCCGCAACATCGGGGGCGGCCAGATCACGCGCCTGGATAAGGACCTGGTCTGGGCACTGAATCCGAAGGACAAGGAATACACCGAGACACATCTGCCGACACCGGCCGAGATGCAGGCCGCTCAGGAAAAGATGCGCGCGGCGCTGGAGAAGCTGAAGAATTGCCCCGCCCGGCAGCAACCCGCCGGTCCGGACACCTCCAAATGCCAGATGTCTCCGCCCAAGATCGAGGCGCATCAACTTGACAAGCACGCGAGCATCGCCGGCCACGACACCCAGGTCAGCGAGCTCACGCTGACCCAGAGTTGCCACAACCCCGAAAGCAACGACACCTGCGACTTCGTCATCACCCTGGATTCGTGGCTGACCCAGGATGACATCCCAGGCTCCGCCGATCGCAAGGCCTTCGCCATGGCCTATATGAAAAAGCTGGGACTCGACCTCAACGATCCGAATTCGGCGACGCAGAAGATGCTGCAGCAGTTCCTCGGCCAATACCGCGACAGTCTCAAGGAACTGTCCACCAAAGCCGCCCAATTCAAGGGCTATCCGCTCAAAACCACGATCCGCATCATGTTCGGCGGCGCGCAGTGCGCCGAGGCGAAGAAGGCCGCGGCCTCCAGCGGGGGCGGCGGCACCGTGGCCGATGCGAGCACGGCCGCGGGCCAGGCGGCGGCGGGTTCATCGAAAGGCGAGGCTGAATCAGCCGTCGACCAGGCCGCCACCAACGCCGCGGGGAACGGGGTGGCCGGGCGCATATTCGGCTCCGCGGCCGGCGCTTTCACCAACAAGCTAGCCAGCGGAATGTTCGGAAAGAAGGGGGCCAGCACATCGCCGGCGGCGCCGGCGACGGACCTGCCCCCCAATATGATGCAGTTCGCCATGATCACCATGGAGACGACCTCGATCACCACCACGCCGATCGCCGCGAACCAGTTCGAAATACCGGCCGGCTGGAAGCTCAATACCCCGAAGGCGAAATCGCCGGACAAGGAAGTCACCTGCCCCGCCAACTAGTCGGGGGCAGGACCGAGCGAGAGTCCGATCAGACCGCCCGGCGGACGGGCTGTGTCTCCGCGTCCTCACCCAGGAAGCCGCCGATTTGATGCGACCACAAGCGCGCGTAGAGGCCCTCCGCGGCCAGCAGGGACTGGTGCGTGCCCTGCTCGACGATTGCCCCGGCGTCCAGGACGATAAGTCGGTCCATGGCCGCGATGGTGGACAGGCGATGAGCGATGGCGACGACTGTCTTCCCGCGCATGAGCGCGGCAAGCGTCTCCTGGATGGCCGCCTCGACTTCCGAGTCCAGTGCGCTGGTGGCCTCGTCCAGTAGCAGGATCGGCGCGTCCTTCAGCATGACGCGCGCCAGCGCCACGCGCTGCCGCTGGCCACCGGAGAGCCTCACGCCGCGCTCGCCGACCATGGCCTCGTAGCCGCGGCCGCCGCGGCCGTCACTCAGATGTTCGATGAACTCCTCGGCGCGCGCGCGCCGCGCCGCGGAGCGCATGTCCGCGTCCGAGGCCTGCGGTCTCCCATACAGGATGTTCTCGCGCACCGTGCGATGCAGCAGCGAGGTGTCCTGCGTCACCATGCCGATCTGCTCGCGCACACTCTCCTGAGTCGCGAGTGCGATGTCCTGGCCGTCGATGAGGATGCGACCGGACTCAACCGCGTAGAACCGCAGCAGCAGGTTCACCAACGTGGACTTGCCCGCGCCTGAGCGCCCCACGAGGCCGATCTTCTCCCCTGGGCGGATGGTTAGCGAGAGGTTGTCGATCACGCGCGCGCCCGAGCCATAGTGGAAGCCCACCTGCTCGAAGCTAATCTCGCCGCGCGTGACCCGCAGCGGTTGCGCCTGCGGCGCGTCCTCAATGCTGATCGGGCGCGTGACGGTGGTGATGCCGTCCTGCACGGTACCGATGTTCTCGAACAGGCCAGCGAGTTCCCACATGATCCAGTGGGAGATGCCGTTCAGGCGCAGCGCCATCGCCGAGGCCGCCGCCACCGCCCCGATCCCGATCTGCCCGCGCATCCACAGGCCAATCGCGATGGCGACGGTTGCGCCGATCAGGAGGATGTTCAGGCAGTGGTTGAGTATCTCGAAGGCGCTCACGTAGCGCGACTGGCGTCGCGCCGTCACGAGGAAATCCGCCATCGCCGCCCGCGCGTAACCGGCCTCGCGACTGGCGTGCGCGAACAGCTTGATCGTTGAAATGTTCGTATAGGCGTCGGTGATGCGGCCCGTCATCAGCGAGCGCGCATCGGCCTGAGCCGCCCCCACGCGTCCCAGACGCGGCACGAAAAACGCGAGAGCCGCGCCGTAGAGGAGCATCCAGCCGATGAAGGGAGCGAGCAGCCAGGAACTGAAGTTCGCGACCACGATCGAAACGGTCAGCAGGTAGACCACCACATAGACGAGGATGTCGGTGATGGTGATCCAGGTATCGCGCACCGCGAGCGCGGTCTGCATGAGCTTGGCGGCGATGCGGCCGGCGAATTCGTCGTGGAAGAAGCTCATGCTCTGGTTGAGCATCTGCTTGTGAAAGATCCAGCGCAGGCGCATCGGAAATACCGGCTGGATGGACTGGTACTTGATCCAGGTCGCGAGCGCGATGACGACCGGGCTGGCGGCCAGAATCGCGGCCAATATCAGCAGGTGCGCGCGCTGCTCGGCGAGAAAGCGCTCGGGGGTCGACTGCCCCATCCAGTCGATGAGCTTGCCCAGCATTGAGAAGAGCAGCGCCTCGAAGGCGCCGATCATCCCGGTGAGGATCGTCATCGCCAGGATGTGCCCGCGCAGACCTTCCCCGCACTGCCAGAGAAATGGCAGCAGCCGGCGCGAGAACTCGGGGCGCACGGTGGCCGGATACGGATCGATCCGGTTTTCGAACCACCTCAGCACCCGCGCACCTCCCCTTCAACCACCGCACATAATACCCTGAGGGCCACGGCCGGGCAGCACGCCTCCCGCGGCCCGGCGCTAAATGCGCGGCACTGCGCCACCGTCGCCGGAGCGATCCTCTTGAATACCCGCTCGTGGTAATCTCGCGGTCACAATAACAGCCAACCGCCCACCCAAAGAGGAGCTCGTGGCGCGACAGCCTGAGGTATTCGTAAGCTATTCCAGGGAGGACTCCGCGCGTGTTCTCGCGCTGGCGGCGAAACTGCGCGCCGCGGGCGTCTCGCTTTGGATCGACCAGGGCGGACTTGACGCCGCGTCGCTCTGGAGCGAACAGATCGTCACCGCGCTCGAGAGCGTAAAGGTGCTACTGCTGATCGTCACCGAGGCGGCGGTCCAATCGCACAACGTGGCGAAGGAGGTGATGCTCGTGAGCGAGCGCAACGGCAATATCCTGCCGGTCCATCTTGAACCCACGGTCATTCCTTCGACCCTCAAGTACCCGCTGGCCGGCATCCAGCATATTGAATACTTCGACGACGGCGACTCCGAGGCGGGGCTGAAGTCGATCCTGCGATCGCTCGCGCGGATCGGCGTCACTGTGGCGGCGCCGGCGGAGGCGGCCAGTCAAGCCCAGACGCGCGAAGCCCAGGCGAGCACGGAACGTCCCGCAAGTCTCGGCGAGGGCGGCGCGGTCGCTGTCATGCCGTTCGACAACATGAGCTCAGATCCGGAGACGGATTATTTCAGCGATGGACTGACCGAGGAACTGACCACCCGCCTGTCCCTGGTGAGCGAGATCGAACTGGTATCGCGCTGGGCATCCAAGCAGCTGAAAGAGCGCAAGCACGACGTGCGCGCGATCAGCAGTGAGCTCGGTGCCCGCTACATCGTCGGCGGTAGCGTGCGGCGCTCCCAAGACTCCTTCCGCATAAACGTCCAGCTCGTGGATGTGACGACCAACCGCCAGATCTGGGGGAACACCTACAAAGGCAAGCTGGACGACATTTTTGACATCCAGGAGCAGGTGGCGCAGCAGATCGTTGAGGCATTGAAGCTGAAGCTCTCCTTCTCGGAGAAGGTCTCGCTGACCAAGAGACAGACGATCGACGCTCACGCGTACGACCTGTATCTGAAGGGTCAGGATTATCTGTACCGCCTGACCAAGCGCAGCGTCGAATACGCGATCCAGCTGTTCGAGAAGGCGACGGAGCTCGACCCGCGCTACGCGGCCGCCTACGCGGCCGCCTCCATCGCCTATGGCCAGCTGTACCAGTACTTCGCGCGTGATGACGCTTTCCGTACGCGTGCGCAGGAGTTGAGCTTCAAGGCGCTCATGTATGACAACAACCTACCGGAGGCCTATACCGCGATGGGGTTGTCCTACTTCATCTGGGGCAAGCTCGCGGAGGCCGGTGAATCCAGCCGCAAGGCGATTGAGATGGATCCCGACGGCTTCGTGGCGCACTGGACGCTCGGCCGCATTCATTTCACCAACGGGGAGTTCGCCAAGGCGTACGACCTGTTCCGCCGCGTCACCGAACTGAAGCCGTCATTCTTCTCCGGCTACGTGGACTTGGCCCAGAGCTGCGACGGGCTCGGCCGGACCGAGGAGGCCCGGGCCGCGCGCAAGCAGGTATCGGAGCTGATGCCGAACTATCTGCTGCAGAATCCCGATGACGCGCGGGCGCGCATGTACTTCGCGGTCGTACTCGCGGAGATGAATCGCAAGGAGGAGGCGCTGCGTGAAGGTACCAAGGCGCTCGAGGTCAGTCCCGACGATGGAATGATGCTTTATAACTGCGCATGCCTGTACGCGCGGCTTGGCGAGGCGGACCGGGCCGTCGAAACACTGCGCGGAGCGATGGCCAAGGGCTACGCCGACGATGGCTGGCTGAAGCACGACCCGGACTTGGATGGACTACGTGGGCACCCCGGGTTCATCAGCCTCATCGGCTCCAGGGCTGCGGCGCCGCAGGGACCTGTGACCGCCTGAGAAGCGGTTCACAGGACAATGACCGTCCTGCCGACGGTCTTGCTGGCGGCCATGGCCTCGCAGGCGGCGGGCATCTCCGCGAAGTCCATCACCTTGCCGATGACCGGCCGCACCTTCCTAGCCACTATGAGATCCACGACCTTCCGGTTGATCTCAGCACCCAGGCTCTGCGGCGGGAAGTTCCAGCCCATGCCCTGCTTCAGCATCGCGCTCATGGCCTCCCCGGCGTAGGCCATCAGCACACCGGACAACTTGAAATTGCCCAGGCAGACCTGGCGGGGCACGACGAACTTCTCGTCCGCGACCTTCTTATTCGACGCGAAACCCATCATCAGGAAGCGGCCGTTGTAGGCGATACAGCGAACCGACTTCTCGAAAAGGGCCTCACCGACGTTGTCGAACACGACATCGACGCCCTTGCGGCCGGTCTTTTCCAGCACGATCCGCACGAAGTCCTCGGTGCGGTAGTTGATCGCCACCTCGGCACCCAGTTCTCGGCACAGCGCCAGCTTGTCGTCCGAGCCCGCCGTCGCGAACACCCGCGCACCGGCGTTAACGGCGAGCTGTATGGCGGCGCACCCCGAGCCGCCGGCGGCCGCGTGGATCAGGACGCTTTCCCCGGCCTTGAGCTCGGCACGATCGAAAAGCCCCAGCCACGCCAGGTGAAAGGGGAACAGGACCCCAGCCGCCTCCGGCAGCGGTATCGCCTCGGGCATGTCGAACGCCGAGGTCGCCGGGCAGATGACGTACTCCGCGAAGCCCCCATGCGCGTGCCGGGTAATGGCGACGACACGCCGGCCCTGCCAGGCTTCGGCGCCTTCGCCACAGGCATCAACCACTCCCATCGCCTCCATCCCCGGGCTGTACGGCAGCGTGGGTTCGGCCATCATATTGCCGCCACGGATGCGCTCGAGGTCATTCAGGTTGATCGGGATCGCCTGCGCCCGGACTCTGATCTCGCCGGGTCCGGGCTCGGGAACGGAGACGATGTCCAGGCGCAGGGCCGTGCTCGGCTCCCCGTAGGCATGCGTCCGCCAAGCCTTCATCGTGCGCGAATCGGTCATGAGTCTATTTCCGTTCGTCGGGGAAGCGGGTCTATTCCGGTGGCAGATCAAAGCGTTCGATGTAGGGCCGGAAATCACGGCGCACCACCGCAGGGCTGATGCCGTATTCCTCCGGGGAGTAGCGGTGAATGCCGTGCTTGCCCTGGGGGTTGTCGGCGATGAACCATTTCATTCTCGCCGCCGCCGCATCGGTCATCGGCAGGTCGAAGGCGCCGTAGATCTTCTTGACGACCGCGAACTGGTCGAGGATGAACTCCGAGAACCTCATATCGTAGAAAACCGCGTCCGGGTAGTTCTTCGCCGTCCGCACCGCGATCGCATGTTCAAGTGCGCGCTGCAGGCGTGGATTCCAGTCCTCGGCGACCTCGAACCGGTCCACTTCATCACTACCCATCGAACGCACCAGGGCGGTGAGGCTGGCGTATGAGGTCAGCGACTTGACCGGGTCACGATGGGTGAAAACGATGCGGGCATCCGGATAGGTTTTGAGCAGGTGCTCAAGTCCCCACATGTGCGCACCGGTCTTCAGCACCCAGCGCTCTCCCGCATGGCTGGACTGCAGGTGCTGCAGCTGCTTGTGGTGGAAGTCGTAGACATGCGCCCAGTCGCCCTCGCGATCGACCCAGTCCTGGTACGCGGTCACCCGGAACTGGTTGTGGAACAGGGGCGTGCACATGGCATCACCCATCATGACCACGCACTCCTGAGACAGCCGCGCCCCCATGGGATGCATCGCCTTGAACTTCTCGCGGCGTTCATCGAGAGGCGGGAACCCCGCCTCACAGCGGGCGATGCGGGGATCGGTCTGGAAAGTCGCGGTGGCCGGCGGCGGCGACGGGAAAGTCACTTCCCAGGTCAGGGGCGCGCGGTTGGCCGGGTCCTGCGCCAGGATGTCGTGCAGGATGGTGGAACCAGTGCGCCCCAGGCCAATGATGAAGACCGGCTTCACGATCCTCTGCCGCTCGACGCCCGCGAAGAGCTTGCGGTCGTTGACGTACTGCAGCCGGTTGACGATGTGCGCCAGCGCTCGCTCCCGGGCGATGTACTGACCCACCGCGTTGAGTCGGGCGTCCGTCTCAAGCGAGGCCACGAACAGGGCGAGGGGCTCGGTGAACGGACCGGGCCCAAAATCCTCAAGGCCCCCGGTGCGCGTGCGCGCCTCGGCTAGCAGTGAGTCCACCGAGAACATCAGCTTTGCATCGCTCACTACGGTTCCTCAATTCAAGTCCCGTGGATCTCATCGGCGATGACCGCAGCCGGGCACCGGCCGCGCGTTGATTCCGCATGCTACGTTGCCGACCCGCGTGGAGGGAAATGAGAGCGTGACGCTCAGGCGCGGTCGGCGTGTATATCGTTCCTGGATACCATCATCATTCACGTCGGTCCGCGAGGCGGCGGACGGTGTTGACACGTGAGCGACCGCGGGGCCTCGCCCGTGCCGCATCGGCGGTCGGCCAGGGGAGCGTGGCGCTCGCGCTGGCGCGCCATTTCCCGCCATATGACTCGATTCCCGCGCAGCCCACCGGGCTGAGGCTTCCCCGCCTTCAAGAGGCGTCCGCGGCGCTCATTTCCCCTGCGACCTTTCGCAGCACGCGCTCAAAGGCTTCCACCGGCTGTCCACCCTGGATCAGGTACCGGTCGTTGATAATCACCGCGGGGACGGCGTGAATCCCCTTGTTCAGGTACAGCCGCTCGCGCGCCCGCACTTCATCGGCGTACTCATTCGACGAGAGGATCTGGCGGGCGCGAGGCGCGTCGAGCCCGACCTTGGCGACCACGTCCTCCAACACCGCCTGGGCACTTGGGTCACGACCCTCGGTGAAATAGGCGGCGAACAGCGCCTCCTTGAGTGCCCTTTGCTTGCCGCTCCCTTCCGCCCAGTGCAGCAGCCGGTGCGCGTCGAAGGTGTTGTAGATCCGGCTGCGCTTGCCCAAACCGAATTCGAACCCCAACTCAGCCCCGCGCGCCCGGATCATCTCCTGGGTGTTCGCAAGCTGCTCCGCGCTGGAGCCGTACTTGCGCGCGATGTGCTCGCCGATGTCCTCGCCTTCTGGGCTAATCTGGGGATTGAGCTCGAAGGGCTGGAAGCGGATGTCCGCGGCCACCTCGCCCCCCATTCGAGAGAGCGCGGTCTGGAGGGCGCGCAGCCCGATCACGCACCACGGACAGGACACATCGGAAACGAAGTCGATCTTGATCGCAGTGGTCATGGTGAGGCCGCCGTGAGCCCAGTGGAATAGGCGTTTGTATACCATCGACATGCGCGTTTTGAAACGTCGCGTCACGGCGGCCGCGTTTCGCGCGCCTTTCCGCCTGTTCGCCAGGCCTTCGGAGGTTTTCGCCCCGCGTGCCCAGACAGCGGGTCGCGACGCCCGCAGCCTTCGCCCAACGGGGGCGTTGGATTTAGCCGCGAGGGGCTCAGTCCCTCAGCAGGTCGAGCTCGCGGGTCGCCTGCCAGAGGACCGCGAGCCACTGCCCGTTTTCCCGGACATATACCCGGGTATAGCGGTACGCATCGCTGGAATCCTTGCCGTCCTCCTGTCCGGTGTGTAGCGACCGGCCGGTCACCACGGCCGCATCGCCATAGACCCGGATACTCAGGTCGTATATCTGCCGGTACTCGTACTTGAATGCGCCCTCGGCGAGGCCCTTGAGCATTCCCGCCTTCGTCACAACCAATCCTCTGGTGGTGATGAAGGTGAAATCGCCCCGTGTCATCCTGTCCACCACCGCGACGTCCCCGCGCGCGATCGCGGCGTTGTGCGCAAGTTCAAGGGTCCGGATCTCCTCTGACGCGCCGGACCCCTTGCCCTCCGCCGTCGCGACCCCAGCGCCTGGCCGCTCCAGGACGTCCGCCGCGGTCGCGCAATGCGCAAAGGCGGCCAGGGCGAGCGCTAAAGCGGCGCGCAACGCTAGTGTGAATGGCACGGCATGTCTCCGGAAAAATGGCGCGGGTTGGCGGAGACTTGCATATTAGCGCGCTCGAATCCGCCGAGGTCTCGGACCTCGCGCGACTCCCGGGCTACAGACGGGTCAGCGCCCCGCTCCGCGTACGGACCGAAACCCGTAGACTTGGCCATCGGCCGTGGAATCCGGACAATGCGCCTATGTCTCTCGTCGCAGTTCTCAACGCTCACATCGCCTTCGGCGAGCGGCCGCTCCTTGATGGCGCGCAATTCACCATACAGGCCGGCGAGCGAGTCGGACTGATCGGGCGCAACGGCACCGGCAAGTCGACACTGCTGAGCGTGCTCGCCGGTGCGACGCCGCTCGATGAGGGGGAAGTGCAGCGACGCGAAGGCCTGCGCCTTGGGCTCGTGAAACAGGAGCCGCAGCTCCCCTCCGCGGAAACGCTGCGGGAAAGCCTGGTGCTGCGAGCCCGGGAGCGCACCGCCTATGGCGAGGGGGCGCCGGCCGATGAGCGCGAGCATTGGCGCCTGGAGTCGCGGCTCGAGGAGTTCCTGCACCGCTTCGGCATCGCGGGCGACACTTCGCCGGCGAGTTGTTCCGGTGGCGAACGCAAGCGAGCGGAACTTGCCCTGGCGCTCGCGCTGCAGCCGGACCTGCTGCTGCTGGATGAGCCGACCAATCATCTGGACATCGAGGCCATCGAGCGACTCGAGGAGCTGCTGCTCAAGGTGCCGGCTACCATCGTCATAACCCACGACCGCGCCTTCCTCGACCGGATCACCACCCGCATCATCGAGCTCGACCGCGGCATCCTGCGCTCGTATCCCGGCAGCTTCGCGGCCTATGAGCTGCGCAAGGATGACGAGCTCGCGGCGGAGGACATCGCGCGGCGCCACTTCGAGAAATTCTGGCGGCAGGAGGAGGTCTGGATCCGCAAGGGCGTCGAGGCGCGCCGCACGCGCAACGAGGGACGCGTGCGGCGTCTCGAGCAATTGCGCGTGGAGCGCACCACGCGGCGCGACCGGCTCGGAGACATTCGCATCACTCTCAACGCCGGCGAGCGCTCAGGCGAGCTCGTATCCGAGTTCGAGGGGGTCAACAAGCGCTTCGCCGCGGCACCGCTGATCGAGAATCTCTCGATGCGCATCATGCGGGGCGATCGCATTGGCCTCGTCGGCCCGAACGGCGCCGGCAAGTCGACCTTGATTCGCCTCATTCTCGGCGAGCTCGCCCCCGACGCCGGGACGGTGCGCCTCGGGACACGACTGAGCATCGCCTACTTCGACCAGCTGCGAGCGCGGCTCGATCAGGACACGACCCTCGCCGAGGCCATCAGCCCGGGCTCCGACTGGGTCGAAATCGGCGAGGAGCGCAAGCACATCGTTAGCTACCTCGGGGAGTTCCTGTTCCCCGCGCACCGCGCGAAGTCACCGGTCAGCATGCTCTCCGGCGGCGAGCGCAATCGTCTGCTGCTCGCGCGCCTGTTCGCGCAGCCAGCGAATCTGGTTGTCCTTGATGAGCCGACCAACGATCTCGACATGGAATCCCTGGAACTGCTCGAGGAGCGGCTGCAGGACTACCAGGGGACTCTCCTGCTCGTGAGCCACGACCGGCGCTTCCTGGACAATGTCGTCACGCAGGTGCTGGCGGCCGAGGGCAACGGGGTGTGGCGCGAGTACGTGGGGGGTTATAGCGACTATCTGAAGCAGCGGCCGGCGCCATTGGCGGGCCGCGCGAACGAGGCGAGCCAGCCGCCCGGGCGAAATTGGCCGCGCGACGGCGGCGGCGGGAAAGGCCCCGCCAAGACCCGCACGCGCCTGAGCCACAAGGAACAGCGTGAGCTGCTTACCCTGCCCGTGGAGATCGAATCGCTGGAGCGCGAGCAGACTGATCTTACCGCGCGCATGGGCGAGCCGGACTATCACCGCATGGGGGGCGAGCGGCTGCGTGACGACCGCAAGCGGCTGACAGAGCTTGAAGAGCTGCTGCTCGCGAAGTTCGCGCGCTGGGAAGCACTTGAGGACGAGCGTGCGCGGTTGGCCTAGCGACAAAGCGGGAGCCGCCCGAGAACACCGCTGTATATGATCGCAAACAACCGCCGCCGAGGCGTCCCTAGAGTCCACCGTCCGTGAGCCCGATCCTCGCCACCTGGCCGTTGCTGCTCGGCATGGGCATCCTGATGCTCGGCGCGGGGCTGCAGAGCACCCTGCTAGGCGTTCGCGCGACCAGTGAGGCGTTTCCCACTGCCCTCACCGGCATCATCATGTCCTGCTACTACGTGGGTTACCTCGTCGGCACGCGACTCGCACCCAAGCTGCTGCGTCGGGTGGGCCCGGTGCGGGTCTTCGCCACCCTCGCCGCTCTGGCCTCGGTGGCACCGCTGGTGCATGCATCCTGGGTGCACCCCATTCCTTGGGCGCTGATGCGTCTTGTGTCGGGTATCTGTTTCGCCGGGATCTACGTGGTGGCGGAGAGCTGGCTCAACCACCGCGCCTCGCGGACCAATCGTGGTCGGCTGCTCGCGATCTACATGCTTGTGCTGTATGTCGGACTGGGGGGCGCGCAATTTCTGCTGGTGCTTTCCAGTCCGCAGTCCACCGAGCCCTTCATGCTGGTCGCAGCGCTGATCTCGGCCGCGATGGTGCCCATTGTCGCCTCGGCGCAGGAGGCGACCGGTCCGGCCGTGCCGCGGCGGGTAAGCTTCCGGGATCTGTACCGCAACTCGCCGCTCGGGGTCGTCGCGGTGGCATTCTCGGGGATGATCTCGGCCATCATCTTCTCCATGGGCCCCGTGTACGCGCGGCTGTTGGGATTCGGCACGCGCGGCGTCGCCGCCTTCATGGCGGTCAGCATCCTCGCAGCGGTCCTCACCCAATACCCGGTGGGACGGCTCTCCGATCGCCTGGACCGGCGCACGGTCATCGCGAGCATGTGCCTGATCGCCACGGTCGCGGCGGGTGCGATCGTGGTGCTCGGCCCACTGCCGCGGATGCTGTTCCTCACGCTCGCGGCGCTGTTCTCCGGCACGGCGCTGACGCTCTACTCGCTATCGGTCTCGCACGTGAACGACAAGCTCGAACCCTCGCAGATGATCGCCGCCAGCAGCGCGCTTCTGCTGATAAACGGCATGGCCGCCGCCTTCGGACCGGTGGTCACCGGCAGCCTCATGGGCGCGTTCGGCGCGCGGGCGTATTTTGGCGTGCTCGGCACTCTCACCGGGGCACTCACGCTCTTCGATCTGTGGCGCAAGCTGCGGCAGAGTCCCGTGCCGCGCAGCCAGAAGAGTCCGTTCATCAACACGCGCGAACTGGCCACTTCCACGGGCCTGAATCCGTCGCCAGAGTCTGGCGACAAGCCGATCGAGCCTTCAGCGGGCCGCTAGATCCAGCCGCACCAAGTCTCGCGTGCGCAAACACGCAGCCGGCCTGCTGAATGCGCTTGGTCCCGCGCGGACGCTCGAGCACACCCTTCCATACCGTCGGAACCCGGCTGTCGCCCTAAGTGGGGCAGGCCGCAGACGGGTCGCCGCCGGCACTGTACAGTTTCGATGCCGCCGCCTCCAGCCGTCGCAGACTGGCCAATGGTCATGCTGCTGGTTGCACGGCGATGCATCCTGGCTCCCTCTTGAGAACCTTGATACGGAGCGCATAAACGACCTTCAACCCTAACGACGAAAGAGTAAAGGACGCCAAGTGAACGGCAGACCTGCAGCTCCCGCTACCGAGGCTGGGGAACCACCGACGCGCCGGAGCGAGAAGTCTTGCTGTGGTGACCAGAGGCCCCTGATCGCGACGCTTGACCATGCAATCGACCCGGTATGTGGCATGACGGTCGATTCAGTGGCCGCCAAGTACCACGAGCCGCGAGACGGTACGGAATACTTTTTCTGCAGCGCGCGTTGCCTCGGCAAGTTTCACGCGAATCCCACGCAGTACCTGCACTCGCCCAACGCCCCGGCCGATCCTGCGAAAGCGACCGTGATTTACACGTGCGCTATGCATCCGCAGATTCGGCAGGCGGGGCCTGGCAACTGCCCCATTTGTGGCATGACACTTGAGCCTGTTTCCCCGTCAACCGACGATGAGCCGAGCGTTGAACTCGTCGATATGCGTCGGCGCTTCTGGGTAAGCGCCGCGCTGTCGCTGCCTCTCCTGGCCTACGCGATGCTGGCAATGGTCAGCACGGTCGCGATGGGATGGGATAGTCGCGCCCTTGAGTGGGGACAGTTCGCGCTCGCTACGCCGGTGATTCTCTGGGGTGGATGGCCATTCCTGGAGCGCGGCTGGCGTTCCGTCGTGACGCTCAAGCTCAACATGTTCACCCTCATCGGACTCGGTACGTCAGTCGCGTACCTTTATAGTGTCGTGGGCGTGCTGGCGCCGCAGGTCTTCCCCCCGGCATTTAGGGATTCCCATGGCCGGGTGGGTGTCTATTTCGAGGCCGCTGCCGTCATTGTGACGCTGGTGCTTTTGGGCCAATGGCTCGAACTGCGGGCACGGAGCCAAACAAGCCACGCTCTGCGAAGCCTGCTCAACCTAGCGCCCGCGCGAGCACGCCGAGTCGACGCTGATGGGACGGAGACTGACGTTGATCTGGCTGCCGTCGTGGTGGGTAATAAGCTGCGGGTTCGTCCCGGCGAGAAGGTTCCTGTGGACGGCGTTGTGCTCGAAGGTGCCAGCGCGATCGATGAGTCGATGATCACCGGGGAGTCAATTCCCGTGGAAAAGCATACGGGCGACCGCGTGGTGGGCGCGACACTCAATGGTCAGGGTTCGTTCGTTATGCGCGCCGACAAGGTCGGAAGTGACACACTCCTTGCTCGGATCGTTCATATGGTCGCCATCGCCCAGCGTACGCGCGCGCCCATTCAGGGTCTGGCGGATCGTGTAGCCGCCTGGTTCGTACCGGCGGTCATCGCCGCCGCCGTCATTGGTGGGGTCGTGTGGGCGCTCTGGGGCCCGGAGCCTCGGCTCGCCCACGCCGTGCTCGTAGCCGTCTCAGTGCTGATCATCGCCTGCCCTTGTGCTCTGGGCCTCGCGACGCCCATGTCGATCATAGTCGCCATGGGGCGAGGAGCGGGCATAGGCGTGCTGTTTCGAAACGCGGAGGCGATCGAAGACCTGCGCAAGGTTGATACCTTGGTAGTCGACAAGACGGGCACATTGACCGAGGGTCGTCCGAAAGTCGCGAAAATCGTCGTCATGGACGGCGGTGACGAAGGCACGGTGCTCACCTTAGCCGCCGCGCTGGAAGTTGGCAGCGAGCACCCCCTCGCCAGCGCAATCCTGGCTGCCGCGAAGGAACGAGGGATTCAGACCACTGCCGCGCAGGAGTTCCAGGCCCGCACCGGCCTCGGGGTCATCGGCCGCGTTGACAGCGCCGTGGTCGCGTTCGGCAACGCTGAATTGATGCAGGCTGAGAAAATCCCGATCGGCGCGATGCGCGCAACAGCGGACGCTCTGCGGTCGGAGGGGCAGACGGTCATGTTCCTGGCATCGGGCGGCAAGCTTGCCGGAATCATTGGGGTCGCCGACCCGATCAAGGAGACTTCCGCCGAAGCCGTGCGCCAACTGCATGCGGAGGGCGTGCGAATTATCATGCTCACCGGTGACAACAAGACTACCGCTGAGGCAGTCGCGAAACGGCTGGGGATCGATGAAGTCGTGGCGGGGGTGCTGCCTGACCAGAAGATCGAGACCGTCAAGCGCCTCCAAGCGGACGGACGGTTCGTTGCTATGGCAGGGGATGGCGTAAATGACGCACCAGCGCTGGCGCAGGCACAGGTCGGCATCGCCATGGGAACCGGAACTGACGTGGCGATGGAAAGCGCGAGCGTGACTCTCGTCAAAGGCGACTTGCGCGGCATCGTCCGAGCGCGTTCGCTGAGCCGGCGGACAATCGGCAACATCCAACAGAATCTCTTTCTTGCGTTTGTGTACAACGCGATTGGCGTGCCAGTGGCCGCCGGTGCGCTCTATCCATTTTTCGGGTGGCTTCTGAGCCCGATGATCGCAGCGGCCGCGATGTCGCTCAGCTCTGTGTCAGTAATTGGAAATGCGCTGCGGCTTCGCTCTGAGAGGTTCTAGCAAGGCACCAAATTAGCACCCCCCCACGAGGGCGGAACCAAGGCGGCCCGAAGAAGTGTCATCACTGGATGATCTAGACGGTGGGGTGGAATTAACCACCGAAACGCTGGAGGGGCGCAAATCGCGTGCAGGGCCACAAAGAATGCTCTTCTAGGGACTTCGATTTCGCGAAGCCCGCGCTTGGCAGTAGCGTGCTGCCTTCGGTCGCAGTAAAGTCCTACGCTGCGGCGGTGCGGTGTTAGGTCAACGCGACCTAAGAGGGAGTCTAATGCTTCGAGGTGGCTGCTTGACCGCGATTGCGATGGCCTTGGCTGGTTCTGCGCACTCGCAAATCCCTAAGTCTTTTCCGGGTCCCACTAGCCCGAATCGGTTCAATCAGGACATTGACACGCGGCAGAAAATCGAGGCGGCGAACGAGCAACACGCTCGCGAGCAAGCGAGCGTGCAGGCGCGAGTCACAAAATTCATGGAGGCGATAAAGCCGCGCAGACATCTGTTCGCTGATTTCGATCTAGTCGTGATTCACGGGAAGGCGCCGGTGACGCCGAGCATGCTTGCGCTGATGGCGGAGAGTCCGTACGCGGCCGACATCGCGTACTACTTAGGCAAGCACCCGCAGCAATCCGGATCGATAGCACAAATGCGGCCGGAGCAGGCGCGCTTATCAGTGCAGCAGATCGAGGCGTCGGTTGCCGCCAACAACCCTATCCGCAGGTGAAGTCGCCCGCGTTTTCCGTCCACATCGGCACATACCCGCAGGCGCGCAGGCGCGCAAGGTGCCGATCGGATGCGAGTCTCCAAAGCCGCCGGAGTCGATTTGAACGGCGCGGTTGTTCAGCGGCGGAAGCCATCCGCACGGCGGACTAGCCTCAGGTTCCGTGTATGATCGCCCGGCTCCGGGGAATGACTAACTAACCGATAGGCGCATAGCCCATGACCACGCGTCGAGAAATGCTCACCCTCGCGACCGCAAGCCTCGCGCTTGGCACGACGCGGCTTTTTGCGGATGTGCCGCGCGCCCGCCGCCCTCTTAATGTTCTGGTATTGGGTGGTACAGGTTTTCTCGGCCCACACCAGGTGGAGTACGCGCTCGCTCGCGGACATCGCGTCACGGTGTTCAATCGCGGGCGCAAGAATGGAGCGCTTCTTGAAGGGCGGGTGGAGGTTTTGGTTGGAGACCGGGACTCGAAGGTGGTGCCTGGACTCGCGGTACTGGAGGGCTCGCGTCGCTGGGACGCGGTAATAGACAATTCTGGCTACATCCCGCGGCACGTGCGTGACTCGGCGCAACTCCTCAAAGGCCGTGTGGGCCGCTACCTTTTTGTCTCGACGGTCGCGGCTTACGAAGGTGCGCAGCCCGTCTGTGTTGAAACATCACCGTTGCGAGCGCTCTCCGATCCCGAGAACGAGCAGGTGACGGCCCAGACTTACGGGGCGCTGAAAGCCGAGGGAGACCGGATTGTCCGCGAGGTATACGGCAGCGCAGCCACCATCGTGCGGCCTACCTACGTGATCGGCCCGGGCGATGAAACCGACCGCTTCACCTATTGGGTGGCGCGCACCGCGAACGGGGGCACCGTGCTCGGCCCCCGGACCGACGCAAAAGACTTGCAGAGCGTGGACGCGCGTGATCTGTGTCCGTGGCTTGTTACGCTCATCGAGCGCGATATCCCCGGAGTCTTCAATGCCGCTTCTCCGCGCGAGCCATGGGATCGCGCCCTCGAGGCCCTGCGGCCTCTCAGTGAGCGGCCTGTGCGTTTCGCACGCCCGTCAGCCGCCGTCATCGAGGAGCTGAAACTGGATTTTCCCTTGGTGGAACCGACGCTCAGTGGCGGCATCTTCGCGAATGAGCGAACGGGTTTCGACGGCAGCCGCGCGCGACTGGTCGGACTGAGCTACCGGCCACTTACCCAGACTGGGCGCGCCACGCTGGAATGGTGGCGTGCGCAGACACCTGAGCGCCGCGCTGCGGCGAAGCACTGGCCAACCATGGAGCAGGAACAAGCCGTTCTGGAGCGTATGGCTGCGATTTGAGCCTAGCCGGGTGTATTGCGGGTGGACAGACGTTGATGGTGGCCGAGGTTAACTTGAACCACCCACACGCGGATTTCCAATCCACCGTCCAAGACTGGCTATGGGGCGGACTAATAACCGACCCCGGAGTGCATCGGAATTGATGATTGAGGCAATGATTCGGACTGGCGGCACCAGCGCTGAGATCGAAATCCCCTGCCGATCGAGTTGAATTGAAATTTCCAGGGACGATGCTGCGCGCCTGGCGGTGCGGCGAATCTGTCGCAAGCATGGGAGATCCGGGGTCTCAACATGGTCTTTAATTCGCTGACCTTCGTCATCTTCTTCGCGATCGTTCTGGGGCTTTTCTGGATGCCCTTCGCGTGGACCACCCGCAAGATCATCTTGCTCGTGGCAAGTTACCTTTTCTATGCGGCTTGGAATCCGCCCTTCATCGTATTGCTATGGATCTCGACTGTCGTGGACTGGTGGGCCGCCAACCGCATTGCGCGATCGAGCAACATCTTTCGCCGGCGGACTTGGATGCTGGTGTCGGTGAGCGCCAATCTCGGCATGCTTGGATGGTTCAAGTATGGGGAATTCCTGCTCAGAAATTTTCAGTCACTCGCAGCCGTGGCGGGGGTTCACTACCAGCCGCCGCACTTCGACATCGTCCTGCCCGTGGGCATCTCATTCTACACGTTCGCGACGATGTCCTACACGCTCGACGTCTATCTGAGACGCGCGCAACCGACAACCTCAATGCTCGATTTCATGCTCTTTGTGACCTTCTTTCCGCACCTCGTCGCCGGCCCGATCATGCGTCCCTCGGAACTGGTGCCGCAGTTTCAGAAAGTCGTGCGGCCAAACCTGGGGCAGCTGCGTTTTGGTCTCGCGCTCATGACCCTCGGTCTGTTCCAGAAGGTGGTTCTTGCGGACGGCTTCCTCGCCGGTCCCTCGGAACAGCTCTTCGACGGCACCAAGATCCCCGGGGCGCTCGATGCCTGGATGGGTACGCTCGCCTTCAGTGGACAGATCTTCTGCGACTTCGCGGGCTATTCCACGACCGCGATCGGCGCGGCCTTGTGTCTCGGGTTCAAGATGCCGGACAACTTCCGCTTTCCGTATGCGGCGGTCGGCTTTTCCGATTTCTGGAGGCGCTGGCACATCACCCTGTCCGCTTGGCTGCGCGACTACCTGTACATCCCCCTCGGCGGCAACCGTCATGGCGAGCGGCGCGCCTATTTCGCGCTCATGATGACGATGCTGCTCGGTGGCCTGTGGCACGGCGCGAGCTGGACTTTCGTCGTCTGGGGCGCGCTGCATGGAGCGTACCTCGCCAGTGAACGCTGGCTGCGTCAGCATTTCGCAGGTTACACGCCAGGGCCGGTCGTGTGCGTGCTGCTCGGTTTGCTCACCTATGCGCTCGTCAACGTCACTTGGGTATTTTTTCGCGCCAAGACCTTCGAGAAGGCTTGGCTGGTTCTTAAGGGGATGGCGGGTGCTAACTCCGCCAGTGAGCCGATACTCGCGGCGGCGCACCTAATCGCCATTGCCGTCATCGTAGGGGGCCTCGTGCTTGCTCACTGGCAGATGCGCACACGAACGCTCGAATCGCTGGTGGCGATGAGTCCGGCGCCGGTCATCGCCGCTGCCTGGTCGCTCATGCTCTTCGCGGTGATCGTGGAACAGGGAACGGGAAATGCCTTCATCTACTTCCAGTTCTGAACCGGCTGGATTGGGCGCAGAGGCGCGGCGGCTTACCGCCGCGGATCGTCCGGGGGTGGCGCAGCCGGTCCCCGAGCGGCCCGTTCCCGCCCAGCCCTGGGGCCGCATCGTGCTGGTCGTCGCGGTCCTGGTCACTGCCGCGACAGCGACCTGGGAATGGCAGATGCGTGCGCTCCAGCTACTCCCCGGCGACCTGCAGGACAACTCCTCCCTTTGGGCCGATCAGCGTCGCCGCATCGACACCGAAGACGTCCAGGTGGCGATTGTCGGCGACTCGCGCATCCTGTTTGATACCGATCTGGACCGATTCGAAGCGCTGACGGGGGTGCGGCCCGTGCAGTTGGCTCTCGCGGGCACCAACGCCCGCCCGTTCCTCGAAGACCTCGCGGCCGACCCCCATTTCAGAGGTCTGGCGCTGGTGGGTATCTCCGAGTGGAGTTACTTCCGCACCGCCAGCGGCCTGCACGCGGATGCACTCGCTCGTTATCACTTCGAATCACCCGCTCAGCGGGCGTCTTTCCTAATCTACCGACGCCTCTCGGACGTGTTCGGATTCCTGGACGCGGAGTATCGGCTAAGCCGGTTGGTGCTGCGACTCGACCCGGGACTGCGCCCCGGAACTCGTGGTCCCTATCAGGAACCGTGGAAGCTCATGATCACGGCAGCGGACCGCCAGAGTGCGCTATGGCCGCGGATCGAGACTGACGTGTACCTCAACCGGCATGCGCGGTCGGTCTGGGCGAGGACGTACTCGGCGCCTCCGGTCAGCGCCGAAGTGATCGCGATGACGCAGACAGTGACCCGGGATGCGGTCGGGGCGATCCGCGCCCACGGGGGTGACGTCATCTTCATACGACCGCCCTCACGGGGTCCGTTCCGGGAGAACGAGAACCGTATCGTGCCACGGGAGCAAGTCTGGGATGCCTTGTTGACTGCGGCACACGTGCAGGGCCTCCACGCCGATGATGACCCGGTGGCCAGTCACCTGTTCCTTCCGGAGCTCTCGCACGTCTCGCGCGCCTGTGCTTCGGTCTACACCGATTCCTTCGTGCGGCGCCTTGCGCTGCTTACCCCGCAGCTGAAATTGCGTGCCGATGCGCCAGCGCCACTTGCGGCAACCGACTGCCCGCCCAGCGCGGAGGCGCTGGCACTTCAGAACATTGTGGAAGGCACTCCATCGGCAGGCGCTCGAGCGATGCCGGTCGAACACTGAGGGGCCACAAGCCAATGCGCGGTTTCAGCCATGCGCCGCGAACCCAGAGGCGCTGATTGGACGGCCTGCGAATAATGTGAGTGGTGGCCAGGGGTTCAAACGAAAAGCGGGTAACCAATTTGGTATTAGACAATCCGGAGGGGCAGCAGCCCTTCTGTTGAACCTACAGTTGCCCCCGCGCCAGACCAACTTCGCTGGTAGGCGCGCTGGGGACTACCTACCAACCGCCAGAATCGGTCACTCGGCGGCTTCAACGCCTCCCACAACGCGATCATTCGCGCACAACGGTGACGGCGGTCGAACCCCCAGGGAGGCGGTGCGTTCTGAGCGCGAAAGCACCGTCCTCTCTCCAAGCAAGCCCCGCTGCGAACTGGGAGCGTCAGGGAAGAACGATAATCTCTCCCTTCATCCCCAGGGTGTCGTGAAGAGCGCAGATATAAGGGTACGTTCCCGCTGTCGTAAACGTGACGCGGAAGCGCGTTACCGCCACTGGCGTTTGCGGCAGTCCAACCCGCTCTTGAGGCGCGGCCCCGATAAGGCCCGAATGTACCCGGTCCGAAGATGCCTTGATGGTCGCGTGCCGCGCCCCGTCGGCATCCACCGTCACGTTGTCGGAAGGCGCTCCCGGATTCATTGGCTCCTTGCCGAACGTGATCGTATGGGGTGTAGCAGGATATTGCAGGCCAGTTGTTGCGCTGGCATCTACACTCCCGCATCCTTGGTTCCCAGCTAACAAAGACGCTTCTGGGGAGCCTGTGGCGCAGTCCTCTAAGGCCGTATTCTTGAGCTATGCCTCGCAAGACGCAGATGCGGCTCGTCGTATCTGCAAGGCGCTGCGCGCTGCTGGCGTCGAGGTCTGGTTCGATCAGAGCGAGCTGCGGGGCGGAGACGCCTGGGATCATCACATCCGTCGGCAGATCGCTGACTGTGCGCTGTTTGTTCCGCTCATTTCAGCGCATACGCAGGCGCGAGCTGAAGGGTACTTTCGGCTTGAATGGGATATCGCCGACCAACGCAGCCA
The DNA here is from genome assembly GCA_025360865.1 of Pseudomonadota bacterium. Taxonomy (GTDB): domain Bacteria; phylum Pseudomonadota; class Gammaproteobacteria; order Steroidobacterales; family Steroidobacteraceae; genus 13-2-20CM-66-19. Next base: position 12,006 of record JANYBG010000017.1, on the reverse strand, counting down.
CATGATCGCCCGTAGCAAGGCGTTCATCATCCCCGTTTGCGTCGATGACACACCGGACCGCGGCGCTGAGGTACCCGAGTCATTCCTTAAAGTGCAGTGGACGCGCTCCCCGGCGGGCGTGACTCCGACCACATTCGTCGAGCGCGTCGCACGGCTGCTTTCGCCCGAAGCGACTCATGCATCGCCCGAATCTCACTCGCCAGCGGCCGTCGCGGCACCCAACACTGGGGCTGCGCCCCGACAACCTGCTCTTAGTTCCGCCAAATCGCGGCCAACGCTACGTGCAGTGCCGATGATCGTGGCGGTCGCCGGCATCGGCTTCGGCTACCTCGCAGTGGACAAGTTCATCTTCTCAAAGCGCTCCGCGGCAGGCACCCAGACATCCGCCCCAAGCGCTCAGCCCACGGCGATCGGACGGCGAGCGATTCCCGAGAAATCCATCGCGGTGCTGCCGTTCCTCGACATGAGCGAGAAGCACGATCAGGAGTATTTCTCGGACGGTCTTGCCGAAGAGCTGCTGGATCTTCTTGCAAAGATCCCAGGCCTTCACGTCATCGCGCGAACCTCGTCGTTTTCTTTCAAAGGTAAGTCCGACGACATTCCGACCATCGCCAAGAAGCTGAATGTCGCCAACATTCTCGAAGGAAGCGTCCGGAAATCCGGCAATCGGCTGCGCGTGACCACGCAATTGATACGCACCGACAACGGCGAGCCTCTGTGGTCGGAGACCTACGATCGGGAAATGAGCGACACGTTCAAGATTCAGGACGAGATCGCGGCGGCCGTCCTGGCCGCTCTGAAAGTGAGGCTTGCAGGCCCATCCGATGCCCTAGCATCGATTCCGACGTCGGTACCGGCGGCCTATGATCAATTCTTGCGGGGTAAGCAGCAGTTTTATCGCGCCACCGACGCGGGGTTCAAAGCGGCTCTCGCGGCGTTCAAGGAGGCAACGAAGCTGGATCCGAAGTTCGCCGCCGCCTTCGCGTTTATTGCGAATTCCGAGACCAACTTGGCAGAGGGCACTGACGACCGCGCCGGGTACGAGCGCGCCCGAATAGCGGCCGAAAAGGCACTTGAGCTCGACGCGGAGCTCGTGGACGGCTATCGCGCGCGCTCCGATTACCGGTCAGACATGCTGGACTTCGCGGGTGCTCAGGCGGACGTCGAACGCGCACTAACGCTGGCGCCAAACGACAGCCGCTCTCTGTCGCAGTACGGTGTGACGCTCGAGTCCTTGGGACACGTGCAGCAGGCCATCCACGCCGAGCAACAATCGCTCGCTCTCGATTCCTTGAACCCCTTTGTGTGGAACCGGTTGGGTTCCTCTCTCACAAACCAAGGTGACTATTCGGCGGCCCGGCGCGCGCTGGAAAGAGCGCAAGCTCTCGCCCCTGATAGTGAATTGCCGCGCACGAACCTCTTGACATTGGATGTGCTGGACGGCCGAGCGGAGGCCGCCCGTGCGGGTTTCACCCAGATTTCGGATGAAATAACCAGAGTCTGGGGCATCGCGGTCTCCGAACACAGCCTCGGGCATGCGGCGGAGTCCGAGCGCGCGCTTCAAGAACTGATCGTGCATCACGCGCAGGACAGTGCTTACCAGATCGCGACCGTATACGCATGGTGCGGTGAGAAAGACAAGGCCATGGAATGGCTGGATCGCGCTTATCGACAGCGTGACTCGGGACTGGGCGCGGTAAAGGTGGACCCGTTCCTCGCTTCCGCACGCGGCGACCCCCGTTTCAAGGCGATCCTGCGCAAGATGAAATTGCCGGAGTGAGACCCCGATCGATCGGTGTTTCGAGCGCAGGACCGCACGGCTGCCTCAGAGCGAATAGTTACCCGAGCGTCACGACCGGTTGTGCCGATCGCGGTCAGTGCTCGTCAGATGACGAACGATGACGCTTGAAGGGGGCTGTCCAATATGATTGGACGTCTCAGTCCGTGTCAATCTCGATCAACGCTTTGAATTTGAATGGTGGCCGGTGTGGAATTGGACTACCGACACGCGGAACCGACTAAATGCGGAACGTGACGTAGCCCTTCGTGGCCTCGTCCAAAAATCCGCTACGGCTTCAACTCTCCTTTCGGTGATCTGCCCGCAGACTTGGCGCTGGCCTCACTGTCTGGGTCCACCTTGACGGTCAACGCGGATGAACTGCGCAACCGCGCTCGCAACACTTCGCTCCCAAGCGCAAGCTCATCCCCGGGGGCGAGCCGCGTCGGCGCCGAGATGCGTGTTCCATTGACGTTAGTACCGTTGGTGCTGTCGAGGTCCTCGATTGTCGCCGCTCCGTCAGCGATCGTGATGCGGGCGTGACGTCGCGAAACCGTGGTGCCTTCGATGACCAGTGAGCATTCCGCGTCCCGTCCCGCGATGTGCTCGCCGTCCGCGAGTGGGAACGCTTGCTTCGCCCAAAGCAGCTCGATCGTTATCGGCAAGGACCGCACTGAAGGAAGGTCGGTCACCTCGGCGCAGAACGCATATCCAACCTTGTAAACGGTTCGGATGATGCAGGAATCACGCGGCGTGTCACCGAGCACGGCTCGGAGCTCCGAGACCAGACGCGTCAAGCTGGTGCGCGCGACGTAAACATTTGGCCAGAGCAGCTCGTCGAGTTGGTTGTTTGTGACGACCGCCGGCCGGCGCCTGATCAGTACTTCGAGCAACTCGTACATCTTGGGCTCGAGAGGGACGGCCTTATTCGCGCGCTCGAGCTGCCGAGCGTCTAAGTCGAGCACGCAGTCGCTGTACTTCAGCCTCATGGTTCTGGTTCCAGTAGCCGGCACTTTTCAGCCGCCCCCATTTATGCTGCGCCGCAAAAAAAAGGGGGTGTCGCAGTGGCCACTCCTAAATAGCACGTCGTCCTGCGGGAAACATCGGGCGAGCCGACCGTCGTCGAAGAATAGGGGTCCGAGCTTGGCCATTGCCCAGACCCCTGCAGCTTTTCATCGACTCGCGGTGATCGCTTGCGGCTGTCTTCCGGTCTTCTGCTGGTAGAACGTTGTGAGCAACGGGAGGTTCACCTTTCCGATCGCCCCGTTCTCAGCTTTAGTCATGCACCCCTTGACTGCGGCCTGCTCCCCCGCCGGCTGGTCACAGACGCGCCGGGCTGCCGCGTGAATGCGCCCGTAGAGCGCCTCCACGCCCGCCGGTGAGCTGAGGTTCAGATCGGAGAACTTGACGGTCTCGGAGCGCTCATCGTTAGCATGCGCGTTGAAAGCAACCAACACACACGCTAGCCACATCGTCGAGGCGTAACCGAGGACGGTGCGCTTATCGGTCTTCACATTCGAGTTCATGACGGTCTCCTGTCTTGGATTTGGGAACTTCACTGCGGCTTCGGACGTATCGGTAGTTCTCAGCCTCGGGAGTGACATTACCCACGAGCCACCCGGCGGTCCTTAGGGAGATCTTAGGAAGCAGTGAAATCTTGCGCGCTTACGCAATTACGGCGGATCCGCGTAACTGCGCGTTTACCGCCGGCGCGGATCGAATTTGCTGTTATTGGCCGAGTGGGCGCATGCTTTTGCCGACCACCAAGGCGCACTAGATGACCGCAGAAGAAAAGGACCGCGCATCCCTGTCCACCGCAGCCTCACCGCGGGAGGCCGAAGTCGATCCGCAGCTGTCAGCGTGCGCACAAGAAGGCCCACCCCCCGCAGAACTTCCGGAGACGCAGCCTCAGGGGCGCCGCCGAGGCGCGACCGGGCGAGCGCAAACGGCCATGTCATCCAACAGCGTGCGGCTTGCGATTGGCCATCTGCTCGGCGGCCGCTACCGCATAGAGCGCGAGCTCGGTGAGGGGGGGATGGGGGTGGTGTACCTGGCCGCCGATGAGCAGGTGCCCGGCGAGAGGTTCGCCATCAAGGTTCTCAAGGAGGAGTTGCACCCCGCGATCCTCACGCTGCTGAGGGAGGAGGTCCGTAAGACGCGCAAGCTGAGCCATCCCAACATTGTCGACGCGCATTCGGTGAATGTGGATGGCCAGAGGCTCTATGTATTGATGGAGTATCTCGAAGGCAAGTCGCTGGACATGCTGCTCGATGAGGAGTTTGGCCGCGGCCTGCCCTTCAGTCACGCCTGGCCAATCATTGAGGACGTGGGCAAGGCGCTGGGCAACGCGCATGACCACAACGTGATCCACAGCGACTTGAAGCCTGCGAATGTGTTCCGGACAATCTCGGGCAGGACCAAACTGCTCGACTTCGGCATTGCGCGGGTGTCGCGCGGTCCGCTACTGCACGCCGATTCCGGGCCGCGCGCCCTCACACCCGCCTATGCCAGCTGCGAGATGCTCGAGGGGAAGGAGGCGGACCGGCGCGATGACATTTACTCCTTCGCCTGCGTGATCTACGAGATGCTCTGCGGGGAGCGCCCATTCGGGGAACTCAGCGCGCTCGACGCTCGGGCAGCGGGTACCCAGGTGCCGCCGCTCCAGGGGCTGTCGCGGGGACAGAATGCGGCGCTGGCAAAAGGGCTGGCCTTTGACCGGGAGGCACGCACCAGCACCGTGGAAGCACTGCTCGCCGGGCTCGGCGCTGACACCAGGCCCCGCGCTCGGCCAGTCGCCCTCCTCAGCGCGGCGATCCTCATTGCGATCGCAGCTGTGGGCCTGACCTACTTACTCGATAGGTGGTGGGTATCCCGGCACTCGGTCGTGGTGGAGGGAGCGACCTCGAACGGTCAGACGGCGATCGCGGTGCTGCCATTCGTCGATCTGAGCGTCGGCAAGACCGAGCAGCCCTTAAGTGACGGGATCACGGAGGAGCTCTCCAACTGGCTTGCGCAGATCCCGATGTTGCGGGTTGTTGCGCGCAGCTCGGCGTTCGTATTTCGCGACCGTCAGACTGACGTGCGCGAGATCGGTCGCCAGCTCGGCGCAACGCACGTGCTCGAAGGCACGCTGCGGCGCGCCGGCAATGTCTTGCGCGTAAGCGTGCAGCTCATCTCCACGCGCGACGGCTACAACCTCTGGTCCGGTTCCTATGATGCCGCGTCGACCAATGTCATCCTGATGCAGGAAGAGGTGGCACGGTCAGTCGCCAACAATCTGGAGCTTCGGTTGACGGGCGTGGCGATCGCCAACCTGAGCGAACGGCGCAGCTCCAGTGCGCAGGCCTACGCGCTCTACCTCGTCGCGCGCCATCATCAGCAGCAAGGAACCAAGCAGGACAACGAGCGCGCCATCGAGCTGTACCGGCAAGCCATCAATTTCGATCCGAGCTTCGCGCTCGCGCAGGTCGGGCTCGCCTACGCGTACCTGAATCAGCGCTATTTCAACGACCGACCCATCGTGGATATCGCGGGCGACGCCATGCCTCTGCTGGAACGCGCCGCGAAACAGGCGCCGCGCCTCGCCGACGTGTATGTGGTGCGTGGCGCGCTTGAGACAGAGCTGCTGCGGCATGATGCGGCACTGCGTGACCTGCATCATGCCGAGGCGCTCAATCCCAACTCTCGCGACGCAGCCTCTGAGCTCGGTTTCTACTACCTCGTCAACGGTCAGCCGCGCGACGCGCTGCGCTACTACAGTCACGCCGCCGATCTTGATCCGCTGGATTACAACCTCGCCGCGCAACGATGCACTGCGCTCGCAGATCTGGGGCAATACGACGGTGCGGCCGCAGCCTGCGACCGCTCCCGCAGCCTCGACCCGCAGTCTGTATCCGCTTATAGCGTGTCGAGCGACCTGGAAGAGGCGCGCGGCCGGCTCGCCGAGGCGCTGCGCTGGAATAGCGTCGCCCTCTCGCGCTCAGCCGACGCTCAGGAACTCTACGCGCAGCGCGGACACTGGCTGTTGAGTCTCGGTCTTCCGGAACGGGCACGCGAGAGCTACGACGCGGCGGTCGTCGCGACTGGGAATACTAATGCCACCCCCTGGCTCAGCTGGATCGGACTCGTCACGGCATACGCCGGCGGTGGTCTCGAGGCGCTGCACCAGCGGATTGCCGCGCAGCGCCTCGCCGATGCGAGCGACCCCGGCGTGCTATTTGAGCTGGCGAACGTGGAGCTGCTCGCAGGCGAGCCCCAAGCCGCGCGGGCGTTCGTCGACCGGGCACTTGCCTCGACCGAACTCAGGCCCGATGACCTTGCCAGCCCGTGGCTCGCGCGCACCGGGCGCGCTTATCTGCTGATCGCCGCTGCGGCGCACCAGGCGACTGGCGATGCGGCGGGAGCAGCGCAACAGTTGACCGCGCTTACGGCGCTGCTCGATCGGTTGACCGCGGCGGGCATGCGCCGCCACGGGGTGTATGAGCTGCAGGCGCAGGTGGCGGCTTTGCGCGGGGACGTAGCAGGGGCGATGCGCGCTCTGCAGCGCGCTGCGGATCAGGGCTGGCGCGACGCTTGGCTCGCCGAGCGCGAGCCGTATTTCTCCACCTTGCGTCCTCGGGCCGACTTCCGCGCGCTGCTGGAACGCGTACGCGCTGACAACGAAGCGAACGTCAGAACACTTGCGCCGGAGGCGGCGGCAACGCCACCGCAATCGTGAGAGATTGGGCGTCAGGCGTCAGTGATGCGGCCAGCTACTGCCGCCGCCACCTGCACCGTCCCCAAACGAGTTGACCGCCTGCAGCAGGCGGTCAAGGATCACCGAGATCTCCGCGAGGTGGACGGTGGGCAGCTCAGCCCTGTATTCCGGCGGGACCGTGGTCCCAGTCGGCCAATTCCGCGCCTGCAGGAACTGCGCGATCCGGGCGCCCAGTGAGCCGCTCGGGGCGGCAGGCGGCGGCGCCATGACATACCCCACCGTCATCAGCACGTTCACGAACGTCGCATAGTCGGTAACGATGTCATTTTTTGTTTGTCCGGGTGCCGGCCAAATGCGGTTCGGGTCCGGCCAACGGTCTACCTGACCCGGGCTGATTCTTGTCGGATCACCAATGAACGCCGCGGTGAAATCCGCAATGAACTGAGTGCGAAGCAGATCCGGATTGCCCGGATTGCCCGGATTGCCCGGATTTCCCTTTCCGCACCCGCTGGCGCTTCCCACGAGAACCAACGAGGCGCCGGTCAATAAATCACGCCGGGGAATGGTCATGTTCGCAGCTCCCGGCCCAGTTCGTCGCGCGGAAACGCTTTCGATCCGCTCTTCGTGGATCGAGTTTTTTCAGTGACCATCGCTCGCCCCCTCGTTTAGTGTTGACTGCCTTTTTCGTATTGCCTGCTTCCAGTTGACTGTACGCGCAGCTGGTTCAAACTGCCACTGACCGATCCACTATAAGAATACGCATGAAAACTCGGTGTCCCGCCTCGTTCGCGTGCTGCACTGCGTTACTCATCATGACCGTACCGCTGATGGCGCGGGCTGCGAGCAAGACGTTGCTGCTGACGGATTCCGAGCCGCAGTACGCGAGCAAGCTGTGTTGGGCAGCAGCCGACGTGCTCGCCGTCAACCAGTTCTACCCGAGTTGTCCGCCACTCACGAGCCCGCCGGCGGCAACTCCCGCACTCTTCCCCACAAGCCAGGCGTTGGAAGCCGCCTATAAGTGGGGCACCGCCGCGTCGAATTGCGAGGCTAATCTCGGGAACTGCAACGGCTGGGGAGTCCCGCTTCTGCACGGACTCACCGTCAATACAGGGTTCAGCGGCACTCCATCCGCTACCGGCGACAACAGCGTGGGCCTCACGTGGGACGCCGCAAGACAGGAGATTGACGCGGGGCGTCCGTTCCTGTTCATGTGGGACTATCCTGAAGACGCCACCGGCTCGCTACCCGTAGGTAAGCACCAGTTGGTTGCGACGGGTTACTCGGACGAGAGGGACAGCAGCGGCACGCAGTATCTCCAGATCTGGGATCCCTGGCCCGTGCCGATGGCGCCGCCGTCCGTTGTGCCGGCGTGTGGGCCGGCGCCAGGAGTCTCCGCCACCTCGGAGCACAGTCGGTGGGTCTATTTCAGCACCTACACTACTCCGGGGAACGACATGGGGGTCACTGTCACCCCCGCGCATGAGGGCGACCAGTGGCATCTCGCGGTGATCGCTCCAGACGCCCCCGTCCTCAGGGTTGACGCGGGTCCGCCGCCTCCGCCCCCAGACCCTGTGGGGTTTCACAATCACCCGCCGCCCCCGTCGAGGGCGCGGCCGCAGCTGAGCTTCGCCAAGGCACTTAATATGGCGCTGCCCGAGAGCCGGCAGCTCGATCTGCGGGTATCAGGCGCCGCGCCGCGTTCCCTCGGTGTTCCTTTTCCGATCGTGGGCCTCAGCTTCGCGCACCTCTTGCGCTCAGACGATCCCACCCGACTCCTGGCCGGCACCACCTCGGCGATCCTGTTTCCCGTGGAGTCGCAGGGTGAGGTCGTCGATGCATTCCTAATGCTGTTCATGGACGGCCGTTGGCAGCGCGGAGGCTATGCGAATCTCGAGATTACCCAGCGTCTGGTGGCTTTCCGGGCACGCTATGCGGCGCAAGAACATCTCCCCGTCGACAGCTTTTACATGGTCTCAGTACCGGGCGAGGTCGCGTTCTTCGCGGCCTACGGCAAAGGCAAGAAGGCAACCCTCATCCCGGCTGCGACGGATCCTTCGATCGGTGCGGTCGCCGGCGTGGCAGTGCCCGCTGATAAGCAGCTCCGCAAACTGAAACAAGCTATTCAGCGCGACCTGCAACGCTACCGCGATCAGCGGCGAGACCGTCAGTCATAGATAGTACGTTCCCTAACGGGAGACGTACCTTTCAGCAATCGACCCGTCCCGTTCTGGTTCCCCACCGGGACACGGGCTTGAATGAGACGCCCCGAAAGAGAACCGGCAATGGCATTCTCTGTCCGGTTTCCGAATCGGTCGTGGAAGACGAGAAGGGACCGTCATCTCAGGCGATTCGCACACGGCAGTCGATATCCAAGCGGGATCGCCAGACGAGCTCGATGAGTCGGAAAGTCAATCCCAGTCCAGCGATGCGCGGAGAACGAGCAAGCACTGCGGGCAATGTTCAATCCTCGACGCCGGTTCACAACAGAATGCTCCGAACCTCTCACTTAGCCTGATTTGGCGTGGACTTGGAGGCTGAAAAAACTCACGATCCACAGCCTCGATGTCTGGCTCAAGGCTTGAGCCGAGTGAACGTCGATAACCGGACTTACGCATGACGTCCCACGCGAAAGAGCGCCTCACGCTGATAGTCTGCACTCGGAACCGGTTTCCGTCGTTGCGAGCAGCGCTCGCTGTCATATTAGGATTGCAGTGCCGGGCGCCTTGGCAACTCATTGTTGTGGACAACGGTTCGACCGATGGCACTTGGCAATGGATCCGATCGATCCAGTCAAAGACCAGCGTGCGCGTCGACGTTGTGTCCGAACCTGTTGTCGGCCTCTCGCGCGCGCGCAATGCCGGCCTGCGTCACGCTCGCGGTGACATAGTCGCGTTCACTGATGATGATTGCTATCCAACCCAGTCATATTTGAACGATATCCTTGACGTCTTCTCATTCCCAAGCATTGATTATTGCGGTGGGCGAGTACTGTTGCATGACCCGGCTGACCTCCGAATCTCGACTAAAACTTCCACCACGCCGGAGCTATTTCCCCCGAACACATTCATTCCCGCCGGGGCGATGATGGGTGCAAATATGGCTTTTAGCCGACGGGTTCTAGAGGTCATTGGCCCGTTCGACGTCAGGCTCGGAGCGGGTTCCGTCACAAGGTCGGCCGAGGACATCGATTTCCTGTTCCGCGCGTCGTGCTGCGGGTTTACAGGGATTTATTCGCCAACGCCGACTGTTAGGCATCATCACGGACGAAGGTCAAACGCCGATCTCCACACCACATTAAAGGCGTACGACATCGGTCGTGGCGCCTATTACGCGAAGCACCTGTGTAAGCGGCAAACGAACCGAGTGATCCTTGAGAATTGGTATCGGCGCACGAATCTTCTGTCAGACGCTGCGATACGTAGGTTTCTGCGCGAGCTTCGTGGGGCAGCGAGTTACCTTTGGAACGTCTTCGGCTCCTGATTGCCCCATTGGTCCCCGAATGCGGTCCATCACTTTTCTTGCAGATAGCGGGCGATGGCGGTCCTAAACAGTGTCCAATGAATGCTGGGCACCTCGCGTCCGTGCCGGTCGTGGCTAACGCTTTGATTGTGCTTTCGGGCACATAGGTTACAGAGTATTCCGGCCAGATCGCTGACTTGGCCTCAACCGGTTGTCGAAACACTTAATCGCAAAATATGGGCTGGCGTCTGCCAGTCCAGAGTCTGCCGTGGTCGAGTATTGAGCTTTCTCGCCACAACATCCAGTTGGGCCTGGCTGACGTCTGAGAGATCCATGCCCTTCGGATAATACTGTCGCAAGAGCCCGTTAGTGTTCTCGTTGCTGCCACGTTGCCAAGGGCTAAACGGGTCACAAAAATAGACTTTGCCGGAACGGCTCGATCTTCGACCTCGGCCGGCCGCTCGCGTATGGACACCGCCCCCAGTATGCGTTCACGAGTTCGGCCGTCGACTGCATGACGGGAACGACGGATGCGCCTCCCAGAGCGAAGATGCGCGAGGAGCTGCTTTTTTAAGGCACCGCGAGCCTGAATGAACAGGCTACGGTAGATGGTCTCGTGGGACACCCACCTCTCCGGATTGCCGGGATACTGGTCTCGCAGCCAGGCTGCAATCTGCTGAGGCGACCAGTCCTGCTGCAGTTTAGCTGCAACCAGCCGTTGCAACGGCTGGTTGCAGGCGAGCAGGCAGCGCTTGGGTCGACGGGCGGACCGCCAAGCCTCGCGGTCAGCCTGTGCCGCGCGGTAGGCGCAACGGCCGCCATGTCGCGAGAGCTCCTGGCTGACAGTGGAGATCGCCCGGCCGAGTCTTCTCGCGATGGCGCGCATCGTCTCGCCAGCCGCGACGCCTCGGGATATCTCTTCGCGCTCTGAAAAACTCAACACCCGCGGGGCGCGGCAGCGCTGTGGCGGCGTGATGCCGCCGTAGGCTTCCAGCACACGATAAACATTACCAGTCGAACTCTGGCCAAGGGCGTTGGCGATATCCAGTACCGTCTCGCCGGCACGGTACCGCCGCCAAAGTTCCACGCGTTGCGCGTCCGAGACTCTCGAGTGACGACCCATGACATCCACCTCCCAAGCTACACATTAGCTGAAGGTGTTTCGCCGACCCGTTGAGACCGCCTGACACCTTAGCACTGAAGGGGTTATTGGCACATTTCGACGCGGGTGCACTGATCGTCGAAGAAGCCCAAGTCGTAGTGCATGAAGCTGATCAACCAGATGTGGTCGGCGACCTCCCTGACGCCGACGGCCTGACCTGCAAAGACCTGGCTGAGGTTGATTTTGCGTCCACCGAAGCACAGGCGCCCACATTGCGTGACGACGACGGTGCGATCGTGGAAGGGATATTCAAGCGCAGGTAAGCCGTCGTAGGCGCGCACGGAGGGCTTAAAGAGTTCTGCCGGATAGCGCATGTTCAGGGCCTGGTGCGGCCGCTCGTGGTTGTAGACGCGTGTGAAGGCATCGAAGCGAGCCTGCTGATGCAGGAAGTTCTTTCCGGCAGGCTTGGTGGCTTCTTTCTTCAGAGTCAGATGCATGCGTTCGTGCCTGCCGTTCTGCTCCGGATGAGCCGGTTTGATGCGCTCGATACCGATTCCCAAGCGCAGCCATCATACGGACAGTTTGCTCAAGCCGAAGAAAGTGCTGCAACTGGCGAACGGCACTCCGTTGTCGGTACGGATGGTGCGCGGCAGGCCGTAATCCCTAAAGGTTCTTTCAAAGACACTGAAGGCGAACTGCTCGCGGGTGCTGTGCAGGCCTTCGCAACACAGCAGGTAACGCGAAGCGAAGTCTGTGATGGTCAAGGGATAGCAGTAGCGGTGATCGGCGAGCATGAACTCGCCCTTGTAATCGGCGCACCACAACTCGTTGGGTTGGTCGGGTCGGGAGAGGGTGCTGCCTTGAGCCTTGAAGTGATGCCGTCGCCGACCGCGGCTGACAAGGCCGTGCCGATTCAGCACCGCGTGCACGGTGCTGATAGCCGGCAGGCTGACTCCCAAGTCTAAGCGCCGG
>JANYBG010000008.1 GCA_025360865.1 Pseudomonadota bacterium | reverse complement strand
CCGCGGCGCTGGCCGGTCTTGGGATCGCGAGACTCCCGGAAAGCGTCGTGCGGGCGGACCTGAAATCCGCCGCGCTCGAGCGCGTGCTGCCGCGCTGGAACAGTCCGCTGGGCATCCTGCACGTGGTGTTTCCGGGCCGGCGCGGTCTGTTGCCCGCGGTGCGCGCCTTCATCGACTTCCTCGCCGAGCGGCTGCCCGGGATGCTGTGAATCAGGCGAGGATCTCGGCCGAAAGCTCACGCATGAGTGCCTGCGCCACCGCTGGCGGGCACAGCACCACGCACTTTGTGAGCGCATCGGCCACCATCGCCACGGGGGCGCGCACCGCCGCAAAGCGCTTCGGCCCCCCCACGCGCGACTCGCGCACGTAGTAGCCGCGGTGCTCGGCTGGGCGGTTGGTCGCATCGAGGTCGCTGACCGCGAGCGCGGCCTCACGCAACTCGCACGGCATATAGCTACCGTCAGGGCGTCGCAGTAACAGCGTCCGGAGGTCAGGCCCATAGACGCGCAGATCTCCGCCGGCGTTGACGAGGCCGCCGAAGCAGCCCGCCGCGCGCAGCGCATCCAGCGCGCAGTCCACCGCGTAGCCCTTGGCGATGCCGCCACAGTCGATGCTCAGTGGCGCGTGGGCGCGTGCCCACGCCTTAAGCGGGTGCGATGACAGCTCCAGATCACACAGTCGGCCTGCGGCGCGCGGCAGGCAGGGGTCGAATACACCCCCGGACAGCTCGAACAGGCGCTGCGCGAACCTCAGCACGGTCCAGGTGGCCGGATCGATGGGCACCGCGGTGCCGGCAGGCGCATCGCGAAGTCGCCGCAGGTCGCTCCCCTCGCGCTCCGGGTGCATGCGCTCCTGGACGTGGCGGATGCGGCCGAAGGCGGCTTCAAGCCCCCTCAAGGCACAGGACGCCGAGCGACTCGTCGCCTCGATCACCACCCAAGTGCCGAGCCCCAGGCGCATGCGGCGGGCGTTAACGGCCTTCGGGGCGTTCGCTTGGGGGTTCTGGAGATCCAGTGGGGGCATGCCGGTTGGACCTTCAGGCGCCATGCCGGTATCCTACGGCAATTAAGAATCATTCGCATTTAGACATTAAACCCGTGACTGAAATGAGTTTCCCCGACCTCGGGTTCGCCGCCGCTGTAGGCGCCCTGGCGCTCGCCCCGACACAGATCGTCATCGCCGCCGACTACCTGTCGGTGGAGGCCGCGCAGAGGGCGCTCTTTCCGCAGGCGGACCGATTCACCGAAGTCGTCTTCGCCCTGAGCGCGGCGCAGCGCGACAAGGTCACGGCGCTCGCGGGTGAGCAGCCCCCGCACCGTGGCCTGCGTGCCTTCCGCGCGCTGCGCGGCGAGGGAATACTCGGTTACGTCTTCATCGACGAGGTGGTCGGCAAAGAGGACTTCATCACTTACGCGGCCTCGATCGATGTCCAGGGACGACTGGGTATCCCGGAGGTGATGAGCTACCGCGAAAGCCACGGCGGGGAGATCCGCAATGAGGCCTGGCGCCAACAATTCGCCGGTCGCGAGAGCCTGGATCACCTTCGCGCGCGGACCGACATCAAGAACATCGCCGGCGCCACGCTCTCCTGCGAGCACGTGACGCAGGGCGTGCGCTGGCTCGTGGCGCTGTGGCAGGTGGCCTTGCGGCCATCAACCGCGGCGGACTGAGCCCGGGCAGCGGATGGCCGCCGCGCGCCTGCCGGTGCCAATGTCGCGCGGGTTGCGCGCGGCCGTGTACGGCGTGGGCGCGCTGCTGTGGGCCTCAGGGATCGCGTGGCTGGTATTGCACCTGCGATTCGAGCCGCGCAATGAGTTCGGCGCGCTTCCCCATCCATGGGAAGCCATCCTCATGCGCGCGCACGGCCTCGTGGGTGTCGCCGCGGTTTTTCTGCTGGGTTGGCTGGGCGCGGGCCATGTCCTGGAATGCTGGCGGCGATCGCGCAATCGGCCCTCGGGCTGGACGCTTCTCGGGTGCGCCGCGCTGCTGGTCCTGACCGGCTATGCGCTTTACTACACCACTGGCCCATTCCACGCCGGCGCCGGCTGGGTTCATGAGTGGCTTGGCGCCGCGGTGATCATCGCCGCCCTCGCGCACTGGCTGAGGATCCGCCGGATCGGAGAACCGCGATCCCGCGCCCCCCGCGAGTCCGGTTCACCTCCTGTTCAGCCTCGCGGCCGTCATATGGAGCCGTGAATCGCGTATTGCCCCGTGGGGTGGGATGCGTGGCTGGGTGCGTCGCACCCGCCGCGGGAGCGCGCCCGCGCCGCGAGGGAGGGAGATGATGATGAAGACGTGGCCGTGGATGGCGCGCCGAATCGGTGTGCTGTCGGTGCTCAGCCTATGCGCCTGGTCCGCGCATGCCGACGACACGGATCCACCCGGGCGCGCCGCGCGCCTGAGCGATACGCAGGGGAGTGTCTCCCTGCAGCCCGCGGGCTTGCAGGAATGGACCTCAGCCACGCTCAATCGTCCGCTCACCACCGGCGACCGACTCTGGAGCGATGTTGGCTCGCGCGCCGAACTGGATATGGGGGCGGCCGTGGTACGCCTGGGCGCGACGACGGGTTTCTCCTTCCTGAAGCTGGACGACACCGCGGCGCAGATGCAGCTCACCGCGGGCACGCTCATCGTGCGCGTGCGCGAGATGCGCGGCGGCGAGAACTACGAAATCGACACGCCCAATATCGCCGTGACGCTGGCGCAGCCTGGCGAGTACCGGGTCGAGGTCGACGAAACCGGCGATACCACGATCGTGAAGGTCAGCGAGGGACTGGCCAGGGCGGCCGGAGGAGGGCAGCAGGCCGAAATCGCGGCCCAGCGGCGGGTCTCGTTCACTGGCGCCGGTCAGGTGATGGCGGATGGGGCGACCCTGGGGGCGCCTGACGAGCTGGATGCGTGGTCAGCCGCGCGCGAGCGACAAATCGAGGACTCGCCCTCGCGCGAGTACATCGCCGATAACGTCGCTGGCACGCAGGATCTGGATGATAGCGGCCAATGGCGGGAAACCCCTGAATACGGCTACGTGTGGACCCCGACAGGGGTTATCCCCGGCTGGGCCCCCTACCGTTACGGCCACTGGGCGTGGGTGGGACCGTGGGGCTGGACCTGGATCGACGATGCGCGCTGGGGCTATGCCCCCTTCCACTACGGGCGCTGGGTGAGCTGGAACGCCAACTGGTGCTGGGTGCCTGGTCCGCGCGTCGCGCGCCCGGTCTACGCGCCCGCGCTGGTGGGCTGGATCGGCGGGCCCGCGGGCGATCCGCTAATCGTCGGTGGGGCGGACGTCGGATGGTTCCCTCTCGGTCCACAGGAAGTCTACGTGCCGGGCTATCGGGTCAGCCCCGCCTACGCGCGCAACGTCAACGTCACCAACACGACGATCATCAACAACACCTCTGGCACCCACAACATCTACACGAACACGAACTCGCACTACGTGAACAACACAGCCGCCGGAGTGACCGCGGTGAGCCAGGGCGTGTTCGCCTCCGGCGAGCGCCTTGCCGGGCACACCCAGCGCTTGCCGCCGACGGTGCTCGCCGGCGCGGTCGCGGGTGCGGTGGCGCCAGCGATTGTTCCGAACCGCGCGAGCGTGCTCGGCGCGGGCGTCTCCCATGGCCTCGCGCGGCCGCCGCCGGCGCTGATGAACCGGCTGGTGCTCGCGCTCACGCCGCTACCGCGGGCGCCCATACCCTTTGATCGCCAGGTGAGGGCCATGCAGGCCAATGGTGGGCGTCCGCTCGCACTCGCGGATCTCGCGCGCCTGCAGCCCCCGGTCGCCGCGGTTCCTGTGCGCATGGTCTCAGCTGCGCAGCCCGCCCGTCCTGGCTCCCCGGCCGTGCCGCCGACCGGCATGGGAACGCCGGGCCTCGCGGATCGCGAACACGCATTGCAGAACAGCGCCGCGACGGGTGCGCAGCACCCTTCACCCGCCCCTCCGGACCTGCCCGCGAACGCCCCACGCCCGCGGACGTTCGCAGCCCCCGCGGCGGCCCCCGCGGTGCCCGCCGCGCGCTATGACCGCCCCGCCGTGGCGCCAATCGGGCCGCCACCCCCACCCCAGACATCACAATCGGCTCCTGTGTACGGCGAGGTGCCGCAGGCCGCCCCGGCGCGCCAGGTTTGGTCGGCCCCCGTTGCCAGCGCGCCCGCGACGGCAGTCCCCCAATACCGGGTGCCAACGTCCCCGCGGGAGGCGGCACCGCGAGCGCAGGCGCCTCCCGCGCCGGTCGCCACACGCCCGCCGGCGTCGCCGCAGCCGGCTCCGAGCGCGCCCAAGCCGACAATGCCACAGCCGCAGGCGCACGAGGCGGCCTCGAACCGCTGACTACGGAGGCGGCCTGACGCGCTTCACTCACCTTCCTTCTGAAGCGCTTCCCGCTCGAGTTCCCTGACGAACGCGCGCACCTCCGCCCGCGTGCATACCTCGCCCTCAAGCAGCGCCTGCAGCAACGCCTCCAGGTGCACGCGCAGCGCGACCGCCAGCATCGTGGGCGCATAGCGGTCCAATCCCGCAACTAGTTCTCCGATCTCATCCAGACACTCCTCGAGTGTCCCCTCATCGCGCATCGCATCGGCGAAAGACATGGCGCGGCTCCTCTTGTGCTGTGACCTCTGCTGGGCGGCGAACATACACGAGCGCGACCGCGGCAAGTGTTGAAGTCCCCGTGGGCGGCGCGAGTTTCTGCGCGAACGGACACGCAATGGTGATTCCAACGGATGCGACCGCGACTGAGACTGCGCACCCCTTTTCACGAATCCGCAAACGCGCAGGAGCCTACGCATGAGCAGCAACGCAGGGTACGCCACGACAGAGGCCGGACACCGGAGCAGGGGCCAAGCCGTTATTCTCGCGCTCGTGTTGCTGGGGCTCTCTGGGCAGGCGCTCGCCCAGGCGCAGGGATCGCCGTTCATGACCGGCGCCACAGCCTTGCAGACCAACATTCTCATCTTACGCTGCTCGGGAAGTGACCACGGTGGTACGGCGCAGTTCGCCTCGCGGCTTATAGGCGAGCGAGAGGTGATCCGCCGCCAGACGGCGCGCGGCAGTGACCGCGAAAGCATGTTCGCCGCGCGCGGCTCCCGGCGCTCGACCAACGTCAGTGAACAACACGTCATCGAGACCGCGGTGCTGCCGGCGCAGATCGAGCAGTTGCCGGATCTCGCCGGATATCTGAAGACCGCTGACTCACCGGCCTGGCGGCGGGTCCGCTTCGCCGCGCGTCGGTGACGCATGGCGACCTTCCTCATGCAGATCACCCCGATTCGTCGCAGCACCGGCAGGAGCGCGGCCGCATCCGCCGCCTACCGGGCGGGTGAGCGCCTCCGGGACGAGCGCAGCGGTAAGGTGTATAGCCACGTCAATCGACGCGACGTATTGCACACGGCGATCTTCGTGCCGGAGCGTTTCGCGGGGCAGCAGCTCGAGTGGGCGAGTTCCCGCGAGCGCCTGTGGAACACCGCGGAGCGCGCCGAGAAACGCCACGACGCGCGTGTGGCTCGCGAGTACATGGTCGCGTTGCCAGCGGAACTGGACCCTAAGCAGCGCATCGCGCTGGCACGTGCTTTCTCAACGGAGGTCACGGAACGCTACGGCGTCGCAGTTGATCTTGCGGTGCATGCGCCGCGAGCCGGCGGAGATCCCAGGAATTTCCATGCTCATATTCTCACGACCACACGCGAGGTGACTCCCGCGGGTCTTGGAGCGAAGGCGGGGCTGGACATGACGTCTGTCAATCGCCGCGGGCGTGGATTGCCCGAGCACCGGGCCGAGTACGTGAACATTCGGGAGCGCTGGGCTCAGCTGGCCAACAGCGCGCTGCGCGATGCGGGCGTCGATGCGAGGATCGACCATCGTAGCCTCGCGGCGCAGGGCATCGACCGCGAACCGCGTCCGCGGATTCCGCAGGTGCCGTTCAGGATGGAGCGTCTTGGGGTGCGCAGCGAGGTCGCCGAGGCGCTGCGCGCGCAATACCGGGAGCGCGTACAGCGACGTCAGTCACGCGCTCAGGAACGCGATGTACCGAGGTCGAAGGCGCCGGCCGCTGATGCCGACGTTTCCGGCGCATTGACGAAGCCTGTGCCTAGGGCCGATCTCGCCGAGGTGCGGCGCCAGGCGCGCGAGTCGTGGCTCGCGCTGCGGGCCGGGGGACGCACTGACACTAAGGCGGAGCTCGAACGCGAAACGAGCGAGGCATCACGGCAGCCGGAGGATGACCTCGCGCGCTGACTAGGCGGGCGGGCGCGCCTTGTACCAAAGAACACCACTCTCATCGAACTCGCGCGTGGCGAGCCCGCGGACAATGAGGCAATTCAGGTGCGCGAGGCTCTCGCCGGTGGCCATGCCGAGCATGTCCAATCCGATGGCGCGCTTGAAGAGCACGCTGAATACGTCCACCGCGCGCTTAGGGATGCTCAGCTCCTCAAGTACGCGCACAAGCCGCTTCTCGTGACCCTCCGCCAGGGCGTCCAGGCGCGCATGCAGGCCGTGGAAGGGCTCATTGTGGGAGGGCAGAACGAGGACGTCATCCGGGATCTGCCGCTTGAGCCATGCCAGTGAGTCGAGCCACTCGGTCAGTGGATCGGCGTCCGGCTCGGTCGGGAACACCGACACGTTGGAGGTGATGCGGGGGAGTACCTGGTCGCCGGAGATCAAGAGCTTCAGCTCGGGGCAATGCAGGCACAGGTGCTCCGGGGAATGTCCGCGGCCAATGACCGCCCGCCACCGGTAACCCCCGATGAGGATTTCCTCACCCTCGATGACGCGACGGTAGCTGTCGGGCAGGGCGTGCACAGCTTTGCCAAAGCCGCCGAAGCGGGCCC
Organism: Pseudomonadota bacterium; assembly: GCA_025360865.1. Taxonomy (GTDB): domain Bacteria; phylum Pseudomonadota; class Gammaproteobacteria; order Steroidobacterales; family Steroidobacteraceae; genus 13-2-20CM-66-19. The sequence goes on along the minus strand of JANYBG010000008.1, from coordinate 17,526 downwards.
TGTAGTGTTCGATTGCCGACTCGTCCCAGCCGGCCGCCTTGTAGAAGCGCACTCCGTCCACCGGCGCCTCGCGCCCGGTGTCCGCGACCAGCATCCGGCAGGTGATGTACTCAAGTCGTGTAGTCCACAGACGAACGTTGTGCGCCCGCGTGAGCCACCCGGCCATGCCGATGTGGTCCGGATGCATGTGTGTGCACACCACGCGCTGGACCGGCCCGCGGGCGAGTGGTCCGGACAACGCGGTCTGCCAGTCAGTGGCCGTGTCGGTGGTCTGCATCCCGGTATCGACGAGCGTCCAGCCGTCGCCATCGGCGAGGGCCCAGAGGTTGATGTGGTTGAGTCCGGCCATCGGCAGGCGCATGCGCAGCCAACGCACACCGGGGGCGACCTCGAACGCCTCACCGGGCCCGGGCACGGCTGTGAATGGGTAAGTCAGCGCGGTAGTGGAGGCCGGGTCGCTCATGTGACCAAATGTAAGTGATGAACCGAGTCTAGGGTAGCTGATCATCGCCTTGCGCAGGCGCAGGCGCAGGCGCAGGCGCGAGTTCGCGCGGGGTCGCGCGGATTCATGCCTGCGCTCAGATGAGGGGCGTTGGATTCACATTGCGAGCGGGGATGCTTACACTGTGCGCCCGGGCAAATCCGAGCCGCAGTACCGCTATATTGTCAGGTGCGCCCGGCTCAGAACCGCCCCGCGAGCGATCCGCCCCAGACCGTTTCGCCGGCCGCGGCACCTTCCAGAGGCTGGCGGGCGCGTGCTCAATGAGAAGTGAGGAGCCTTGCAATGGGTCTGGGTAAGTTCCTGCCGGTGGTCGGCGCGCTGGTGATGGCCGGCCTTGCGTGCCCACGCCCGGTTAGCGCCGGACCCGGTGAGGTCGCGGAACTCAAGGCGGAGCTTGAGGCGCTCAAGGCCAACACCGCCGCCCTCGAGACGCGCATCAAGCAGCTCGAAGCCGCGACCGCATCCGCGTTGCCTCCCACTTCGCCGGCTGTCGCCGCGCACCCGGCGGCCGAACCGCCGGTCCCCGCCCCCGCGTTCCCGGAAGCCGCGCCCGCCCCGCCGGCAGCCAAGGGCAGCAACCCCACCGCCTTCAATCCCGCGATCTCCATGATCCTCACGGGCAATTACGCCGCGCTGTCCGAGGATCCCAACACCTACCGTGTCGCAGGCTTCATCCCCTCGCCCAAGGAGGGCCCGGGACCGCGCAGCTTCAACCTCGGCGAGTCCGAGCTCACCGTCGCCTCCAACGTCGATCCTTACTTCTTCGCGCAGGTGACGGCTTCGATCCATGGCGATGACAGCATCAGCGTCGAAGAGGCCTTCTTCAAGACCAGCGCGCTGAGTAACGGCTTCACGGTCAAGGGCGGCCGCTTCTTCTCGGGCACCGGCTACCTGAATGAAATCCACTCCCACAACTGGGACTTCGTCGACCAGCCCCTCGTTTACCAGGTGTTCTTCGGCGGCCAGCTCGCGCAGGATGGTGCGCAGCTGCGCTGGGTGGCCCCGACGGACTACTTCCTCGAGTTCGGTGGTGAGGTCGGCAGCGGGCGCGCCTTCCCCGGCACACAGCGCGATTCCAACGCGCTGGCGAGCGATGCGCTGTTCGCGCATCTCGGCAACGACATCGGGGACTCGACCAGCTGGCGCCTCGGGATCTCCTGGCTCGACCAGCGCTCCACCGACCGCGCGTACAGCGACTTCGACCAATTCGGCGCCCCGGTGACTGATGCGTTCACGGGCGCCGCGAAGACCTGGATCGTCGACGGAACACTCAAGTGGGCCCCGCACGGGGATCCCACGCTGCATCAGCTGAAGTTGCAGGGCGAGTACATGCACCGCGCCGAGAGCGGCGCGCTCGCTTTCGATACCCTGGGCGGGAACCTCAGCGGTGCCTACGACAGTTCCCAGTCCGGCTGGTACCTGCAGGCGGTGTACGGGTTCATGCAGCGCTGGCGCGCGGGCCTGCGCTACGACTCAATGGACTCGCGGCACCCGAACATCGGCCTCGTCTCATCGGGCGTACTGCCGCTGAACGCGTTCCCGTCGCTCCTGCCTGCGACCCCGGACCGCGCCACGATCATGGTCGACTGGAGTCTGAGCGAGTTCTCGCGGCTGCGCGCGCAGTTCGCCTGGGACCAGGTGCGCGCCGACAACGAACATGACCGGCAGCTGCTGCTGCAATATATTTTCGCGATCGGCGCCCACGGCGCCCATAAATTCTAGGAGCCGCGCCAACATGCCAAGGCTTACCAGCCGTCTGTCCGTTCTTAGCCTCGCATGGCTGTGCCTCGCCACAGCGCCCGCGCAGGCGGCCCTGAAGGTGCTAGCCACCACCCCCGACTGGGCTTCCCTCACGAGCGAGCTCGGTGGCGACAAAGTCAACGTGTACACAGCCACGAGCGCCTTCCAGGACGTCCATCGAGTGGATGCCAAGCCGAGCCTGGTCGCGCGCGCGCGCACCGCGGACCTGGTGGTGGCGACCGGCGCGGACCTTGAGATCGGCTGGATGCCCGTGCTGCAGCAGGACTCGGGCAACACCAAGATCCAGCCCGGCAGCCCCGGCTACTTCGAGGCCGCCCCGCTGGTGCACCTGCTGGAGGTCCCCTCGGCGGTGGATCGGTCGATGGGCGACATCCATCCGCTGGGCAACCCGCACGTGACCCTCAATCCGCACAACATCGCGATCATCGCGGCCGCGCTCTCGGCGCGACTGGCGCAGTTAGATCCTTCGAACGCGGCGTTGTACCAGCAACGCGGGGCGGATTTCCAGAAGCGCTGGACCACGGCCACCGCGAAGTGGGAAACCGAGGCCGCGCCATTGAGGGGAGTCGGCGTCGTGGTGATCCATCGTGACCAGGCGTACCTGTGCAACTGGCTGGGCCTGAAGGAGCTGGCGGCGATCGAGCCCAAGCCCGGGGTGCCCCCGAGCGCAGGCTACCTGGCGGAGCTGGTCACGCGCCTGGCCGCGACACCGCCGAAGATTATCCTGCGCAGCGCCTACAACGACCCGAAGGCGGCCGACTGGCTATCCGAGCGCATCCACGCCCCGGTTGTGCTGCTGCCGTACTCGGTCGGCGGGACGCCGGAGGCGAAGGATCTCTTCGGCCTCTTCGATGACACCGTCAATCGCCTGCTGGCCGCCGCCAAGTGATGACCACGCTGCAGGCTGACCTTGGCATCCTCTGGCCGGCGCTGATCGCCGGCATCCTCGTCGTTCTGTCGCACGTGCCCCTGGGACAGCAGGTTCTCGCGCGCGGCATTGTCTTCATTGATCTCGCCATCGCGCAGGTCGCCGGGCTGGGCGTCATCGCCGCGCACGGCTTTGGGCTCGGCGCAACGGGGTGGACGACGCAGGTGGCGGCCGCATCGGCGGCTCTCGCCGGAGCCCTGCTGCTCACCTGGACGGAGCGCAAGCGCCCCGAGTCTCAGGAGGCGCTCATCGGGGTGCTGTTCGTGCTGGCCTCGACCGCGCAGATCCTCCTGCTGGCGAACGATCCGCATGGGGGCGAGGACCTGAAGGACCTGCTGGCCGGGCAGATCCTGTGGGTCACCCCATTGCAGCTCATCCACGCCGCGATCGTCACCGCTGTCTTCCTCATCGTCTGGTTCCGCTTCCGCGAGCGCCTGGGCCGCATTGGCTTCTACATCCTGTTCGCGCTCGTGGTCACGATCTCGGTGCAGCTGGTCGGTGTGTACCTGGTGTTCACCAGCCTCATCGTGCCCGCGGTCGCCACCTACCGCTATCCGGCGCACCGCCAACTGGCCATCGGCTACGGGCTCGCGATCGCAAGCTACGTGGTGGGCCTGGTCCTGTCGGCGCTGCTCGATCTGCCTTCCAGTCCGGTGATCGTGTGGACCATGGCGCTCATCGGCCTCCTGGTTCACTTTGGCGGCCGCGGAGCTCCGACGCTGCGGCAGCAACAGGGTATGGGGGTGTGAGCGCCGAGCGGGGCTGCGGGGTTCCGCGCTCTACAAGGGCGGCGGATCCCGCATCTTGTCCCCGGCGGGGCCGAGGCCGCCGCCATCGAGCGCCGGGCGCGGGATACTGCATCCAGCCATTGGCTTTGAGGTCCGCGCGGACAGGGTCAAGCCGCGCGCCACGAGCGCGGTGCCGAGGAGGTAGGTCACTTTCGGCAGGGCCTCCCAGCCCCGCGGTGAGGGCGAATTGCGGTCGGGCGCGTGACGAGCTCCACGCCAATCATGAGGCGGGTCTCGGGAAGAACAGCAGCCCCCGGAGCGTGCGTCCAGCCGGCTTCGCCCTAAGCCTCCCGGTGATTGTTGTACGCAGGCCGCGCCGCAAAATCAGCGCGCGCGCAAGGGGTGGGCCTCACCGGCGCCCGCCCATGGGCACCGCGCGCGCACGCCGGTGTGCCTTCAGCCCATCTAGCGGCCCTGCTTCTTCTCCCGCTTAGCCGCGCGCTTCTCCGTGAGACTTTTGGCGGGCTTCTTCTTGCCTTCCTTCTTGCGATCCATTCCCTTGCTCATACGAATCTCCTTTCAGGAGTGACGACGATGACAATACCGCTTCCGCGACCATTTCGACACGGGGGGTGTGGCGCGAATCGCTTCGGGTCTCAGGTTGGTGAACCGCGCCGCGCGTAGCGCCCAAACGAAAACGCCCGCTTAGGACAGGCGATTCCGTTCGTGGCTCTGGGCTGGAGCCGTGCCAGAGGCGGGCCGGCGACGGCCAAGCACGCGCATTATTTACTTGAATCTTTACCGCCACCAACCTTCTTGCAGACGCCCGCCTTGAAGTCATGGCCAGGCACAAATTTTACGCCGTATTTAGTGTCCCCCAGCTCGTTCAGCTTCGCGAAATCCTGGGGCATCTTCAAACCTAAATCGTGAATGTCGAGAAAAAACTGCTCGAGGCCAGCGGGGTAGATCATCATCAATTGCTCGCCGCTGTGCTTGCTAATGTTCTTAAAGGTATGTGTGTGTCCTTTGGGCATATACAGCGCGTCGCCAGGTCCGGCTTGCAGACAAATACCATCCATAAAAAACTGAAACGTGCCGCTTTTGATGAGGTAGACCTCATCTTCCCGAGTGTGGAGATGCGCGGGCGGGCCGGCGCTAGCGGGAATCAATACCCTCATCATTGCTGAGGTGCCGGCCGTATCTGCGCCTGACAGCAAAATGGTGGCACGGAACCCTAGGAAATCAAAGGATTTTTCTGGACCAGCGCTGTGCACCGACTCCCCTGACTGCGCAGGAATCGACCAACTCAAGGCCAGAACGAGAACTGGGGTAAACATGGCGGCTTTCATGGATGGAAGTCCTACGTTCGCGATGTGATTGCGGGCTTTAGACGTCGGCGTCGGGAGTGTATAGGGATTCTTGTAGTCGCAGCCACCGCCTCCGCCTCCGCCTTAGTCTCTGATGCCGCCCGCTGCATTGAGCAACGACACGTCGAGGAAACTGGATCCGGGGCAGAGCAAAGACCAACGCGGCGATGACAGAGGCGTTCAGCAACGACGCCAGTGGATATTGGAGCGACCGACGCTCGAGTAGGTAATGCCTGCGACGGGCAACGCGATGGCAAGGCAAATATGCCCCAGCTAAGCCGGAACGGGCTGGAGGTCTCGCGCAGCCGGCCCTTCATGGCGGCCCACGATGAGCTGAAACGTCCAATGCGAAAAGCGCGCCATAAGCGCCGCGAGCGACAATTATCCGGCGCTCCCGGCGCGGTCCTTAGAGCCACGGGGTAAGTGCCGGATTTTGAATGTGGACGATACTGGGATCGAACCGGTGGCCCCTGCAGTGTGGAACGATGATTTGAAGCTTACAAGTCAACGAGATGTGAGCTCCCGCTCTGCTGGAACAACCCTTAGCTCCACGCCATGTCCGGCGAGGTCATGCGTACTCCGTTTACAACTGTCCCACCGAGCGCGGTGAGCAAACGCGGCAGACTCCGTTAGCAAGACTGATCGGATTGACGACGCAGAACTGCACGATGCTGGGGGCCTATTGCGCCGCCGCATGGCAGTCGCAGTTCACAGACGGATTTGAACTTGTATTCCTCGGTGACGGACTCTTAAGGTGCGCAGTAGATTTATTGAAGACGGCAAGGGGACTGAGATGAAAAAGCGACTTTCGTGCCTGGGCTATCGCCTGGGCCTGGCCATGGTTGGGCTGCTGTTTGGCACCTGGGGAACAGAGTTGGCGGTTGCTGCTCCCGTGATCCAGAGCGTCGCCGGCAGGCTGGCTCACGGCGGCGACATTACAATTACGGGCTCCGGCTTCGGCACAAAGAGCACTTCGGCGCCCGTCCTTTGGGATGATGCGACGGGAACGTCGATCACGGAAAAATGGAGCGGAGCCTGGCCCGACCAACTGCCCGGGTATAACACCGGCTACTACGCGCCGATGCGTGGAGTTCCGCTACCGCACTCGCACGCCACTCGCTATATCGCCGGTTCCCATGCGAGCAACACGGGGGCCGACACCGGACTTGCCGTGATCCTGTACAAAAATATTCCCTTGCCGCCCCTCCCGTATTACATTTATGCGAGCTGGTACCAGCGCCTCGATCCTCAGTGGCATTTCGGCGGCGACAACAACACCAAGACCTTCGACTATTCCGAGGGTACCGGGCCGTACGATATCCCGCACAGCTGGTATATCTGCTATGGGCCGCCCCATCCGAACAGCGTCACCGATACGGGCGCGCAGTGGACCTACGAGAACGGCACGCCGCTCGAGAATCCAGATAAAAACGGGCACATCGCTTGGTGGGGGAAAGCGGTGAACCCAATGGCCAACTGGTCCAAGGTGGAAATGGCGATAAAGCTGTCCAGCGGCCCGGACGGCTACATCAACATCTGGGAGAACGGCCACCAGGTCATGAACTACGTCGGGATCACTGACAATTACGGCGGCACGACTCGATCCATCGGGGTCGGTGGCTATGCGCGTATGTACGGCTACCCGAGCAACTGGCGTTATTTCGATGACATTTATATCGACACGACGCTCTCCCGGGTAGTGCTGGCGGACACGCCGGTGCTCAGCCAGGCAACGATAGTCGAGAACCAGATCCCAAGTGCGTGGAGCAGCGGTTCGATAACGGCCAAGGTAAACTTGGGCAAGTTCGCGCAGGGTCAGACCGCATACCTCTTCGTCGTCGATTCCGGCGGCAATGCCAGCGCAACGGGTCTTGCAGCCACAGTGGGTGGCGGCAGCGCCGTCCGACCGGATGCTCCCGCTCCGTTTTCCGTCCAATGACTGGGGCTGGACTGAATCGGCGCCCAACCGTGCAGCAACCCGGAGGAGGCCCCAAACCCGTACGTGAGCGGCGAAAAGTGTAGGGGCTTGCGAACCGTTTCCCGGGCCGGACAGTAGCAGCCATCTCCAAAGATACTTAGGTCATACCTACTCCCTCAGGCCGAGCAGTCCGGGACGGAGGGGACTCGGATCATCTTCATGGGCAGCGACCCGTCGCGGACCGGCCTGCGTGAGATCGCAGGTCGCCTCCTGCAATATCTATCGCCGCCGGGCGTCGTGCACATCGCCGATTCACGGGGTAGATGGGCGGTACGGCAGGTGGTGGGAAGCCCATGGAACAAACGCTTGAGCACGAGTGAGGCGCGCGTAGACCTCACACCCAGATCGTGGCGATCGCGCGCAGGGAGCGCCAGGGGGTGACGCCCTGCGCGAGAGGTTCGAGGGCTGCCTCACTCGCTGAATTTGTCCGCGTCCACTCGCGCGGCGCGCGTCGTCTCCGTCGGGCACGAAATCGTAAAGTTCGTTATGTCGAGTCAGTGGCCGCGAAAGCGGTGTCGACGGCGAGTTCTGTTAAATCAACACGCGTTGGCTCAGATACAACATTGGTTCGTCAGGCGCGATGTGAACGGGTCGATTCAGCGACTGCGCGGCTGCCCGGCACACTGCGGCGCAGAAACAACGCCATTTTTAGGCGGCGGAAATGAACTTGACAACACGCTCACGGGTTTCGATGCTGTTGCCGCTGGCGGCGGCCTTGGGTGGCTGCAGCGCCAATGATGTGGGCAAATCCTCAGCGCCGGCCGCGTACACCGTGGGGGGCACGATCGCCTCGCTGCAAGGCAGCGGCCTCGTCCTAGGCAACAGCGACGGTTCGACGCTCACGGTGGGCGCGGGCAGCAAGGCATTCACCTTCAACGCCGCGTTCGCGAGCGGCAAGCCGTACGACGTCAGCGTAATGACGCAGCCTGGCAATCCCAGCCAGACCTGCTCGGTGGCGCGGGGTAGTGGAATGGTCGGCGCGGGCAACGTGACCGATGTCGCCGTCACTTGCGCAAGCTCGACCAACAGCTACAAGGTCTCGGGCAGCGTTTCTGGGCTGTTGGGCACTGGCCTGATACTGGGCAGCGCGAATGGCGGCGCGGTCGCTGTGACCGGCAATGGAGGTTTCCGGCTGCCGCGGTCGATACCCGCCGGTGGCGCGTATTCCGTGGCGGTGCTGACGACCCCGAACAGCCCGCTCCAGGGCTGCACCGTGGCTAATGCCTCAGGGACGGTGGGAAGCGCGAATGTCACGAACGTCAAGGTGACCTGCGGCAACGCGACCGAGGAAGTGATCATCTCCGACCAGCAGGGAATGACCGCGGCCTACGCGATCGATCCTGCCACGGGGGCCCTGGCATCCACGGGCGTCGCGACGGGACTGACCAGCACAGGACCGATCGGCGATACCGACCCCACAGGTAAGTTCCTGTTCGTGTCGAACGCCGCGGCTCCCGCGAGTATCGCCGCCTATGCGATCAATCACTCCACCGGCGCCACGGTCGCGGTGACGGGCAGCCCCTTCGCCGCGAGCGCGAGCCCCGACGGGCCGATCATCGAGCCGACGGGCCGGTTTCTCTACCTCGGCGGCGCCAGCGGCGCGCTCGCCTACGCGATCGACCCGGCCACCGGGGCGCTGTCGCCCGTCACCGGGAGCCCCTTCGCAGGTCTTGGCGGCGGATCGGCTCCGGGGGCGGTGAAGTGCGCATGCGTTGCGACCTCCACATTCCTTTACTACACGCAGTTCATGGCTTCCGGCAATTTCGCGATCGGTGATTTCAGCATCAACGCGACCAGTGGCGCGCTCGGTACCGCGACTGCCGCCGGGCCGAGCGCCTGTTGCACCGACGACGTTCACGCGATCGCCGACCCGTCCGGGAAATTCTTCTTCCTGCTGGCGGATGATTCGCTGCGGGCGTTCGTGATCAACCCGACGACCGGCGCGCTCGCGAGTCCTACGGTGACAACCGCGCCGGCAGCCTCGACCTGGACCGGCATCGCGGTGGACCCGGGCGGCAAGTTCGCCTACGTCCTCAATGCCGCCGACACAGCCGCCATCCACGCGTACGCGATCGACCCAACCTCCGGTGCGCTGACGCCGCTTGCGACCGCGACAGTTGCCATCGGCGGCCAGCCCAAGCAGATCCGCTTCGACCATACGGGCAACTATGTGTACGCCACGAGTGCGACCCCGGCATCGATATGGACTTACGCGTTCAACCCCGCGACCGGGGCGCTGACGGCGGTGAGTGGTGGCGAGATTCTCACAGCCGTCGTTCCCAACGGATTGGTCATCACGTCGCTTCTTTGAATGCCCGCCGGCAGGCGCATCCAGGCGCGAGGCTCGCCCGGAAGTCTCGGGCGATAATCGATTGAGTTTACTGGTGGGCGGTACTGGGGTCGAACCAGTGACCCCTGCCGTGTGAAAGCAGTGCTCTACCGCTGAGCTAACCGCCCTTTTCGAGGACCGGAAGTCTATAGGCGCCGACAGTTCAAGGCAAATCAACGCGTTTAGTTTGTTGAACCGCGCCTCGTCAGCACCGACCGAACCTGCCTTTGCTACCATGCCCGCCCCCAATCGCGCCTCCCTCCGCCCCATGACGGTCGTCACCCGCTTCGCCCCCAGCCCCACAGGTCTTTTGCATGTCGGCGGCGTCCGCACGGCGCTGTTCAGCTGGCTGTATGCACGTCGAATGAAGGGCAAGTTCGTGCTGCGCGTGGAGGACACCGATCGCGAGCGTTCGACCGATGATGCGGTGCGGGTGATATTGGAAGGGATGCAGTGGCTGGGCCTCACCGCGGACGAGGGCCCGTACTACCAGACTCGTCGCTTCGACCGCTACCGGGAGGTAATCGCCGGGATGCTCACCGCAGGCACTGCCTACCACTGCTATTGCAGCAAGGCGGAACTCGATGCGATGCGCGCGGGACAGATCGAACGCAAGGAGAAGCCGCGCTACACCGGGCTGTGCCGCGAGCGCACCGAGCCGCGCGCCGGTGTGCCACCGGTGGTGCGCTTCCGCAATCCGCTGGAGGGCGCGGTGGTCGTGCAGGACCTGGTGCACGGGGCGGTGACTTTCCAGAACTCAGAGCTTGATGACCTGATCATCGCCCGCTCCGACGGCACGCCGACCTACAACTTTTGCGTGGTGGTCGATGACATGGACATGGCGATCACCCACGTCATCCGAGGTGATGACCACCTGAACAACGCGCCGCGGCAGATGAACATGTTATCGGCGCTTGGGGCGACGCCGCCCGTGTATGCGCACGTGCCCATGATCCTCGGACCGGATGGAGCCAAGCTCTCCAAGCGGCATGGCGCGGTTAGCGTGCTGCAATACGAGGAGGAGGGGTACCTCCCGGACGCGCTCCTTAACTATCTGGTTCGTCTGGGCTGGTCCCACGGGGACCAGGAAGTGTTCACGCGCGAGGAGATGATCGCAGCCTTCGACATCCACGATGTGAATAAGTCGGCCTCCGCGTTCAACAATGAGAAGCTCATGTGGCTGAACCAGCAGCACATCATGCGCACGCCGCCCGCGCGGATGGTGCCCTACCTCGTGGCGCAGCTGCGTCGGCTGGGGATCGATGCCAATGATCAGGGGCTGCTCGAGAGCGTTATCGTGGCGCAGCGCGAGCGCTCCAAGACCTTGAAGGAAATGGCGCAAAGCAGCCGGTTCTTCTTCGTGGATTTGATCAAGGTTGACGAGCAGGCGGCCGCGAAGCACCTGACCGCGGAAGGGTTAGGACGGCTCGGGCAGGTGCGTGAATGTCTCGCGGCGCTCAATGACTGGAACGCGGCCGCGATCCACACAGCCCTTAGTGAACTCGCCACGCGCCTCGAAACGGGCCTCGGCAAGATCGCACAGCCGGTGCGGGTGGCTGTGGCGGGAGTCGCAGTCTCCCCGCCAATAGACACGACACTCGCGCTCCTCGGGCGCGAACGTACGCTTGCCCGGATGGATGCCGTCCTGCCGCCGAAAGCCGCGTAGGCCCGCGCTTGACAACCCGGGGTGGGCTGCGTAGTTTGCGGCGGCTTCGCGTGGGGCCATAGCTCAGCTGGGAGAGCGCTTGCATGGCATGCAAGAGGTCGACGGTTCGATCCCGTCTGGCTCCACCAATTCCCCCAGGTTTTCCCTTCGGCAAGCGTAACCCCCAGATCTATAAAGGCTTTCAACCGGCGCAGTAGTCCTCCCTGCCACCGAGAGTGTCACAGGCCCGCGTTGTCCCGTGGGCACGGGCCGTGTAATCTTCCGCGCCCCGCCAAGGCGGGGTCGGTGGCGCAAGAGGCCTGCTGCCCACTGACGTTCCGGTGCGTCCCCATCGTCTAGCTGGCCCAGGACATCGCCCTTTCACGGCGGTAACAGGGGTTCGAATCCCCTTGGGGACGCCATTAAAATCAGTGAGTTACCAGTTTAGCCGAGTGGAGCTAGCACCCCGTTTACTTGGGGGTAGATTCCCAGCCACGTCTGCTTTCGATCACCTGGCCATGGCCCTGGGTCTTTAACGGGCGCTGCTCGTCGACGAAGCGCCCGGAGCGCCAACGCTCGACGAGGTCGCTCAGTTCGCTTACCGATTGACGGCCCTACGAATTGGTTACGGTTTCTGCTGTTCAGCGGAATCGAGAGTTCCGCCGACTGTAGGCTCAAGCTCTGCTTTGGCTATGGTCACATGGGTCGCGCGCCGGCGCCTGCGATACGAGCGAGCTAGTGTTTCTCGACACCGCGTACGAAGGGATTCCGCGCACACCAAATTGCGATTCCGCGCATCTTTGGAAACGCGCAGATAACCGCCACGCCTATCTCGGCGCATGTCCCCCGTCAGCCCTGGACCCGCGCTCATACGCGAAGGCGCAGGTGAATTCGGCCCCATACAAGAATATTTGTGCCGAGTAGTAAATCCAAAGTAACAATACGATTAGGGAGCCGGCAGCGCCGTAGGCGGAACTAAACGCGCTCGTCCCGAGGTAGATCCCGATCAGCGATTTGCCCACGGTAAAAAGGAATGCGGTAACGGTTGCCCCTACCCAAACGTCGCCCCATGCGATCCGTTCCCGGGGCGCGTATTTGAAGATCGCGGCAAACAGAACAACTGTCATGCCGAAGCTCAGCACAAAATTCAGCACGGACACCCAGTGCTGCAGTGGCGGCACGAAGCCACTAAGCCCTCCGCTTAAGGCGCTAAGCGCCGTGCTGGCGATAAGAGATACCAACAGTAAGAACACTGTCCCTAAAACCATTCCCAGCGCGAATACCCTTGCCTGAAGAAATCGCCACCAAGCCGCTGCCGCCTGCTGCGGCTCAGGGGTCTTCCATATCCGCTCGAGCGCGTACTGCAGCTCGCCGAATACACTCGTGGCACCAATTATAAGGGTGACGACGCCCACTAACGCGGCCAAACCTTTCTTATCACTATAGTGTGCGCTGAGTATCAAGTCGCGGACGGCATCTGCGCCCGCGATGCCGATGAGGCCTGGCATTTCCGACAGCACCTGACTCTGTGCGACTTGCGGACCAAACACGTAGCCGGCGATCGCCACGCCGATGACCAGAATCGGGGCCAGAGAGAATAGTGTGTAGTAGGCCAAGGCAGCGCCCATGCTCGAAGCATTATCAGAAACCCATGCCGAGGCTGCTTTCACCACGATCTTCAAGAGTACGCGAAAATTTGGCAATTGAAATGGTTTCATCGCAGACCTTGAAATTGGGAATAAGAGCTTACTTCGGCTCGAGGTTGAATCTCGCTACGCGATGAATGCCGCCGTGTACGGTGTGGACCGCATTGCGCTTGAGGAATTTTTGGTACTAGCCTTGAGGCTGGCTTGCATTGCAACACCACGGAACCAATCGAATACTTCGTCACTCAGCGAGTGGAAACTATTCCTACCCCCTGGAGTTCTTTGAACAACGACTTCCGGAATTCTCGCGGAATCGGCGTTCGTTAATCATTTACCTAAGTCCACAGCATCGGCGCCGTAAAGTTGAGTATACGTTTTTGAGAAGTAGGGTGCGATGGCGGAGACGCGGGTTGCCTGCTAAACGCCCTTGTTCGCAGGTCGCGAATATACCGTGCGACTTCCCCTCCATCCATCGAGAACCCGGGACGGGTCGCATCGAGTGCGTCCGTCTGAGGCATCGCGGCGGGTAGGGCTGAGACACTGCTAACTGCATACGCACCGTAGTACTTGCTGCAAGACGAAGATGCGGCGGACGCATCGGACGCTGTGACCGGTCGCTGTTTGGAGGCACTCTGGGACGTCCGCCCTGGCGCAGCACGCGCGTGAGCGTTTGCCCCTGCCCCGCAGATCTGTCACTCAAAGGACAGCGTGGGTAAAGGCTAGGATGCGGGCCGGGTTCCCTGATCTGCGGTACTCTCCTGCACCTGGCCCATTCAGAGTGGTGCACCGCCCTTCGCGGTTCAGACAGGGCAGCACGTAAACGGTTACTGCAGCTACAAGGGGAGCTGGAGAGGCTTCAACGGTTGCCGGATAACTTTGCCCGAGGCCCCGTCCAAGCCACACAGGAAGAGGCAGACTGCCTTGCCCGGGGAGTGGCATGGCTTTGGCACCAACGCCCCGGTGAGGTCTCTTTCGAACTTCGGGCAGGCTGACAGAGTTACTCATTTAACGCTCCGCCATGATGCGTCAAGCCAGCCCGGAGAGTGGCGGGTCTGGAATGACTCAGCGGGTCGCCGCGCTAGCAGGGTAAAGCCGGTCGCGGTGCCGTCTAACAACGACTGCCATGGCCGAGCCCGGCGAACCTTGTGCGATGCCCGCGCAACCACGCGGTGTGACCCCGGGCTGCGTCAAAATATTGAGTGTTAGTGTGCGGTAAGGACGCTGATTACCCCATTGCGCTCCAACGTAACGCGTCGTGCCTTCGTGAGATCCTCAGTGGCGGCTTGTTCACGGAGTGCCTGGATGATGTCCGATTCCGACACCAAGCCCTTGAAGGCTGCGTGCCTGTCCACTACCCCGTCCAAGACAAGCGTGCGAGGCGAGCCTGAGATCAAGCGTTCGATCGCTGGAGTTCGAATGCTCACCATGCCGATACAGCGGTGAAGAAGCACAAGCGCGATCCCGGTGACCACTGTGGGTAAAAAAGGAGAGGCGCCCACGATCGCTCGGGCGAGTATGGAGCCCATCAGCACCGTGATGCATGCGTCGAACGGGGAATGCTGTCCGAAGGAACGGCGTCCAGAGATGCGCAGCATGAGAAGAGTGAGGAAGAAGATCACAACTCCTCGAAGCGACATCTGGATAGCCGTTAGAGCGTTACCGCTGCCAAACAGCGCCGTGAGCATAGATTCCATAAGATCTCCTTGTTGAGAATTTAAGAACTTCGGCCATGCGCCGCATGACCGCTTCCCATGGTATGCCTCGCGCTGTTAAACATGGCCAGCTTGAAGAGCGCGGCGGCGGTCGGACGTTACCTTTACCTGTGCAGCCGGTAGGCTTAAGTGGGAATCTGGAGAAGCTGACCGATTCGAGGGACTGGCGCCCCCTGCCAGACCCGGTTCTTTTTTTGGGGTGTCAACGACTGTAGGGCACGTCGCTCTGTTGAGCGGCTTGGTCGCCAGCGCCTGCGCCTCGTGAGAGTTCGCAGGCCGATGTCGGGAAAACAACACGAGGGCCGGGGCGGTTTGGGGGTGGAGTGCAATGCTTGTATTCGGTACCTAGCGTTGGCGTCTCACCCCCCGGAGTACCCGCCAATTATCGGCAACACTTCCCCGGTGATATAACTGGAGCATTGGGCTGATGCCAGGAAAACGTATGCGGGCGCGATCTCCTCGGGTTGAGCGGGCCGTCTCATCGGAGTGTCAGAGCCAAATTTGCGTACCTGCTTCGCCGACTTATCTGAAGGATTCAGGGGAGTCCAAACCGGGCCAGGTGCGACAGCGTTAACGCGTATTCCGCGTTCAACCAAGTTAGTCGCAAGCGACCGGGTAAAGGCGTGAATGCCGCCTTTGGTTAGAGAATAATCCAAAAGATACTTGTTTCCCAAGAGCCCCGTTACGGATCCGGTATTAACGATTGCTCCGCCATAGGGCAAATGCGGGATCGCGGCGCGCGCCATGTAAAAGTAGCCATACAGGTTGGTTCGCAGCGTGAGGTCGAAGTGCTCGTCAGTTAGGTCTTCAATTCTAGAAGCGTGTAGCTGAAACGCCGCATTATTGACCAGTACATCCAATTTCCCGAATGCTTTTACGGTCTTGGCCACGGCTTGCGCGCACACACGCGGACTTCTGACATCTCCGCTCAGCGCGATCCCCTCGCGTCCTTCGCGCTTGACCGCGGCGATCGTTTCTTGCGCGTCTGTGTCCTCGCTCAGGTAGTGCACGGCCACGTGAGCGCCCTCTCGTGCGAACAGAACCGCCACAGCTCTGCCGATCCCGGAATCCGCGCCGGTCACCAGAGCAACCTTCCCTTCAAGTTTGCCGGAGCCGCGGTAGTAGGGCGCATCGTAATAGGGAGCCGGGCGAAGCTGAGCTTCTTTGCCAGGCTTCCCCAGGTGCTGGGCTGGAAACGGCGGAGCGGGGTACCGTCGCGCGCCCGCTTGCATCGCGGCTTTAAATTCCAGCAGCGGGTGTTTCCGGTCGGCTCGGGCAACCTGTCGCTGGACTTGCTGCTGAATCCGCGCAACTGAGCCATTTCCCGATCGAGGCTTCGCGGGATGGGGTCTAGCGGACATCTTGAGGCGGCCGGTGACTTTCATGACTCTTGCTCAGGGTAGGTGTGGCGCACGACAACCTATTACGACCCCCCTGGGTACTAGGTAAAAGGGCTCTCGCCGAGCCGACGACATGTGCGCTCGCACGCGGCTTTTGGCCGGGATTTATCGCGCGAGGGGGTGGCAAGCGAGATTCGCGTGGTAGCGAATAGCGTCGGGGTTAATCGGACGAGTTACCTTGTCGAATACGCAGGCCGGCGTCGGGTTATCACAAAATGGCTCGCTGACGAAGCCGGAGTGATTCATTGGACGTCTCAAGCGTGCGCCGGGCAATCGGCCGGAATGATCTAAGGGTGGGGAGAATGATGCGAGTCTCATCGAACACTCCTGGGAACGGTTCGTCGCGATTGGGTTGCTGTAGATAAAATTTCGGACAGGCCACCGCAGTGCGGAAAATACGGGCGAATCCCAATACCCGCCAGCGGAACCTGCCGAACGTGGCGTGAGACCACTCCTACATTGGGCTGCTCCAGAGTCATCGGGGTGTGCTTCCAATCGCATGCGCGTCGAGGTGCTCGCCCATTTAGCCGCTTTGAGCTGCCACGCCGAAGCTGACTCGCGCTTAAGGGAATTTCTCTCTCGGCGTCATACTCAGGCGGCGGCGCCCCCCGGATGACCCAATCTGGCACTGCTGCCAGTCATGGAAGGACGGCCTGCCATCGCTGGCTTGCGGGCTCGTTACTCCGTATGGCGGTATTCGCGCAGTGGCCAGTGCTACGCGAAGCCATGGCCTTGCGACTATTCGAGATCCGCGTTGTGCCGCCTCGATGGGCTTGCGCCAGCCGCGCCATAGGCGCCCACCGCCGACGAGCGAAGCAGGGTCTCGCCTACAGGATTTGATGCGATCACCGGGTGTAATTAATTCTCAATAAACGCGGTGGTCGCCATGCGGATCTCGGGGCGACTTCCCTGATTCATCAACAAGGAGCTATTTATGAATGATAAGAAAACCGCCGTTTTTGGCATTTACCCATCCGGGCCGGCCGCCGAGCGCGCGGTTGATACGCTAATTGCCGCCGGGTTTCCCAGCGGCGCTATTTCGGTGCTTCTGCAAGACAGTCGCAGCACCAAAGAATTCGCCCATGAAAAGGATACAAAGGCTCCCGAGGGCACCACAGCGGGTGTTACCACCGGTGGCGTCATCGGAGGGACGCTTGGTGTTCTCGCCGGGATCGGGGCGCTGGCGATTCCAGGAGTCGGCCCATTCATCGCTGCGGGACCCATCATGGCGGGTTTAGCGGGATTGGGCGTAGGCGGTGCCGTAGGAGGCGTCGTTGGAGCTTTGGTAGGAATGGGTATCCCTGAATATGAAGCGAAGCGCTACGAAGGCCGCGTGAAGAACGGTGGAACGCTGCTTTCAGTGCACTGTGATACGTCGGACCAAGTGAAGCGCGCCAAAGATCAGCTCAAAGCCACCGGCGCCGAGGATATTTCCTCCACTGGTGAGGCAGCGGCTGCGGAAATGCCAAGGGCGAAGACAGCGTACTAACCCTCGGGAACAGAACCGAACCGACCCACAAAGGGAGCCCG
>JANYBG010000007.1 GCA_025360865.1 Pseudomonadota bacterium | reverse complement strand
ACCTGGAGTGCGAGCCTGCGCAGCAGCCAACCGTGCCGGCCTAAAACAGAGAGCGGGTTGAAGGAGCCGGGCCCGGATCAGGGCCCACGCTCAGCGGCCGCGGTAGGTGATCCGGCCCTTGGTCAGATCGTACGGCGTCATCTCCACGGTGACGGCATCGCCGGTGAGGATGCGGATGTAGTTCTTACGCATCTTGCCGGAGATGTGCGCGGTCACGATGTGACCGTTCTTAAGCTTCACACGAAACGTCGTGTTGGGCAGGGTCTCGGTGACCTCGCCTTCCATCTGGATGGGTTCTTCTTTCGACATACCGTCCTAACCGCCTTCGGGGGCGCGAATTGGAGCACAAGCGCGCTGCTGTGGCAATTTAAGGCGTGGGCCGCCGCGCGTCCTGGACGCGCGGGCGGTTCAGCGGTCGAGCAAGGCGTTCGGTCCCGGCTGCGCATGCTCGGCAAGCAGGGCCTGGAACTGGCTCCGGGGAATGCCGCGGACCCCCAGGCTCGCCAAGTGTCTGGAGGGCAGCTGGCAGTCGATGACCGCGAGATTGTTGCGCCCGCACAGCGACACCAGGTGGGCCAGCGCGGCCTTGGAGGCATCCGTCTCACGGCTGAACATCGATTCCCCGAAAAAGACCCCACCCAGGCGCACCCCATACAGCCCGCCAACGAGTTCGCTTCCGCGGCGGACCTCGACGCTGTGGGCGTGCCCCAGCCGGTGGAGCGCGAGGTACGCCACGCGCATCTCACTGGTGATCCAGGTGCCCGGACTTGTCGCCCGGGGCGCCGCGCAACCATCGATCACGCCTGCGAAATCGGTGTCCACTGAAGGGGAGAATCCGGCGTTGCGCAGGGTCTTGGCGAGGCTGCGCGAGCAGCGGAACTCCTCGGGGAAGAGCACCGCGCGCGGGTCCGGCGACCACCAGAGGACCGGCTGTCCTGGGGAATACCAGGGGAAGATGCCCCGCTGGTACGCGGCGACCAGCCGCTGCGGGGATAGATCACCGCCCGCGGCGAGCAGCCCGGCCGGCTCCTCGAGCGCCTGCTCCGGCGGCGGGAACCATTCGGGCGCATCGTGAGCGGAGAGCCAGGTGATCGTCCTCATGGCAGGGGACCTGCCTCGCGCCGGCCGCGATAGGGGACATGTTCCTGCACTCCGTGCGCGTAGGCCTCAACCGCCGCTCCCTCCTGGGCGAGGTAGTCGGCGATCGCGGCGCGGAAGTTGGCATCGGCGATGTAATGCCCCGACCAGGTGAAGGCTGGCTCGAAGCCACGACTAACCTTGTGCTCCCCCTGGGTGCCTGGCTCAAAGCGGGTGAGCCCGCGCTCGATGCAGAACTGGACTCCCTGGTGGTAGCAGGTTTCGAAGTGGAGGCTGTGGTAGTTGTCCTGCGCGCCCCAGTAACGCCCATAGAGCGTGCTGTCCCCGATGAAGAAGATCGCCGCGGCCACGGGCGTCCCGCCGAACATCGCGAGCTTCACCATGAGCGCATCGGGCATTGTGCGCGTGATCTCGCCAAAGAACTCCAGGCTCAGGTACGGCTCATGGCCGTGCCGCAGGAAGGTATCCCGGTGCAGGGCGTGGATGCGCGCCAGCAGCGCGCCGTCGATCTGCCCTCCGAGGCGTGTCTGGAAGGTCACGCCGGCTTCCTCCACGCGTCGCCGCTCGCGGCGCACCTTTTTGCGCTTCTCGGCCGTGAAGCTCGCCAGATACGCCTCGAAGTCCGCGTAGCCCCGGTTCACCCAGTGGAACTGGCAGTCGCGGCGCAGCAGCCAGCCGCGCGTCTCGCAGGCCGCGCGCGCCTCCTCGTCCACGAACAGCGCATGCACGCTCGAGATCCCCGCCGCCGTCGCGCGCTGCTCGAGTTCCGCGAGCAACTGGTCGGCGTAGGCGGCGCGGTCAACGCCTGGCCGAATCAGGAGCCGGGGACCGGTGGCGGGCGTGAAGGGCGCGGCGATGGTGAGCTTGGGGTAATAGCGGCGGCCGACACGCTCATAGGCGCGCGCCCAGGCGAAGTCGAACACGAATTCCCCGTACGAATGTGTCTTGATGAAGCTCGCCACCGCAGCCGCGGGCCCCTTGGCATCGCGTAGCACCAGATATCGAGGCTGCCAGCCGGTCTCCGGACCCACGCAACCGGTGCGCTCGAGCGCCGCCAGGAACTCGTGGCGCATGAACGGGCTGGACGCCGCCCCCAGCGCGTTCCACTGCCGCGCCTGGAGGGCTGAGATGCTGGGGAGAAATTCCGCCGTGTTCCGTGGCATGTCTCGCGCGGCACCTAGGAGTGGGTGTCGCGCGCCTCCAGGTAGCGGTCCGCATCCAGCGCCGCCATGCAGCCGGCGCCCGCGGAGGTGATGGCCTGGCGGTAGACGTGGTCCGCCACATCTCCGGCGGCGAAGACTCCCGGGAGGCTCGTGGCGGTGGCGCCGCCTTCGATGCCGCTCTTGACCACGAGGTAGCCGCCCTCGTGCATGGTGAGCTGGCCTTCGAAAAGGGCGGTATTGGGGGTGTGCCCTATGGCGATGAACAGTCCGGTGACGGCCAGATCGTGCGTGCCGTCGCCGGTGAGCGAGCGCAGGCGAATCCCGTTCACGCCGGAGGCGTCCCCGAGCACCTCATCGACCGTGTGGTTCCAGATCACGGACATCTTGCCGGCGGCGACTTCCTTGAATAGGCGGTCCTGCATGATCGCCTCCGCGCGCAGCTTGTCGCGCCGGTGCACGAGGGTCACGTGCTGCGCGATGTGCGAAAGATACAGCGCCTCCTCGACCGCGGTGTTGCCGCCGCCGACAATGGCCACGCGCTGGTTACGGAAGAAAAACCCGTCGCAGGTCGCGCACGCGGATACGCCGCGGCCGCGGTGCGCTTCCTCCGAAGGCAGCCCCAAGTACTTGGCGGTCGCCCCGGTGGCGATGATCAGGGCATCGCAGGTGTAGGTTCCCGAGTCGCCGCGCAGCCGCAAGGGCGTCGCGCCCAGCTCCGCGGTGTGGATATGGTCGTTGACGATCTCGGTGGCGAAGCGCTCGGCGTGGCGCTTCATACGCTCCATCAGCGCGGGTCCCTGCAGGCCCTCGACGTCCCCGGGCCAATTGTCAACGTCGGTCGTGGTCATGAGCTGGCCGCCTTGTTCCACGCCTGTGATCAGCAGGGGCTTGCGGTTCGCGCGCGCCGCGTAGACCGCGGCCGCGTAGCCCGCCGGACCTGAGCCGAGAATGATGAGGCGGCTGTGGCGGGTGCTCGTCATGGGGTCCTCGATTGATTGCGCCTCGGGCATGGTACCAAGCCCTATAATGGCAGCCGTCTATCTTACGATGGAGATCCGCGTTTTGGCTGAATCCTCCGCGCAGGCGCGTAACGGCGCTCGCTTCACATCGGCCGTCAGTCGTGGCCTGCGCGAGAGCGCCATCATCGCCATCGCCATCGTGGCGGTCGTGCTGTTCGTGGCGCTCGCCAGCTACAGCCCGGATGACCCCGGGTTCTCCTTCACCGGCAACGCCACCCCGGTGCACAACCGCATTGGCGTCATCGGCGCTTGGCTCGCCGATGTCCTCTTCTTCCTCTTCGGCCGCCCGGCGTTCCTGTTCCCGCTGATGCTGGCACTGGCCTGCTGGGGGCTGCAACGACGCATCCGCACCGAGGTCAGCTCGCGCGCGAACAACGCGGTGCGCGTCGCCGGCTTCCTCTTATTGCTGGTGGCCAGCTGCGCTCTGACGACATTGCACTGGCAGCCTGGGGCGCTGCGCCAGAGCGCTGGCGGGGTGATTGGCACGCTGGTCGGAGGCGGACTCGCCGCAGGCCTGGACTTCCTCGGCGCGACCCTGCTCATGATCGCCGCCTGGATGGCCGGCCTCTCGCTCGCCTTCGGCGTCTCCTGGTTCACGATCATGGATCGGTTAGGCTCACTCGCTTGGGGCGCGGTCGGCTGGCTGCGCGCCCGGGGAGCCTCCTCGCGCGATGCCGCCGAGGGTCGCGAGCGCCGGGCGGCGCGCAAGGAGGCCGTGCAGACGGAACAGAGGAAGTCCGCGACTCGCGCCCCCCCGCGCATCGAGGCCCCAAAACCGATCGTGGAGAAGAGCGCGCGCGTCGAGCGCGAGCGCCAGGTGTCCCTGTTCGACTCGCCCAAGGCCAACGAGCTGCCGCCGCTGAAGCTCCTGGATGACCCGCCGCCGCGCGAGCCGCTGTACACCGCGGAAGGACTGGAAGCGCTCTCGCGCCTCGTGGAAATGAAGCTCAAGGACTTCGACATCGACGCCGAAGTCGTCGCCGTGCAGCCAGGGCCTGTGGTCACGCGCTTCGAGCTGCGCCCGGCGCCGGGGGTGAAGGCCAGCCAGATCACCGCTCTCGCCAAGGACCTGGCGCGCGCGCTGTCGGTCTTGAGCGTGCGCGTGGTCGAGGTGATCCCCGGCAAGAGCGTGATGGGGCTTGAGATCGCCAACGAGAAGCGCGAGGTCGTGACCTTGGGTGAGATCGTGCGCTCCAAGGCCTACGACGAGATGAACTCGCCACTGGCGATCGCGCTCGGCAAGGACATCGGCGGCCAGCCGATGGTCGCTGACCTGGCGCGCATGCCGCATCTGCTGATCGCCGGCACGACCGGATCGGGTAAGTCCGTTGGCATCAACGCGATGGTGCTCTCGCTGCTCTACAAGAGCACGGCCGAGCACGTGCGCATGATCATGATCGACCCGAAGATGCTGGAACTGTCCGTCTACGAGGGCATCCCGCACCTGCTCGCCCCGGTGGTCACGGACATGAAGCACGCGGCGAACGCGCTGCGCTGGTGCGTGGCGGAGATGGAGCGGCGCTACCAGTTGATGTCGGCCCTGGGGGTGCGCAACATCTCAGGCTTCAACCGGCACGTTAAGGATGCGAACGACGCGGGCAAGCCGATACGCGACCCGGTGATGACGCTGCGCGCGGCCAATGACCCATCCATCGACCAAAGGCAGATCCTGGATCTGGTGCCGCTGCCCTACATCGTGGTGATCGTCGACGAACTCGCCGACCTCATGATGATCGTGGGCAAGAAGGTGGAGGAACTGATAACGCGGCTGGCGCAGAAGGCGCGCGCCTCGGGAATCCACCTGATACTGGCGACGCAGCGCCCGTCGGTGGATGTCATCACCGGGCTCATCAAGGCGAACATCCCCTGCCGCATCGCCTTCCAGGTCTCAGCCCGCGTGGACTCGCGCACGATCCTCGATCAGATGGGCGCGGAGACGCTGCTCGGCCATGGCGACATGCTGTACCTGCCGCCGGGCACCTCGCTGCCCACCCGCGTGCACGGGGCCTTCGTCTCCGACCAGGAAGTGCATCGCGTCGTTGATTCGCTCAAGACCGCGACTCCGCCTAACTACATTGAGGAGGTGCTGTCCGGGCCGAGCGCGCCGATCCCGGGCCTGTCCGGGGAAGAGGGCGCGGCTGGCGGCGGCGAGAGCGCCGAACAGGACCCACTGTACGACGAGGCGGTGCGCATCGTGACCACCGAGCGCAAGCCCTCGATCTCCTACGTGCAGCGGCGCCTCAAGATTGGCTACAACCGCGCCGCGCGGCTACTGGAAGGCATGGAACAGGCGGGCATCGTCGGTCCCCTGCAGGCCAACGGCTCGCGCGATGTGACCGCGCCGGGCGCTGCGGAGGATTGAGGGCATGAACACGGCGCGATTGCTGCCTTCCCGGCGCGGGCGCACGCGGCTCGTGGCGGCGCTGCTGTCGCTGCTGTCCGCCACCGCGGCATTCGCGCAGTCAAAGGCGGACACAACGCCTCTGGACAGCTACCTGCGGGATCTGACGACGCTGCGCGTGGAGTTCCTGCAGACCCTCGCCGACGCGCACGGCAAGGAAACCGATCGGGCGACCGGCACGCTCATCGTCGCTCGTCCCGGCAAATTCAGCTGGGAGGTCCACCCGCAGTCAGCCGCCGGCACCAG
Organism: Pseudomonadota bacterium; assembly: GCA_025360865.1. GTDB lineage: Bacteria > Pseudomonadota > Gammaproteobacteria > Steroidobacterales > Steroidobacteraceae > 13-2-20CM-66-19. The sequence continues at coordinate 14,643 of JANYBG010000007.1, read as the reverse complement.
CAGCGGGGCCGGGCAACTCATGGTCTGCGATGGAGCGAACCTGTGGTTCCTCGACCGTGACCTGCAGCAGGTCACCGTGAAGCCGGTGGATGCGGCCCTGACGGCGACACCTGCGATGCTGCTGTCGGGCGCGGTGGATCTGCGCAAGAACTTCAAGGTGAGCCCCGCCGGGGAACGCACCGGCCTCACCTGGGTGCTGGTCGAGCCTTCGGGCGCCGAGGCCGATTTCCGCAGCGCGCTCTTTGGCTTCGCCAACGGTGACCTCAAGCGCATGATCCTCGAGGACAAGCTCGGCCAGACCGCGACGCTCATCTTCCAGAAGATCGTGCGCAACGCACTGGTGTCGCCCGCCGAGGTGAGCTTCACGCCGGCGCCGAACGTCGATGTCATCGGCACGCCGCGCAAGTGAGCCCGGTGCCGGCGCGGGCCACAGACCGTGAGCACGGCCGCCGCCGCTGATCAGGACCCGCTGCGGCCGCTCGCCGACCGCATGCGCCCGCGTTCCCTGCATGAGTTCATCGGGCAGCGGCATATCCTCGGGCCTGGAAAACCCCTTGCGGCCAGCATCGCCCAGGGACAGTTGCATTCGCTGATCCTGTGGGGACCGCCCGGCACGGGTAAGACCACGCTCGCGCGCCTGATCGCCCAGGCGAGCCACGCGCAGTTCATCGCGCTGTCCGCGGTCATGGCGGGCGTGAAGGACATCCGCGCCGCGGTCGAGGCGGCGCGCGCCGCGCGCGCCGCCGACGGACGCCGCACCCTACTGTTCCTCGATGAGGTCCATCGCTTCAACAAGGCGCAGCAGGATACCTTCCTGCCCTATCTCGAGGACGGCACGCTCACATTCGTGGGGGCGACCACCGAGAATCCCTCCTTCGAGGTGGTGAGCGCGTTGCTGTCGCGCGCGCGGGTGTACGTGCTGCGCGCGCTCGCGGTCGAGGACCTCACCGCGCTGCTCGGCGGGGCGCTCACCGATGCGGAGCGCGGCCTTGGCCATGAGAAGCTGACCGCGGAGACGCAGGCGCTGGAACTCATGGCGCGCGCGGCCGATGGCGATGGCAGGCGCGCGCTCAACATGCTTGAGCTCGCCGCCTCACTGACCGAGGCCGCGGGCGCGGGCCGCGTGATAACTCTCGCCGCGGCGCAGGAAGTCGCCGGCGGCACGCTCCGGCGATTCGACAAGGGCGGGGACCAGTTCTACGAGCAGATCTCGGCGTTGCACAAGTCGGTGCGCGGCTCGGATCCGGACGCGGCGCTGTACTGGCTGTGCCGGATGCTCGATGGCGGTTGCGATCCTTCGTATCTCGCGCGGCGCATCGTGCGCATGGCGGTGGAGGACGTGGGGCTCGCCGATCCACGCGCCTTCGCGCTCACACTCCACGCCTGGGAGGCCTACGACCGGCTGGGTAGCCCTGAAGGGGAACTCGCCCTCGGGGCGGCCGTGACCTATCTGTCATGCGCTCCCAAGAGCAACGCCGCCTATGTGGCGATGGGGGAAGCCATGGAGGATGTCGCCAAGTTCGGCACGCTCGAAGTGCCGTTGCGACTGCGCCCCGCGCCCACGCGCCTCATGAAGAACCTGGGCTATGGGCGCGACTACCGCTACGCCCATGATGAGCCGGACGCCTTCGCGGCGGGCGAACGGTACCTGCCGGAGACCATGCCTGATCGGCGATACTACCGCCCGGCCCCACGCGGGCTCGAGATAAAGATCGGCGAGGCCCTGGCTCGCCTGCGCGCGCGCAACGATTCCAAAGGTTGAACCACTGTGATTGATCCGAAACTGTTGCGCGCGGACCCGGAAAGCGTGGCCAGGAACCTCGCGCGGCGTGGCTTCGTGCTGGATGTCGCCGCCCTGCAGGCCGCCGAGGACAAGCGCAAGCCCTGGCAGATGGAGGTCGACCGGCTGCGCGCCGAGCGCAACACCAACGCCAAGGCGGTCGGGATGGCCAAGGGGCGTGGCGAGGACGTGGCGCCGCTCATCGCCAGGGGCGAGGGCCTGACGGCCGGGCTCGCGGAGGCCGAGGCCGCGCTCACCAGCATCCAGGAAGAGCTCGAGCAGTGGCAGCTCGGGCTTCCCAACCTGCTGCACGAATCAGTTCCCGACGGCCGCGACGAGAGCGCGAACCTTGAGGTGAGTCGCTGGGGTGAGCCGCGCACGTTCGACTTCAAGCCGCGCGACCACATCGACGTGGGCGAGGGCCTGCATGGACTGGATTTCGAGGCCGCGGCGCGTATCTCCGGCGCGCGCTTCGTGATCATGCGCGCGCAGGTCGCCCGGCTGCACCGGGCGCTGGCGCAGTTCATGCTCGACCTGCATACCGGCGAGCACGGCTACACGGAAGTCTATGTGCCCTACATGGTCCAGCGCGCGGCGCTCGTCGGTACCGGCCAGTTGCCCAAGTTCGAACAGGACCTGTTCGCGGTGAAGGGCGAGCAGAATTTCTACCTGATCCCCACGGCGGAAGTGCCGGTCACCAACCTCGTGCGCGAGCGGATCCTGGCGGCCGAGGCGCTGCCGCTTAAATTCGTCGCGCACACGCCGTGCTTCCGTTCCGAAGCCGGAGCGGCGGGCAGGGACACCCGCGGCATGATCCGCAATCACCAGTTCGACAAGGTCGAGCTGGTGCAGATCGTGCGCCCGGGTGAATCCTACACGGCGCTCGAGGAACTCACTGGTCACGCCGAGCAGGTGCTGCGGCGCCTTGGGATCCCGTACCGCAAGGTCGCCCTGTGCGCGGGAGACGTCGGGGCGGGTGGCGCCAAGACCTACGACCTGGAGGCCTGGCTGCCTTCCCAGGGTCGCTATCGTGAGATCTCCTCGTGCAGTAACTTCGAGGCGTTCCAGGCGCGGCGCATGCAGGCGCGCTGGCGCAATCCCGATGGCGGCAAGCCGGAACCAGTGCACACGCTCAACGGCTCGGGCCTCGCCGTGGGCCGCACGCTGGTGGGGATTCTGGAGAACTTCCAGAACGCGGACGGTTCGGTGGATGTGCCGGCCGCCCTGCACCCGTACATGGGCGGGGTCACGCGGCTCACGCCATAGTCGATAATAATACATCGCGCCCCCCGCCCGTCTGGAGGCGCGCGGAGCGGCACGCTCTCAGCTCTCGCCAACTTGCCGCGGATCGCCGGCGCGGCCGCGCCGGGGAAAGCCCCGACGCCGCGCCGCACATGACCTAAGCGTAAGGACAAAGCCATGCCTGAGTTGAGTCGCTCGCTGCAGCCGCGTCACATCACCATGATCTCGATCGGGGGGATGATCGGCGCCGGACTGTTCGTCAGCAGCTCCGCGGCGATCGCCGCGACGGGCCCTGCAATCGTCATCAGCTACCTCATCACCGGCACGCTGGTGCTCCTGGTCATGCGCATGCTGGGAGAGATGGCCCTGACAGTACCAACGGTGCGCTCATTCACCGAGTTCGCCCGGGTGGGGCTGGGCAACTGGGGCGGCTTCGTCGCCGGCTGGCTCTACTGGTACTTCTGGATGGTCGTGGTCCCGGTGGAGGCGATCGCCGGGGCGAACATCCTGCATGGCTGGTCCGGCCTGCCGACGCTGCCGCTCGGGCTTGGACTCATGGCCGTGATGACCGCGGTGAACCTCATGTCCGCGCGCTCCTATGGGGAATTCGAGTTCTGGTTCGCCTCCATCAAGGTGGCGGCCATCATCGCCTTCATCTGCCTCGCGGCGGCGTACGCATTCGGCCTGACTTCAAATTCCACTCCGACCTTTGGCAACCTGACCCAGTTCGGCGGCTTCGCCCCCAAGGGGGTGGTGGCGGTGCTGGCCGGCGCCGTCACCGTTTACTTCTCGCTCACCGGGGCGGAGATCACCACCATCGCGGCGGCGGAGTCCAAGGAGCCGGCGCGCGCGGTCGCCCGCATGAGCAGCACCGTGATCGTGCGCATCCTCACCTTTTATGTCGGTTCGATCCTCCTGATCGTCTCGGTGGTGCCGTGGGTGCGCATTCACGCAGGCGAATCCCCCTTCACGCTGGCGCTCGCCACCATGAACTTCCGGTGGGCGAGCATGGCCATGAGCGTCATCATTCTCACGGCGGTGCTGTCATGCCTCAACTCGGCTTTCTACGTGTGTTCGCGCGTGCTGTTCGTGATGGCCGAGCATGGCGATGCGCCGCAGTGGCTCGTGCAGCTGAACGCGCGTAAAGTGCCGGTCCGTTCGGTGTGGATGGGAAGTGTCGCGGGCGTGCTGGGCATCCTCGCGGCGACGAATCACAACCAGACAGTGTTCGCCTTCCTCGTGAACGCCTCCGGCGCGCTGATGGTGTTCATCTACATGATGATCGCGGTGGCGCATCTGCGCGTGCGCCGCGTCCGCGAGGCGACCAATGGTCCGGTCCCGGCGCTCACGATGTGGTGGTTCCCGTGGGCGAACTACCTGGCGCTCGGGGGCATGGCCGCGGTGCTCGTCGGCATGGCGCTGACGCCGGAGATGACACGCGACCTGTATCTGAGCGTGCTTTCCCTGCTGATCGCCGCTGGCGCTTTTCTCGTGGTGGACAGGCGGCGCAGGGCGCGAGGCTCCTGAGGGCCGCGAGCCGCGGGTGAGGCCGGCGGGCTTGAGGTCGCTGTTGAGTTATGGCTACAGTGCCGCCCGACGTGGTGGCCAACGAGATGAACCGAGGTGCTCGATGTTGATGAGGCGAAAAGCGACAATCGCGCTCGCGGTCTCACTCGCACCATCTGTCCGACCCCCGGGAAGCCGGGATCCTGCACCCAGTCCGCGGGCGAGCGGTTGCCGCGTGAATCGACGTGGCGGCCGGGCAGCTATGGGCTGACGTTCATCACCCGGCACTAAATGATGCGGCGTCGACGTTCGGGGAAGCTCGCCGCAGGGGCAGCCGGTTCCGGTTCCCTCGAGGTAAAGCGGCTGGGTGCTGGCCGGGATATCCCGCGCCGCGATTTCCTTCAGGGGGCCTTGGTTGGGGCGGCCGGCGTGCTTGCCCCCGCGTGGCTCACGGGCGCGTGGGCGGCCGAGGCCGGGTTGGCGGCTCAGGACCAGCCGGGATACCACCCGGCGCTGCTCAACGGGTTGCGCGGCTCACACCCCGGCTCGTTCGAGGCGGCCCACGCGCTGCGCGATGGCGCCGTGGTCCCCGCCGTGCCGGATGCTTCCGAGGAATACGAGCTGGTGGTGGTGGGGGCCGGGATCAGTGGCCTTTCCGCGGCGCACTTCTTCCAGTCGCGCGCGGGTAAGCCCGCTCGTGTGCTCATCCTCGACAACCACGACGACTTCGGCGGTCACGCCAAGCGCAACGAGTTCAACCTCGGCGGCCGCGTGCAGCTGCTTAACGGTGGCACGCTCGAGGTCGACAGCCCGCGCCCGTACAGCGCTACCGCTGATGGGTTGCTCAAGGAACTCGGCGTCGACCTCAAGTCGCTCGTCGCCCGCAAGGTTGAGAACCGCGACTACTACAAGGGGCTTGGCCTGCGCGTGGGGGCTTTCCTCGACGCGGAGACCTTCGGCAGTGATCAGCTGATCGTGGGCATGGAGGATGTGCCGATGCGCAAGCTGCTGCGCGATGCGCAGCTGCCGGCGCGCACCAAGGAGGACATCGCCAGGGTGGAGGAGGGCAGCGCCGACTTCATGCCCGGTGTGAGTGGAGTCGAAAAAAAGGAGCGCCTGTCGCGGATGAGCTACCGCGACTTCATGCGGGATCTGGTCAAGGTTGACGAGCCGACGCTTGCGTTTTACCAGCCCAGCACGAACGCCGAATTCGCCGTGGGGATCGATGCGATCTCCGCGCTCGACGCATGGGCCTACGGGCTGCCGGGCTTTAACGGCATGAAGCTGCCCAAGGGCACGATACCGCGCAGGGGACCGACCCCCGCGGGCTACCTCAAGTACGGCGGTTCTCCCAAGTTCCACTTTCCCGATGGCAACGCCACGTTCGCGCGCCTGCTGGTGCGCCGGCTGGTTCCGGGCGCCATTCCCGGGCATACCGCCGAGGACATCGTCACCGCGGGCGTGGACTACAGCCAGCTCGATCGCCGCGATCGACCGGTGCGGATACGCCTCAGCAGCATGGTCGTGAACGTCCGCAACCTCGGGGAGCTGTCGCGACCCTCTGGGGTCGAGGTCACCTATCTGCGCGAAGGCAAGCCGACAAAAGTGCGCGCGCGCCAGTGTGTGCTCGCCTGCTGGAACATGATGATCCCGTACCTGTGCCCGGGGTTGCCCGCAGCCCAGAAGGCCGCGTTGCACGGCCTGGTGAAGGCGCCGTTGGTCTATACCAGCGTCGCGGTCCGCGACTGGCGGCCGTTCATGAAGCTGGGAATCCGCGAGATCTATGGTCCGGGCTGCTACTACAGCACAGCCTGGCTCAACCAGAAGCTGGATATCGGCGCATACCACACCTCCGGCAATCCTGATGAGCCGACGCTGCTGCACATGCTGCGGACCCCGTGCCAGCCCGGGCTCCCCGAACGCGAGCAGAACAAGGTTGGTCGCGCCCAGTTGCTCGCGACCTCCTTTGAGACCTTCGAGAGGGAAACGCGCGCACAGTTGCAGCGCATCCTCGGCCCCGGTGGTTTCGACGCGGAACGTGACATCGAGGCGCTCACGGTGAACCGCTGGCCCCACGGTTACACGCCCGAGTACAACCCGCTGTTCGAGCCGCTCGTGCCTGAGGACCAGGCGCCGCACGTCATCGGCCGGGCCCGCTTCGGCGACATCACGATCGCCAATGCCGACTCTGGCGGCTACGGTTACACGGACGGCGCGATCGACCAGGCGTCGAGGGCGGTGAACGAGCTCCTCGGCGGTTGAGGTAGGCGCGGGCGTGCCGCGCCAGGCGTCAATGCGGACGCCGGTAGACTTCCTTGCCCTGGAACCAGGTGCTCAGCACATGGGTCTCGGCCACTGACTCCGCGTGGCCGCCCGCGGCTATAGTGAGGATGTCGCGATCAAGGACGATGAAGTCGGCTGACTTTCCGACCTCGATCGAGCCGGCGTCCTTCTCGATGTTGAGCATCCGCGCGCCACCGGTGGTGTAGGCCTCGATAACATCCGGGAGCGTGATGCTCTCTTGTGGACCGAGCGCCGGCAGCGGCGGCGCGCGCCGCGTGACCGCGATCGCCATGTTGACGAACGGGCGCGGATCGCGGGTGTCGACCGGGGCATCGGAGCCCGCGGTGAGTATGCCGCCGGCCGCCTTCACGTCCCGCGCCGGGTACGCGTTGGCATCGTAGAAGGAGCCGGGCGGGTGTAGCGCCGCGTGGCTGTTGCCATGCACCGGCTGCAGGAACGGGATGACCATGAGGTCGTAGTTCGGCTCCGTCGTCATCCACGCGTAAGTGAAAGCCACGAAGAGGTGGTCGCGGCCGATGCGCGCGACGTCGTCCGGGTCGGCCAGCTGCAGGTGCGCCAGCGCATCGCGGGTGGAGGAGTCGCCATCCGCGGCGCGCGCCGCCTCGATGGCGTCGATCGCCGTGCGCGCCGCGCGGTCCCCGATCACGTGGATGTGCAGGCTGAAGCCTGCCACGTGCATGCGCCGCGCGTACTCAAGTATCACCTCACGCTCGTTTTGCAGCCTGCCTGAGGAGATCACGCATTGGCCCGGGTGGTAGCCGCGGACCTTCATGAAGTCCCCCACCTGCTGCGCCGCGGCGTACCTGGCCGGGTGCTCACGCACGTCGACGCACACAGGCGTCGCGGTATCCACGTAGCCGGTCACCGTGGCGCGGCCGGCCGGATCGATGCCGAAGATCGGCTGCAGGAACGGCTTAAGCACCGCCCCGTCGGGTAGGGTCGGGGGCACCGCGAGGGGATTTCCCTCGATGCCACCATCGGCGAAGATCTTGACGACGTCCGCGCGGATCAGCGGGCTGCTCGCGTACTTCGCGCGGATCCGCATGGCTCTCCCCAGCATCGCGTCATAGTCGACTTTGCCGTCCGGAGTGAGGTTCTCGGATGGATTGAAGAACTGGGCGAGCGTCACGCGTGCGTTCAGATTACCATCCGCCACGAGCTTGTCGTAGACCGGCATGCCCTCCGGCGAAGCCATGGCGTCGAGCACCGCGGTGATGCCCGAGGCGCTCAGGCGCTGGGTGATTCGCTCGGGCACTTTCAGGACATCCTCCAGCGCCAGGTACCGCATGCTGTCCCGGCTGATCGCGTAGCGCGCGTCCTCGTTCACCGCCCCGTTGGGCTCGCCGTTCTCATCGACACCGACGAACGGGAGGGACGCGGCGAATTCGTTCGCGAGCGTCGCCTTGGACATTCCCACCACCTTGCCGGTCCGATCCTTCGCCTGCGCGAGCGCGAGGCTGTTGAATGCGCTGTGGTGCGCGTCATCGCCCAGCAGCTGGATGCGCCGCGTGGTGGAGGCCGCATCCAAGGCCGCCCGCAGGGTGCGATGCTTCGGGTCCGGCTGGTTGCCCACCGCGTAGTTCCACTGGTAGACGGTCAGCTGCGCCCCCGGGGCGGTCTGGTAGCGCGCGAGGCAGTCGGACACGAACCGTGTGAGCTCCGCCAGCGTCACGACGCGATCATCCAGAGCGCATACGTCGAGGTCGGCGATGTCGAGCGGGTGGATGTGGGCATCGACCAGGCCGGGAAGCACGAGATGGCCGCCGGCTGACTCGACGCGCGTCTTAGGTCCGATCCATCCCTGCGCATCGCTCGCGGTGCCGACGAACACCAGGCGCCCGTCCTTGACCGCGAGCACCTCGGCGATGGTCTTCGCCTTGTCGACGGTGTAGATCTTCGCATCGCGCAGCACCAAGTCCGCGGGTTCTGGCGCCGCCGGCGCCGGGGGCGACAAGCCCACGCATATCGCAAGGGCCGCCACCAGGCTGCCGAAACCTCGAACCGGGCTCATCAATACTCCTGAGAAGGCGCCGGTCCGGTCGCGGCGAGTTCGCTGACGACTTCGTGTCGCGTGGCAAGCACGTTCGAAAGCGGTGTATGCCGCACGAGGGCTATCTCGGCGGCTGTGAAGGGTGACGCTGCGGATTCGGCCGCGGCGTCATCGCGTTCAGCGAGCCAGTTGAGCACCGCGGCGAGTTGGGCATCCGGCAGCGCGGAGTTGGCCGCTCCTGGTACCCGCATCACGTAGTCCCGCCCGCGCGGCGTGCGCATGAAGAGCGCAACCGAGCCTGCGAGCGCCGGAACCTTGCCAGGAACCCCATGCGCATCGGCGCCGTGGCACCCCATGCAGTAGAGCATATAGTCCTGGGCAGGGCTCGCCTGGGCGCTGAGTGACAGTGAGGCGGCCAGCATCGCCGTCGCGGCCGGAAATCCCTTGGCCATCCGGATCAGGCCCCGGTGTGTACGAGGGCCTCGCGGTGTTCGCGCACCACGGCTCCGTCGACCGGGTGGGCGCGCTCCGCGAGGATATCCGCGGGCGTTAGCGGCTTGGTTCCCGCCGCGGCGTGCCCCAAATCGAACACCACGAAATTCAGCACCGCGGCGAGAGTCGGATCATCAAGCGAGGAGAATTCCGGCATGCGGAAATCGAAGTGCTTGTCCTCGACAGTGATCGCGCCGTACAGCCCGTTCAACACGGTCATGGCCAGCAGGCGGCGGCCCTCGGCGCTGCCAGCGTAGTGCGCCGGGTAGGAGACCAGCGGCGGCGCGAGGGCGGGAATGCCGGCGCCCGCGGGCCCATGACACACCGCGCAGTTGGCCTGGAAGGCCCGCGCGCCGTTGGGGTAGCCTGGCGCGGGCGCATCCGCCAGGCAGGCCCCCGCGGCGACCCCAAGAATCCCGGCGGCCGCGAGCGCGCGACGCGCGGCGCCCATGCGCCTCACTTCTCGGAGACCCCGAGGATGACCGAGACCGAGCAGTGGTAGTTCGAGTCAGCGTTCGCCATGCACCAGTTCAGGTCGTTGTTGCGCGATGGCCGGTACATCGGCTTCTCGCGCTCGTTGCGATTACAATCGCAGTTCCCGCAGCTGGTCTTACCGCAACAGTCGTTGTACGAGACGATGTAGTCGCGGCCGTCGCCCGGGTTCTGACACGTGCCGATCCAGGTAATGGGCGAGGGCGTGGTCCCAGGCGGGCAGGAGGCGGAAGTGCCGCCGCAGCAGGAGCAGAGGAACCCATCGATCGCGCAGTACTTCCAGTACTCGCAGCTCTCCGGGCCCGCGGTCTGCGATTTCGGCTTCGGCTCGGCGGCCTGCGCGCGCCCGGCCCGATCGATGGGCAGCAGAGGCAGGAGCGCGGAACCTGTGAGTATCTGACCAAGCCCGGCGAGCAGGCTGCGTCGCGAGGTGCGGCGCGCCAAGGCGCGGGAGGAATGTTCGAACAGCTGATCAAGCGAGCGCATTGCGAGCCCCGTCAGATTAAGGGTTGAGCATCATCCACGGCGTCTGGCCGAGACGCTTCTCGATGTGTCTCACCCGTCCGGTGAGCGCATCAAGCACGACCACGTCTGACTTGTCAGTCGCGGCGAAGAGGATCGGCGCACCATCCTGCGACACCTGCACGGCCAGCACGGTGCCCAGGTTGCCCATCGTTCCCATGGTGCCCACGGGCCAGCGCGCGAGTCGGCGGTGGGTGGTCATATCGAAAACCCAGATCTCGGTGCCGCCGTCCTTGTGGCTGCCTTCCCCGCCCACGTGCATGGAGACGTACATACGGTGCAAGCCGCGGTGCACCGCGCCGACCTGAGAGCCGCCGGGCCTCCAGTGTCCTTTTTCCGTCGCGCTCACCAGCGACCACGCCGGCGAGAACGCCGGGGCGGCGCCGGAGAAATCCACCTCATGCACTTCACCGAGGAAGGACAGGAAGGCGAATCCCCCCTCGATCTTGACGCCCTGCATGAACACCGGGTCCTTGTCCGCGTCGAAGAACGGTTCGGACATCGCCCGTGAACTCTCGTGCCCGCCGGCATCGAGGGTGACTGTAAGAACTCGTCCGCTCTCGCACAGCGAGGAGACGCGATTGGGGCCGGACGGAATGACCATGACGCATCCGGCCGTGTCGATCTCACCCAGGACGGTGCCAGCCGCTGGGTCGAGCACGCCGAAGGAGGCGGCCGGGGTGACGTAGGCTACGTACACGAGGCGACCGTCATCGCTGTAGGTGACATTGAACAGCGTGGGCAGCGTCATCGCCCGCTTGGGCGGCAGGACGATCTCGCGCGTCGTCGCGAGCGTGGCGTTGTCAGTGAACTCCACGACATCGGTGCGCGTGCCGCGGCTGCCGCGCGCGAAGTACGTCGTCGCCACGACCGTGGTCTTGCCGTCCGGGGAAAGATTGAAGCCCGGGGTGAAGCCAGCGTCGATCTGCCCGAGCCGCCGGTAAGTGTCCCCGTCGAAGAGGTGGACCCGCGCGTCCGTCTCGTTGAAGAACGCCTCGTCGAACACGTAGACCCAGTGCGGGCCCGCGGCTGCCAGCGCCTCCACCTTCATATGCTCGGCGGGCAGGGGCGGGGGCAGTTCGGCCGCCCGTGCGTGCATGCCGATGTTCAGGGCGGCGGCAACCAATAAGGACGCGGATCGCATCGATTCTCCCCCGGCGAGCCGCGCCATTTTCGACGCGCGCCTTGGCCTTCGATTAAGCCGAAGGCAGTGGCTTTGCGATGAGTCTCGCACAACGCCGAGAGCGGCGAAAGGTGCGCGGCGCGGGCCGCGGGTTTGACCCAGCTATTGCCCTGTCCTAGAGTTTCCATCTCACCGATTGGCGACAATCGATCACCGGCAGGCCTTCCATGACCACGCTCGCGCTGCAGTCGCTGTGGTCCATCACGGCGCCACCAGCGCCACCGAGTTCCCGGCTCGTTGGCGCCCGTGCGGCGGAGGTCATCGTCATCGGCGGCGGCTACACCGGTCTTAGCGCCGCGCTGCATCTCGCCGAGGCCGGCCGGGCCGTGGTGGTGTTGGAAAGCGATGACATCGGCGTGCGCGCCTCGGGACTCAATGGCGGCCAGGTGATCGCCGGAGTCAAGCACGACCCGGACCAGCTGCAGGCGATGTTCGGTGATGACCTGGGCGCGCGCTATGCGCGGACGGTCTCCGGCGCGCCCGACGAGGTGTTCGAACTCATCGCGCGCCTGGGGATCCACTGCGACGTGGTGCGCACCGGCTGGCTCCAGCCCGCGGATTCGCCAGCCGCGCTGCCCCCGCTGGCGGCGCGCGCGGAACAGTGGCGCCGTCGTGGCGCGCCGGTGGAACTGGTCGCACGCGAGGCGATGCGCGAGCTCACCGGTTCGCAGCGCTACTGTGGCGGATTGTTCGACCGCAGGGGCGGCACGGTCCAGCCGCTCTCGTACGCGCGTGGGCTTGCCCAGGCGTTGTTGCGCGCGGGCGGGGAACTTTTCACGCGCAGCCCCGTGCTGCGCCTCGCCAAGATCGCCGGTGGTTTCCGCGCCGAGACGCCCGAGGGTCGCCTCAGCGCCGCGCAGGTGATCGTCGCCACCAACGCTTACACGGGGCAATTGAATGCTCAGCTGCGGCGGACCGTCGTACCGGTGCCTTCGTTCCAGGTCGCGACCGCTCCCATCCCGGCCCAACTGCGCGCGACGATCCTGCCGGGCGGCCAGGCGGCCTCGGACACGTGCCGTCTGCTGCGCTACTTCCGCACGGATGCCAGCGGACGACTAGTCATGGGCACGCGCGGGACCTTCGCCGCGGCGCCCACGACCCACGACGCGAGGCACCACTACCGGGCCGTGAGCGAGATCTACCCGCAGCTCGCGGGCCTGGGTTTTGAATACCACTGGGGCGGGTTCGTTGCGATGACGGCGGACCATCTGCCGCACCTGCACGAACTCGCGCCGGGGGTGTTGGCCGGCCTTGGCTACAACGGGCGGGGAGTCGCGATGGCCACGGTGATGGGCCGCCTTCTGGCGCAACGCGCGCTCGGCGCCGCGGACGCCGAACTTGGCTTTCCGGTCAGCGCAGTGCGGCCGATCCGATTGCACGCCTTCAGTGGCCTCGGCGTAAGGGCCACCATCCAGTACCTGCGCCTGAAGGACTCGCTGGATCGCCTGGGGCGGCGCCCGCCCGGCTGAGATGAACGCGACCAAGACCGTGCTTCTGGGCGTGCTGGTGCTCGTCAACGTCGTCTTCGTCGCCGGGTGGATCTGGTCGGTGAAGCGGCACCGCATGCGCGCGCGACCGACATTGGCCGATGTGGTGATCGGATTCGCAACGGACTTTCTGGACGCCCTGGGTATCGGCTCGTTCGCCCCGACGACCGCTCTGTTCAAGTTCAGGGGCTCCCCGGCGGATGAACTCATTCCCGGCACCCTGAACGTGGGCCACAACGTCGCGGCGTTCATGGAGACGCTGCTGTATGTCACCAGCGTCGCCGTCGAACCGAAATTGCTGGCTTGCATGATCGCCAGCGCAACCGCCGGGGCGTGGCTTGGGGCAGGGGTGGTGAGTAGGCTGCCGCGCCGCACCATCCAGTTGTCTATGGGCGTGGCGCTTCTGGTGGCGGCCGCGTTCTTCGTGATGCGCAACATCGGCGCCATGCCGCCGGGTGGCACCGAGTATGGCCTGGAGGGCTGGCGATTCGCGCTCGCCGTCGGGGTGAACTTCGTGCTCGGCGCGCTGATGTGCATCGGGATCGGCAACTACGCGCCCAGCGTGATCGTGCTGTCGCTGCTGGGGATGCACCCGCTGGCCGCCTTCCCGATCATGATGGGCAGTGACGGGCTGGTGCAGCCGGTGGCGAGCCTCGGCTTCTTCCGTTCGGGTCGCTTCGCCCACGGCCCATCCCTCGGGATCGCGCTGGGCGGGATCGGCGGCGTATTGGTGGCCTTTTATATAGTAAAGCAGCTGCCGCTGACGGCGATGCGCTGGCTGGTGATCGTGGTGGTCGCGTTCGCGGCGATATCCATGCTGAGGTCCGCCCGCGACGGCCGCCCGGGGGTTCCAGGCGCCACGGGGTGAGCGCTGGCCTCAGCAGGGGCCCCAACCCATCCGCACCGCGGTGAGGTAGCTGTCGGACCGGGCGGGCTCCGCCGTCTTGCCACGGGGGGTGGTGGCCGGCCCGTGCGCTGACGGCGGCGCCCGCTCCTGCGCCTGCACGCCGGGAGCGACGCTGAATACGAGCGCGACGAGCAGGCTCAGAACGAGGTTTATCGCCACCGAGCCGAGCACTGCCCACGTCGTGGTTCTGTTCATTAGCGGTATCCCCAGGCGATTGCGGATGCCGCTATGAGACTCCTTCGGGCGGCCGGAATTGGCAGGTTCGCGACGGGCCTATCCTCGCAGCCGACGCGTTCGTCCCTGCGGGCCCCGCGGCTGCGTCGGACCGGCGGTGCATCACTACCCGGCGGCTGGTGGCACGTCAGAGGGGCTCAGGGCCTTTGCGCGTACGCGATATCAAAGAGCGCGGCGAGCCGCGGGCTCGCCGCGCGCAGCTGGTCGACGACCTGCCGGGACCATTCGAAGTATTCCCGCCTGCGCTCAAGTGCCCAGCCCTCAGGCGGCGAGGCGGCCATGTCGCGCAGATTGCAGATCTTGTCGGCGAGCTTGACGAGCTTCGCCCGTTCGCTGATCGGGGCGGCGTGCGCCACTTGTCGGTGCTTGCGCTCGTCCTTGTGCAGATTCTTGTCGTCGGTGACTTCAAGCACCACCGCGGCGGCCTCGGTGCCGAAGCGCGCCACGAGTTCCTCCGCGGTGGTCTGGGTGTCCTCAACCGTGTCGTGCAGGAGTGCCGCGATC
>JANYBG010000227.1 GCA_025360865.1 Pseudomonadota bacterium | reverse complement strand
GCTGTCGACGTGTTCAATCTGACTAACAAGAAGTGGGACGACATCGAGTATTACTACGTCTCGCGTCTTAAGAACGAGCCATACGCGACGCCCGATTTCGTTGTGCACCCTGGCGTTCCATTCACACTGCGGGCGCACTTTCAATATTTCCTGTGATCCCACCGCGCCCTGCGCACGCTAAATTATCGTCGAGGTAACGAGCGTTATTGGCCTTGACCTGCTGGCATTCTTCGGTCCACTGCTGACTTAGGAAATAGGTTCTTTGGTTGCGATCTTCGGGGTGATGTGATCACTCAACGAAGGCGTTGACCTTCCGAATCGATCACCACCTCGCCATATTCCTTGCTGAAGCTACGCTTCTGAGCAAGCGGGAGAATGTCGAGCACCGCCTCGGAAGGTCTGCAGAGCTTGGCTCCCCAAGGGGTCACAATGATCGGCCGGTTGATCAAGATGGGATCGGCAAGCATCTGGTCAATGAGTTGGTCGTCCGTCCAACGGGTCTCCGCCAGCCTCAGTTGCGCGTAGGGCGTTCCCTTATCGCGCAGGAGTTCGCGCGGCCGCGGGTTCATTCGCTTCAAGAGATCGACCAGGCTGGCCCGGTCCGGCGGTGTCTTGATGTACTCCACAACGGTGAGGCTCGACCCCGGCATTGCGAATCAATGCCAGTACGTTGCGAGATGTGCCGCAGGCGGGATTGTGGAAGATCGTTACAGTTAAATCGCGTTGCGCCATGGATTAACTCGGTCAACCTAAGCTGTCTTCGGGAGTTTGAAGCGCTTCGAGCGAATGAGTCGATACGCCGCCGGTATAACGAACATCGAGAGCAAGGGAGCCGTGATCATTCCGCCGATCATCGGAGCGGCGATGCGCCGCATGATGTCAGAGCCGGTCCCGCTTCCCCACATGATGGGAAGTAGCCCTGCGATGATCACCGCCACGGTCATAGCGATGGGGCGCAACCGCAAACCTGCGCCCTCAATGATCGCGTGCGCCAGATCATCCTCGCCCTGAAGTCGCCCTTCCGCTCCTCGGGTAGCCACGGCCTGGTTCAAATAGACCAGCATGACGACCCCAATCTCGGTTGCGACGCCGCCTAGAGCGATGAAACCGACAGCCGAGGCGACTGACATGTTGTAGCCCAGAAGAAACATCAGCCAGAAGCCTCCGACGAGTGCGAATGGGAGAGTCGCCATGATCAGTGCCGCGTCGCTGAACCGTCGGAATGTGAGATACAACAGGACAAAGATGATGCCGAGCGTGGCCGGCACCACCAGTTTCAGCTTCTGGGTCGCTCGCTCCAGGTACTCAAATTGGCCGGACCATGACACGGAGTACCCCGCTGGGAGTACCACGTCCCTTGCGACCGCCCGCTGCATATCACGTACGGCCGCGCTCAACGCGCGCCCTCGAAGGTCTACGTATACCCAGCCCGATAGTCGTGCATTCTCGCTCTTGAGCATCGGCGGGCCGTCCGCGATGCTAAGGTCCGCGACATCCGCGAGGCGGATCTGCGCCCCGCGTTCGGTAAGCATGGGCAGGTCGCGCAGACTCTGCAGAGAGTCGCGCGTCTCGCGAGGGTATCGCACGCTGATCGGAAAGCGCTGCAGCCCCTCGACGGTCTCTCCCACATCATCCCCACCAATGGCGGCGGAAACGACGCTCTGCACGTCCGCGATATTCAACCCGTAGCGTGCTGCCCGATCCCGATCAATTTTCACGTCGATGTAGCGGCCCCCGGCGAGGCGTTCGGCGAAGGCCGAGGTCACGCCCGGTACTCCCCTGACGGCGGCTTCGACCTGACGCGCCAGGCGATCCACCATCCGCAGGTCCGTGCCCGAGACCTTCACACCGACCGGACTCTTGATCCCGGTGGCAAGCATGTCGATGCGATTACGGATGGGTGGCACCCAGATGTTGGACAGCCCGGGAACGTCGACCACGCGGTCAAGCTCCTGCACGAGCTTTTCGGGAGTCATGCCGGCTCGCCACTCACCTCGTGGTTTGAACTGGATGGTCGTCTCGAACATCTCAAGCGGCGCCGGATCAGTCGCGGTCTCCGCGCGTCCGGCCTTGCCAAACACGCTCGCCACCTCGGGAACGGCCTTGATGAGCCGGTCCGTCTGCTGCAGCAGCTGCGTGACTTTCCCGGCCGAAATCCCGGGCAAGGCGGAAGGCATGTACAGCAGATCTCCCTCATCGAGTGGGGGCATGAACTCCGCGCCGATATGGGTCGCCGGATAGAGCGTTGCCAGTAGCACCAACAGCGCCGCGAGCAGGACCATCTTGGGATGCGCCAGTACCCGGCCAAGCACTGGTTGGTAAACGCGAATGAGTGCGCGGTTGATCGGGTTGCTCCGTTCGGCGGGAATTCTCCCGCGAATCAGATACCCCATGAGCACCGGGACCAGCGTGACCGCCAGTACCGCCGCAGCGGCCATCGAGTACGTTTTAGTGAAGGCAAGCGGGGAGAACAGACGTCCTTCTTGAGCCTCCAGCGTGAACACCGGAAAAAACGAGAAGGTGATGATCAGGAGCGAAGTGAAGAGCGCCGGCCCCACCTGCGTGGCCGCGTCGCTGACAACCCGCCACTGCTGGGCGCCCTGAAGCTCACTCCCGGGATGGCTTTCATGCCAGGATTCGATGTGTTTGTGCGCGTTCTCGATCATCACGATCGCGGCGTCCACCATGGCGCCGACGGCGATGGCGATGCCCCCGAGAGACATGATGTTGGCGTTGACTCCCTGGTAGTACATGACGATGAACGCCATGAGCACGCCAAGCGGCAAGGAGACGATGGCCACGAAGGCGGAGCGCAGATGAAAGAGAAACACAGCGCAGACGAGCGCCACGATGATGAATTCCTCTATCAGCTTGACCTGAAGATTCGCGATGGCTCGTTTGATGAGACCCGAACGATCGTAGGTGGGGACGATCTCAACGCCCGGGGGGAGACTTGACTTGAGCTGCGCGAGCTTTGCCTTGACCGCATTGATGGTCTCCAACGCGTTCTTACCCGACCGCATAATGATCACTCCGCCGGCGACTTCCCCGTCCCCGTTGAGATCGGTGATCCCGCGCCGCATTTCGGGCCCGGTCTGCACGCGTGCGACATCACCCAGGCGTACAGAAGTCCCCGCATCCGTCGTCGCCAATGGAATCTTGCGAAAGTCTTCAAGAGACTGCAGGTAGCCAGAGGCGCGGACCATGTACTCAGCCTCACCGAGCTCCAGCACGGACCCGCCGGTCTCCTGGTTGGCTCTCTGGATGGCCGTGATGACTTTGTCATGGGTGATGTTGAACGCCCGCAGCCGCTGCGGGTCAAGCACGACCTGGTACTGACGTACCATGCCGCCGATGGAGGCCACTTCGGCGACGTTCGGCACGGATTTGAGCTCGTACTTCAGGAACCAGTCCTGCAGAGCCCGCAGCTGCGAGAGATCCAGCGTATTGCGCCTGTCCACGAGCGCATATTCGTAGACCCAGCCCACGCCCGTCGCATCGGGGCCAATCGCGGTCTTGGCCTCCCTCGGAAGGCGCGATTGGACTTGGTTCAGGTACTCGAGCACCCGTGAGCGCGCCCAGTACAAGTCAGTGCCGTCGTCGAAGAGGACGTACACGAACGAATCACCGAACATTGAATAGCCGCGCACGGTCTTCGCCCCGGGCACCGAGAGCATGGTCGTCGCCAGCGGGTACGTGACCTGATTCTCCACGATCTGAGGCGCCTGACCCGGGTAGGTGGTACGGATGATCACCTGCACGTCGGAGAGATCAGGAATGGCATCGAGCGGAATTCTGAACATCGCCCACAGACCCCAGCCGGTGATCATCCCTACGGACAGCAGGACGAGGAACCGATTGGCGACGGAGGCGCGGATGAGTCGGGCGATCATCGCAGACGAGCCTCCGTACCCTTGAGACTCGCCTCGGAATCGATGAGGAACTGCCCGGAGACGACAACTTGCTGCCCGGCGGCCAGTCCTGCGCGAATCTCAGTCCGGCCGCCGCCCTCCGAACCCACCTCGACGTTGACTGGCCTGAATTTGCCCCATCCCTCCGCGAGCATCACGACGCTGCGGGTTCCGGTCTGGATCACGGCCTCGCTTGGAACCTGCAAGACATCCTGCTGGCCACCCGTTGAAAACTGCACAGTGGCGAACATGCCCGGTACCAACAGCGCATTGGGGTTCGCGAGCTCCACACGTACCTTCACCGTGCGCGTTTCCATAGTCACCGCGGGAAGAACCGCACTAACCTTGCCTGCAAAGACAACGCCCGGTAGCGCGGACGTACGAGCCCTCACGACTTCCCCGAGCCGCACCTGATGCACGAGACTTTCTGGCACTTCGGCGTTGATCCATACTGTCGCAATGCCATTGATACGAAGCAGCGGCGCACCGTTCGTTAGGGTCATGCCTTCCCGCGCCGCGAGGTCCGCGACTACTCCGCTGATCGGCGCTGTCAGGGTAAGGAGGGGCTGCACCTTGCCGCTCGCCTCGAATCGCTCGATGAGATCTTCCGTCATACCCGCAAGCCGCAGGCGCTCACGGGCGCTGTGCAAGAGGTCTTCGGCGCCAGCACTCCGCAACTGCTTGACGGCGAGGTACTCCTCCTGCCCCGCCACCCAGTCGGGAACATACAGGTCGGCGAGGGGCTGGCCCTTGCGAACCGGATCGAGCGTCGCGCGCACATAAAGTCGTTCGACAAATCCGTTGGCACGAGCCTGCACGAGCGCGACGTCGCGCTCGTCGTAGGCGACGGTCGCGGGGGCGGAAAGCCCCTGATCCATCTTCCCGAGAGTCACTTCCGCGACCCGCACGCCCAGGTTCTGTTGCACGCGGGGGCTAATCTCGATCGCCCCGCCGTCCTCAGCGCCTTCCTCCACCGGTACCAGCTGCATGTCCATGAACGGAGACTTACCGGGATGATCGAATCTTTGCGCCGGCGCCATCGGATCGTGCCAGTACAGGACCTTCTTGCCGGTTTGTGGATCCATGTCGCCTGTCTTTTGCGGTGTTCGCAATCCGGCCGCGCGTGGAGCGGCAACGGAACTCGGCGTGCTTTGTCCTGCGATGACGCCAGCCCGATAGACGCCGTATCCCACCGCGCCAAGTACCAGCCCCGCACCAAGTCCAATCAGCAGAGTTCCCCGATTCATGGAAGATCTCCGTGATCCATTCGGGCCGAAGCGGGTGGCCGAGTGACCTCCGCTATCCAGGGCACGGGGCTCAGAAAACTCAGCTGCGCCCACAATCGGGCCGCACCTGCTTCAATCTGGAGGGCTTTCAGGCGCGCCTCAATCTCATCGTGCTCGGCGAGCAGTACGTCGCTGAGCGGCGTCTTGCCGCCGCGATAGGCCGCTCGCGCGGCGGTCGTTCGATCCGCGGCGAGAGGAATGATGGACGTGCGATATCGGTCGCGCCGCTCGCGGGCGGTGTTCCACTCATCCAGCATCGCGCCAACCTCCGCCACGTGCTCTAGCAGCATGTCATCGCGCTCGGCCCTGGCCTCGGAGGCCTCGGCCAGCTTGGCGGCCAGTTCCGGGTTCTGCCGATGAGCACGGTCAATCGCCAGTGGCACTGAGAACTCAAGGGTCATCATGTTCGTGTAGCCGCTGCCCCGCTGGCTGTACACCAAGTCGACTGACCAATCCGCATGACGATTGGCGCGGGCCACCGCGACCTCGGCTCGGGCAAGTGCCTCACGCCTCTCGAGTGTGAGAATCTCGGGATGCTCCGCAAGCTGCGAATCAAGCGAATGGGCGTGCAGGGGTACGGCGTCGATCACCGGGTGCCCCGCCAGGGGCTCATCGGCGGCATCACCCACCCAGCGTGTGAGCGCGATCCTGGAGCTTCTGACCTCACGAGACGCGTCCGCGGCGAGATCTTCGAGCTGTGCCAAGGCACCGCGCGCGGCCAGAACCTGCGAGGCGGTTCCGCGTCCACCCCGGTACTCCGCTTCGGTGCTGGCCACTTCGGACTGTGCCAGCTGGACCTGTTGAAGAACGGTTTTCTCCATCGATTCGGCGTAGTAGCGCTCGAGCCATGCAAGCGCGGTGCTTCGCTGAACCGCTGCTACGGTCTGCGCCTTTTGCGCCTCAGCAAGCCGTACCGCTTGCTCCGCTCGCTCGGTTCGCGCTCGCAACTTGCTTGGCCGGGTAACCTCCTGCATCAGGCCGACACTTCGCATGGTCATGAAGTCTTGTTGGACGCTAAAGCGCTCTGACCCGTTAACGGGCAGATTTTCGACGCCGAACTTCGCCACCGGGTCCGGCCTCTGGGCGGCAGAGATCGCCATTTCCCTGGAGGCGGAAATCGCCAAGTCACTTCCCTCGACCTGTTTCGAGTGGATGATCGCGAGCCGCTGGGCTTCTGGCAGCGTCAGTGGGGCTTCAGCGGCGTGGGCAGGGGTGCTGAACGCGAGGGCAACCCCGAACCAGGCGCTGAAAAAAATCCGCAGGGCATGAGGATACGATCGGTCGCGGTTGACCCATTGGCGCAAGGGACATGGGGTCTGGGTGAAAGGCACGAGTGAAAATAGGATCATGAGCATCACCGAAACGGAGAAAGCGCCTGGTCAGCGAGCCCACGGGCAAAGAATGCGATCCTTTCAGACGCATTGCGCCTGGGAATCGTTCGGCGGTGGGTTGATGGCCGGCAATAGGCCGGCATCGGCGAGGCGGGGCGCTACAGGCGCAGGCGAGCGGTGAGCAAGTAAAGCGCGGAGCCGTCTGTGCGAGAGCCAGTCCCTAGG
Organism: Pseudomonadota bacterium; assembly: GCA_025360865.1. Classification (GTDB taxonomy): domain Bacteria; phylum Pseudomonadota; class Gammaproteobacteria; order Steroidobacterales; family Steroidobacteraceae; genus 13-2-20CM-66-19. Next base: position 6,805 of record JANYBG010000227.1, on the reverse strand, counting down.
GGCCCTAGGGTGCCAAATTCCCGCGGCGACGGCGGGAGGAGCCAGTACGGTGCCGAAACGGCCACAGCGGGCGTTCCCGGGGCCTGCTCCGGAACCCGGTGCTGGGCTCGACCAGCGACCGGGAGTGACGAAGCGACATCAGCGCCTGCGGTGCAGAGCCCGATCGCCGCGGTGCGCATCGTGGCAAAGCCCGCTGTTCCACCACAATCCGCCGACGGCCCCGTCCCACAGCAGCTGGTCGGACAGGCGGCGCTGGCGCACGCGAGCACCGGCTGGACGACGCCAAACAGCGCCGCCATAAACGCAAGCGTCACGAATAGCCTACGAACCACCGATACCGCCTCAGGTGAGAGTTTCAATGAAAAGTTAACCCCTAACTTCCGCCATCCCGGAGGGCGAGTCAACTTTTCACCGTGCACTGGATCGCAAGTTCTAGGATTCGCCGTGCATCTACCCCGACGGGAGGGCCCTTCGCGCATTCCCCCGTCAGAACGTTGGATCCTCACATAGGATAGGGGGGTATGCTCAATTTGCCCTCGCATGTCACACACCATCCGTGAAAAGCAGAAGCTACTCGCCCGCGTAAGGCGTATCCGGGGGCAGTTTGCAGCCATCGAGCGCGCGCTCAATGACGAAGCCGCGTGCGATCAGGTCATGCATCTGATCGCGGGTGTGCGGGGGGCGACTGCCGGGCTGATGGCGGAGGTGGTTGAAGACCATGTGCGTACGCACTTGGTGGATACCAACAAGCATCCCAAGGCACTGAATACCGAGGCCGCCGAGCAATTGCTTGAGGTGGTCCGTACCTATCTGAAGTGAGTACCCCTATGACCGAGACACCTGCCTCCGAGTCGTCTGTTCGGCACTCTCATGTTTTTCTGGGACCGGGTCACGAGAAGAGTGAACGCAAGACCTGGGCTGTGATTTGGCTCTGCGGCGTCATGATGGTCGCCGAGATCGTCGGTGGCCTCTTGTTCGGATCCATCGCGCTCGTGGCGGACGGCTTACACATGAGCACGCATGCGGGAGCGCTCCTCCTCGCGGCCCTTGCGTATACCTACGCTCGTAACCACGCCAGCGACCCTCGGTTCAGCTTCGGGACCGGCAAGCTTGGCGACATGGCCGGATTCACGAGCGCCATCATTCTCGCGATGATCGCGGTGCTGATCGGCTACGAATCCGTTCTGCGCGTGTTCTCGCCCGTGCCGATCCACTTCGCGGAAGCCATTCCGATTGCCTGCGTGGGTCTGGCCGTCAATATCACGAGCGCGTGGCTCTTAAGCGGTGGGGACCAAGGCCACGCCCACGGCCATGCGCATGGGAAGGGCGCTGAGCACGCCGAGGAACATCGCATCACGACCCGGACCAGCACGCTCGTGCTCGAAGTGTTTGAGTCGGGAGTACCGCCGCGATTTCGTCTGCGTGCCGCGAGCGGTACCGCGCCCAGCGCCCCGGAAAGCTCAATTGAAACCGTTCGTCCGGACGGAAGCCGCCAGCGATTTTCCCTTGTGGATCGTGGCGATTATCTCGAGTCGGTGGATGCGATTCCAGAGCCCCATGCTTTTGTCGCGCATGTGCGAGCCGCAGGCGAGGAACATTCGCTAGTCTTCGAGGAACACGCGCACGCGCACGGGAATGCGCACCGCGATAACAACATGCGCGCCGCCGTGAGCCACGTTATGGCGGACGCCGCGGTATCGGTGCTTGTCATTGTCGGGCTGCTTCTGGCCCGTACATTTGGTTGGTTATGGATGGATCCGCTGGCGGGTATCATCGGTGCATGCGTTATTGCCAGTTGGTCCTATGGTCTGATTCGGGACACCGGAGCGATCCTGCTCGACATGAATCCTGATAGACGAATGGCCGACAGCCTGCGACAAACGATTGAAGCAGGTGGCGATCGGATCGACGATTTTCATCTCTGGCGTTTAGGTCCCGGTCACCTCGGAGCGATTGTGTGTGTCAATACACGGGAGACCCGGGGACCGGACTATTACCGAGCTAAGCTGGCGCGCTTCCCTTCCCTCTCGCACGTCACCATCGAGGTCCGACCTTATTACTGAGCTCAGGGGCCGACGGAGCCTCAATATCAAGGTGCGCTACCGGTGAGAGGATTATGTGTCGAGCGGTAAGCCGTTGACCAACGCAAGGGTGAACACTTCATTTCAGCGAATCAAGGCACGAACACACCCCGCAACTGCACGAACAGGTTGTCCAGGGTCTGGGAGCGCTGAGAAAATGAACGAGCGACAACCCCCTGCGCCCAAACTCGCGACGGTTTCCGCCCCTTTCGCGAAATTCTCGGGAGGCTAGGGCTTGAGTGCCGACTGTCGATTCCAGCGTACCTCCCCCATGCATTCAACGCTCAGTTCGAGCTGGGGGCGTGGACTGTGGGCCTTCTTGGCCCTGGTCACCTCGGCGGCGGCGGCCGGAGACGATTTACCGCTGCCCCCCTCGACACCGCCGGTCCAGACGATCGTCGTCGAGGGCAAGAAGCTGGAGGTCGAAAATCGCTTGGACCGAAAGATTTACAGCGTGGCCTCTGATGTACAGAGCACCTTTGGCACGCTGAGCGATATCCTGAATGTCATACCCAGCGTCGATGTGGACGCGGACGGCGGCGTCTCCCTACGCGGCGACTCCAAGGTTCTGATCCTGATCGACGGCAAGCCCTCGACCCAGTTCTCTGGGGCCGCGGCGGGGGAGAACCTTCAGTCAATCCCGGCTGCGGATATTGAGCGCATCGAGATGCTTACCAATCCGCCTGCGCAGTTTAAGGCGGACGGAGCCGCGGGAGTGATCAACATCATCACCCGCAAGAAGCATCCGGAAGGGGTGGCTGGCTCGGTCCAAGGCAGTCTTGGCAGCGGCGGCCGGTCCATTGTTGGAGCGGACGGCAGCTACCAAACCGGCCCGCTGACAGTCTCCGCCACGGCTGGGTACCGTCACGAGTACCGGCATCGGGCCATAGAATCCGATCTGACTGCCCCGGACCCCGTCGCGGGCCAACTCATCACCAACAGGAGCTCAACCGATGAGCGCATCCGACGCGAAGTACCCACGCTGGGATTCTCCGCGCAGTATGCGTTCAATCAGCGACAAATGATCAGCGGTTCCGTTAGCTGGGCCAATCGTGGCGGTTTGCGTACCTACACCGAACTCAACGACGCTACGGATTCGTCGGGAGCTCTCATCAACTCCGCCCAGCGTTTCAGCTCGGGTCACGACCCGGAGATTGACCGGGACGCGAAGCTCGGTTTCACCCAGATACTCGGGCAGCCTGGCGAGACGCTCGATTTCTCGCTCCACCGATCCACTTCGAACCAGCACGAGCACTACGACTACATAAATGACTCGTCCGTTCCACCGGCGGCAACCCATTACAGTAACTTGAGTTTTCAGGAGAACACCGGGATCTCCGAGTTCGGTTTTGATTTTTCGCTGCCCCTGTCAAGGACGCGCACAGTGAGGCTCGGTTACGCCTTTGAGCGTACCGACTATCGATTCACAAACACTGGTGGCACGGTGGACCCCGTGACTGGGGACCAGCTCGTCGATCCCGGCCTCAGCAACGATTTCAAGTTTCTGCGACAGATCAACGCGATCTACGGTAGCTTCCAGGCGAGTATCGGCGCTTGGTCCTATCTGGCCGGCTTGCGCATGGAACTAACCCATAGCGACGCGCAGCAACTGACCGACGGAGTCGCCCACTCCAACACCTACTTCGACCCATTCCCCAGTCTGCACGTCGATCGCGCGCTGTCGGATCAGTCGACTCTGTCCGTTGGCGCAAGCCGCCGAATCACCCGTCCCGATTTCGACAATTTCAATCCTTACGTGGACCACGAGTACACGCCGAACCTGCGCGCCGGCAACCCTGTTCTTCGTCCGCAGTTCACGCAGTCATACGAGATTGGCTATGGGTACGAGAGTCGGGGTCTTGCCCTCGAATTGACCGGATACTACAGACGTAATACCGACAGCGTGACGGACGTGACCGAGTACATCGGTAACGGGTTCTCGCTCACCACGAAGACGAACCTGCCGAAAAACGATTCAGCCGGATTGGAATTCAGCTCGAGCGGACACATCGTTCCAAAGCTGGGTTATAGCCTCAGCGGCAACCTCTTCCATAGCCAGATCGATTCCTCGGCCCTCGGCATCGCGGGGCTTCAGTCCACCACCGGCCTCAACGTCAAGCTGAAACTCGAATACCACCCAACCTCAGAGAACTCCGGGCAAGTGACGGTCACTCGCACAGACAAGCGGTTGACGCCGCAGGGATATGTGGGTGCCATCGACATAGTGAATATCGGCTACAAGCACCAACTCAAACCGAACTTGGCCGCCATAGCGACGGTGTCAGACGTATTCAATGGCCAGCGTTATCGAAGATACGCGAGCACGCCAACATTCGCGCAGAGCTACCAACGCCAGGTCCACGGGCGTGTTCTCTACGTAGGCCTAGTCTATTCCTTCGGATCCGTGAAGAAGGATAAGCAAGCCACCTTTGAGTACGACCAGTCCAACTGACGCTCCGCAGCGGCGGGAAGCTGCCGAACACTTGGTGAGCCCATGCGGATTCCCGGTCGCCCGCCGAGCTTGCTGAGGGAAAGTGTTCTCCTATTCCAATACCGGTGATGCAGCCGCTTAGGACGCTTGAAGACTGTCGAGGACACGAGACATCACCTTAGCCGATCGGCTCGTGCCGGTGGATTACTCGGGCGTTGCACGCTCAAATCGCGCGCCATCTTGGAGTCGCAACGCGGCCGAGGTCGTCACGATTTCGCGCTACCCCACCCAGTGGCCCGGATGGAAGGCCCAACTGCCGTTCGGCTTCGCCACCCACTCCGCCGCGACCCAATGCGCGGTGGCTGAAGGACGATGCTCGTAGTGTCCGGCTCGCCACATGTAGTCCGCTCCGTTCCAATGCCAATGACCTGGCTGCCAGACGTACACCTCGGGTGATCCCGGAGCCGGCGGTGGCGGGCGCGAAACGCGGATTTCGGGCGTCCTGACAATCACGCTAGGCGCGGTGGCCCGCACCGTGCATCCCGTAATACCTACGACGCTCAGCAATCCAACTACCAAGGCTCCGCTCGCACGCATCCGAGTACTCCTCGTCCCAAGGGGCAGGACTGAGCCTAATACCCATCACCCCAAGGCACGCTGTGCGTGACTCGACATTTCGAATTCGCGCGGTACGGTCCGACGCGAAGCCCCCGACCATGACACGGTGTTACAAATGAATCACCTTGTCGAGTCTCGGCATGGACGTTCTCCATTCCGGGGCCGGTGGCGCAAGTCGTGCCGCTAGGCGCCCTTGAGCAGCTCAGCCACGCTCGCGAACGAGCGCGCACCCGCGACATCCGCCGCCGTCAGGCGGTCGTTGTTACGCAGCCGTGTGCTGGCCCCAGCGCTGAGCAGGCGTCGCACCACCGCGGTGTAGCCGTTGCGGCTGGCGATGATGAGCGCGGTATCCCCGAACCGGTTCTGCGCATCCTTGTCGGCGCCGTGGATGAGTAGGCGGTCAAGAGTCTCCAGGGCGCCAAGGTTCGCCGCCAGCAGCAGCGCGGTGTCACCGCCACGCGTGCGCGCATCGACCCGCGCCCCCTTGGTGACCAGCGCCTCCACTATCCCCGTCGCACCCGCGCCGGCGGCGGCTGCCAGCGGGGTGAGGCCGGCCGCATCGCCAAGGTCGATCGCCGCGCCGCGCTGTATGAGCACCTGGACCGTCTCGAGGCGCCGGGCCTGCGCGCCACGCCATAGGGCGGTGCGTCCGGCGATATCGGCTCCGTCAGCTGGGGCGCCGGCATCCAGCAGCCGCCGCACTGACTCCGCGTCCCCCGCCTGCGCGACCAGCATGAGCGCACTGGCGCCCGCCGCGTCACGCGCGTCAGGGCGCGCGTGCGCGCCCAGGAGCGCGCGCATGATGGCGGTGTTTCCCGACTTAGCCGCCGCGATCAATGGCGGCTCCGCATCCTTGAGGCCACCGTCGGCGGGGGCACCTCCGGCGAGCAACGCCGCCACGCTGTCTCCGCGCCCGGCGCGCACCGCCGTGAGCAGCGGCGAACAGCGCTCGTCGCCCCGGGCGGACTTGGCCCCAGCGCCCAGCAGGGTTTCGATCGCCGGCGTGCTCCCCATGACGGCGGCAATCGCCAGCGCCGACCTTCCGTCGGGAGTGACGGCATTGGCATCGGCCCCGCGGGCCAGCACCGACTGCAACAGCCCAGTGCTGCGACGCGTCGCTGCGATCGTAACATCGGGCCAACCCGCATACAGGTCACGTTGCCCCTGCGCCGGTCGTTGCACCGTGCTTGGCGCACTGACGACACCGATCGCCGCGCGGTGCAGCGCGATGGCGCCACCCTGCCGCAGCCGCGCCGCCACGTCCGCCGCCCCCGCGACTTCCGCGAAGTCCAGCGCCGACCAGTCCTGTGAATTGCGCGCGGCGGTCGCGGCATGCGCGGCGAGTAACTGCTCGACGGCGGCGCCGTGGCCGCCGGCGGCCGCGTGCATCAGCACTGTGTTGCCGCTGCTATCCGCGGAATTCACGTTGGCATGTGCCTTAAGAAGCACCTCCACCGTCGTTGGATCTCCCCGGCGCGCCGCGAGCATCAGCGGCGTGATGCCATAGTGATCCGGCTCATCCGCGGCAGCGCCACGCCGCAAGAGAAGCTCCGTGACCGGGGCGCTGCCGGCCTGCGCGGCGCGTGCCAGCGCGCCGCGCCCAAACTCATCGCGTGCCACGATCAGCGTCGGCTCGCTTAGCGCCCGCGCGCTTTCGAGGTCACCACTCCCGGCG
>JANYBG010000226.1 GCA_025360865.1 Pseudomonadota bacterium | reverse complement strand
GTTCGCTCCTGACCCTCGGGCCTGAACTTCCTCCATGAGCCGCGCAGGTCTGGCCGGCACGCTGGCGTGGGCGCTGCTGTGCTGCGTCGCCGGGGTTATCGCGGCCCGTACGCACTACTCAACGGACCTTTCGGCGTTCCTGCCGCGCTCACCCACGGCGACCCAGCGACTGCTGGTCGAACAGCTGCGCGAGGGACCGGCCGCGCGCCTGATCATCGCGGCCATCGAGGGCGGCGATCCGACGGTGCGCGCGCAGGTCTCGGTGGAGATGAGCGCCCGGTTGCGCGAGAACCTGGATTTCAGTGTGGTGAACAACGGGGATGCGGCAAGCGTGGAACGCGATCGCCGCTTCCTGTTCGAGCAGCGGTACGTGCTCAGCGACGCAATGAGGCCGGAACACTTCACGCCCAGTGGACTGCGCGAGGCGATCGGGTCGTCAATCGACTCCCTCGCCTCCCCGGAAGGCCCGCTGCTCAAGCCCCTGTTCCCGCACGATCCGACCGGTGAACTCCTCAGCATCCTGGACGCCACCGGAAACACCCAGGCGCCGCGCACCCAGGGCGGCGCGTGGAGTTCCAGGGACGGCGCGCGCGCGCTGATCCTGCTGCAGAGCCGGGCCGCGGGTGCGGACACGGATGCGCAGCAGCGGGCGTGCCGTGCCGTGCGCGCCGCCTTCGCGGGCGCTCTGCGCGAATTCCCCGGTGCCCAGACCGCGCGGCTCCGGCTCCTCATGAGCGGGCCGCCGGTATTCGCGGTCGCCTCGCGTGAGCTGATCAAGGGCGAGGTGGTGAAGCTGTCCGCTTTAAGTTCGCTCCTCATCGCGCTGCTGCTGCTGAGTGTCTATCGCTCGCTGCCCGCGCTGATCCTGGGCATGCTGCCAGTGGCTTCCGGGGCGCTCGCCGGTGTCGCCGCGGTGGCCCTGGGGTTCGGGGCCGTGCACGGCATCACCCTGGGCTTCGGGGTGACGCTCATCGGGGAAGCGGTCGATTACTCGATCTACCTCTTCGTGCAGCGCTCCGGTGACTGGCGTCGCACGTTGTGGCCGACGCTGCGACTGGGCGTACTCACGTCCATCGCAGGATTCGCGGCGCTCGTTCCCTCGGGGTTCCAGGGCCTCGCACAGCTGGGCCTGTATTCCATCGCCGGGCTGATCGCCGCGGCCCTGGTGACCCGCTACGTGCTACCCGCATGGCTGCCGCGCGACTTCGCCATCCGCGACCTGCGGCCCGCCGGGGAGAAGCTCGCGCGTCTGATTCGGCGCCTGCGCGGCCTGCGCCTCGGCCTGCTCCTGGTGCTGATCGCCGCGGCGACGCTGCTTTACCTGCACCGCGCTGATCTCTTCAGTCATGAGCTGGCCGCCTTAAGTCCCATCCCCCTCGCGGAACAGGACCTGGACGAGCGGCTGCGCGGCGAACTGGGCGCACCGGATGTGCGTTACATGGTCGTGGTCTCGGCGCCTTCGCGCGAAGGGGCGCTGGATGCCGCCGCGGCCCTCGCAAGTCCCCTGGCCTCGCTCGTGGATGCCGGGGTGATCGGGGGATTTGAAGCCCCGACCCACTATCTGCCGGGACTCGCGCTGCAGCGCGCGCGCCGGGCGGCGATACCGGGCCCTGCGATCCTGAACGCGAACCTTGATCAGGCGCTCGAGGGCCTGCCGGTCGAGGCTCGCGTGCTGCGACCCTTCCTCGCCGACATCGAGGCCGCGCGCACGCGCGCGCCACTCACGCGGGCCGACCTGGCCGGCACCTCCTTCGCCGCGGCCGCCGATGCCACGCTCGTGAAGAACGGCTCCGGGTGGTCGGCTCTCCTGCCCGTGTCCGCGGTCTCCTCGGGCGATCTCACGGATGCGGCGGTGGACCGTATCCGCTCCGCGGTATCCGCGGGGCCGGCGGGAGCCGTGTTGCTGGATCTGAAGGGCGAGGCGGACCGGCTGTACGCCGGTTACCTGCGCGAGGCCGTGCTATTGGCGCTGGCCGGGTTCACCGGGATCGTCGCGCTGCTCCTGGTCGCATTGCGTTCGCTGTCGCGCGCGGCGCGGGTGCTCGCGCCGCTGGCGCTCGCGGTGGTGACGGTCGCGGCGCTCCTGGTCGGTCTCGGGCGCGAGCTGAGTATCCTCCACGTGGTGGGATTGCTCCTGATCATCGCCGTGGGCTCCAACTACGCGCTGTTCTTCGACCGCAACGGCTTCGATCCGCGCCGTGGCGCGGAAGCGTTGACCCTCGCCTCCCTTCTGGTCGCGAACCTCGCCACCGTGCTCGCATTCGGGGTACTCGCATCCTCAAAGGTTCCCGTGCTGTCCGACCTGGGATCCACCGTCGCTCCCGGGGCCCTGCTGGCGCTGCTGTTCTCGGCGATGCTCTCGCGGGGCGCGCCGGAACCGTCCGCGAGTCCGGGTTGACCGTCCTGACGGAACTCGCGCGCGCGGGCGCTATGGCACCGGTGCGAATCGTGATGCTGCCGCCGGCGTACGCGACGGCCGGGGATTTTCTCGACGCTGGCTTCGCCCGGTCGGTGCGCGAGCGGGACCTGCCCATCGACCTGGTATTCGCGGATCTCAAGGCACGGCACCTGAGGGATGAGTCCCTGAACGGGCAGGTATGGGAACTCATCGCCCCGGTACGTGACCGCGCTGTCAAGGTGTGGCTTGGCGGCATCTCGCTCGGCGGCTACATCGCGCTCGGCGCCGCGCAGGCCGATCCCGGCGCACTCGCCGGGATGTGCCTGCTGGCCCCGTACCTGGGTAGCCATATCGTCACGGGTGAAGTCGCTCGCGCCGGGATAGACGCCTGGGATCCCGCGGCTCTCGCGGATGACGACGACGAGCGCCGCCTCTGGCGCTTCATCAAGCAAGGGCGGCCGGCGGGCTTCCCGATACACTTAGGAATAGGTCGCGAGGACCGGTTCGCCGAACGGCATCGAGTGCTGGCCGGCGCCCTCGTGTCAGCCGACGTCGACACCGTCCCGGGTGGACATGACTGGCCCACGTGGCATCGACTCTGGGAGAACTTTCTCGATGCCCGCTTCAGCGCCCATGAATGATCCTGGATCGCAGCCGCGCTGGCGGCCCGCGGCGCTCATCAAGGCATCCGTCGCGCTGCATTTCGGGGCCGCGGGCGCGCTCCTGGCCCGGCCGAACGCGTGGCCCTGGATCGCAGGCGCGGTAGTGGCCGACCACCTGGTTCTGACCGCCGCCGGACTGTGGCCGCGCAGCCGCCTGCTCGGCCCGAACTGGACACATCTGCCCGCCGCCGTGAGCGCTACGCGGGATCCTACGGTCGCGATCACCATCGACGACGGCCCGGAACCTGAGGTCACCCCGCGCGTGCTGGACCTGCTGGAGGCACAGGGGGCCAAGGCCACCTTTTTCTGTATCGGCCAGAAGGTCGAGCGGTACTCGAATCTTGCGCGCGAGATCGTTCGGCGTGGACATGGCATCGAGAACCACAGCTTCCGCCACCCCGCGTACTTCTCATTGCTTGGCCCCCGCGGAATGACGACCGAGATCCGGCGCACCCAGGAGATCATCGCCAGCGCGACCGGCGAGGTCGCGCAGTTCTTCCGCGCGCCCGCGGGCCTGCGCAATCCATTTCTCGATGCGGTGCTGGCACGCGCGAGCCTGCGCCTGGTGAGCTGGACACGCCGGGGATTCGACACCGTCAACGGGAACCCGGAGGTGGTGCTCGGCAAACTCACCCGTCACCTGAGCGCGGGAGATATCGTGCTCCTGCACGATGGCCACGCCGCACGCACAGCCGCAGGCTCCCCGGTCATTCTCGAGGTGCTCCCAGGACTGCTGAAGCGACTCTGCGCGGCGGGGCTTACCCCTGTGACCCTGCGCCATGCGTTCGCCGCCGCCGCGTGAGCGCCCCCGAGATCGCGACACTGCTCGATGAGGCCAGCGCCGGCTATCGCCGCGCCGGTCGTTTCGCGTGGCGGTTCGCGCGCTTCAAGCTCAACCGGGATCCCGCGTTTCGTGGAATCCTCAGGCTCGGCCTGCTTCAGGACCGCGCGAGCCTTCTGGATCTGGGGTGTGGTCAGGGATTGCTCGCCGCATGGCTCCTGGCGGCCCGCGCCTGTCAGGCGAGCGAACGCGCCGGCGACTGGCCTTCCGCATGGCCCGCCCCGCCCCGGCTGATCTTTTATATGGGCATTGAGCTCAATCCCGCGGAAGCGCGGCGCGCGCGTGTGGCCCTCGAGGCACAGGGCGAACGGTTCAAGGTCGTGGAGGGCGATATCGATGCCATTCCTTTCCCGCCGGTCGATGCGGTGGTGATCCTGGACGTCCTGCACTACCTGGAACACCCCCGGCAGGAAGAGGTGCTGCGGCGCGTGCGCGCGGCACTCGCCCCCGAAGGGCTGCTGTTGCTGCGCGTCGGGGATGCGGCCGGCGGATCCGGCTTCAGGCTCAGCAAGATCATGGACCGAACGGTTGCGCTGTTTCGCACCGGGCACTGGCGCCCGTTGTGGTGCCGGACGCTGGCGGAATGGCGGACATTGCTGGGGAACCTGGGTTTCAGCATCACCTCCATCCCCATGAGCGAGGGCACGCCGTTCACCAATACGCTGCTCGTGGCCCAGTGCGGATGAAGCCGCTCATCCTCAGCGCATACACCGCCACGAGCTGCGCCGGGCAAGGCACGCAGGCGATGCTTGAGACCCTGCGTGCCCAGCGGACCGGACTTACGCCCTGTCCGCCAGAACCCTTTGACCTCAATACCTATGTCGGGATCGTGCCCGAGGTGGATGCGTGGCCGCTCCCCTCGCATCTGGATGCCTTCGACTGCCGCAATAACCGGCTGGCACTGCTGGGCCTGTTCCAGGATGGTTTCGCGGAGCGTGTCCGCGCGTGCGCGGTCCGCCACGGCGGTACCCGCGTCGGTGTCTTCATGGGTACCAGCACCTCGGGGATCCTCGAGACCGAACTCGCCTTCGCCACGCGCGATCCCCAGACCGGCGCGCTGCCCGGTGACTTCCGTTACGCGGGCGCGCACAACACCTTTTCCGTGGCCGCTTTCGTGCTGCGCGCGCTGGGGCTGGCAGGCCCCGCGGTCGTCATCTCCTCCGCGTGCTCCTCCAGCGGCAAGGTTTTCGCAAGCGCCCGTCGGGCTATCGCCGCGGGCCTCATCGACGCGGCGGTCGTCGGGGGGGTGGACTCCCTGTGCCTCACGACACTGCATGGATTCAACTCGCTGCAGCTGGTATCCCGAGCACCGGTGCGCCCGTTCGATGCGGCGCGCGATGGCATCTCCATCGGGGAGGCGGCCGCGTTCGCGCTGCTGGAGCGCGCTGATGCGACTTGCGATCCGGGCTCGATCCTGTTGCTGGGCACGGGCGAAAGCAGCGACGCGCACCACATGTCCGCTCCACACCCGCAAGGCCGGGGCGCGAGCGAGGCCATGCGGCAGGCGCTTGAGAGCTCAGGGCTCGCGCCCGGGCAGATCGACTACATCAATTTCCATGGCACGGGCACCCCGTCCAACGACGAAGCCGAGGCGCTCGCGGTCGCCGCGGTGCTCGGGCCGGATGTTCCCGGAAGCTCCACCAAGGGGGCGACCGGACATACCCTGGGGGCCGCGGGTGCGCTGGAGGCGGTGATCTGCGCGCTCGCGCTGCGCGAAGGGTTCATGCCCGCGGGCGTCAACACCACCCACGTCGACCCGGCATTGCGGGTGAATTACCTGATCGAGAATCGTCGCGTGCCACTCAAGCACGTCATGAGCAATTCGTTCGGCTTCGGCGGCTCCAACTGCAGCCTCGTGTTCGCCCGCGGAGAATGAGAGCGTGAGCTCACTGGTGGGCTACCTCGAGGGCGTCGGACTCTTGGGTCCCGGCCTCTCGGACTGGCAGAGGGGAGCTCATTTACTCACAGGTGAGACGCCTTGGGCCCCCGCACCGACTGTGATCCCCGTACTGAATTGCCTGCCGAGCGCCGAGCGCCGGCGCACCGGCACGCCCGTCAGGATCGCCCTCACGGCAGGCCTTGAGGCCACGGCGAACGCCGGAGTGGACCCGGCCGGCTTGCCCGCCATCTTCAGCTCCTCCGGCGGTGATGGCCAGAACCTGCACGAGATCTGCGCCGCACTCGCCTCGGGGGAGCGGCAGCTCTCCCCCACCCGGTTCCACAACTCGGTGCACAACGCGCCTTCCGGATACTGGGGCATCGCCACCGGGGCGACCGCCGCCTCGAACGCGCTGTGCGCCTACGATGCGAGCTTCGGCGCCGGACTTCTCGAGGCGCTCACGCAGGTGCACGTCGAACAGCGTGCCGTGCTGCTGGTCGCCTATGACACGCAGTACCCGGAACCGCTGCGCGGCGCGCGGCCCATCCCGGATGCCTTCGCCGTGGCGCTGGTGCTTGCGCCGGAGCGAAGGCCCGCGACACTTGCCCGGCTGGAGGTACGCTTAGGCGAGGCTCCCGCCGATGACATGCCAGAACCGGGACTTGAAGTCGTACGCCAGGGGATCCCCGCTGCGCGCTGTCTGCCCCTGCTGGCGCAGCTCGCCCGCAAGCGCTCCGGCACCGTGGTGCTGGACTACTTAAGCCCCTGGACTCTTCGCGTGGAGGTCGGCCCCGGCCTCTAGACGCCGGCTCGATAGCACAGCGCATTCCGCGCAGGGGACGGCGCGCCTATTGGGTGAAGTACTCACATGAGACCTCACACGGATCCACTGCCGCGGCGCGACCCATCGCACGACGGACAACCCGCCACGCTTCCAGGGGGCTTGGGTGTGATGCGCGGCATCGAGGCATTGCGGAGCGCTCAGTCGCGGATATCCGCGCCGCCGGTGGCGCCCCCACCGCTGTCGGCTTCGTCACCGGCGTACCGGCGATCCCCGCCAGTGGCGAGATGGCGCAGCACGCCAAATCTGGCAGACTAAGGTGGCGATCCGGGCACTACCGCCACACTCGGGGAGAAAAATGAGAATAACAGCCATCTCGCTGGCCACGACGATTCTGGGTCTGGGATGCGCCCTGCTGGGCCTCACCGCTCGCGCGGGTGATTCCGCCGTCGGTCCGCCACCGAGCATCGCCGAGTCACTCGGCGTGCGTGAGGGCTCGCGACCCATCCGCGAACACACCGGATGGCGCGCACCGCGACTGATCCTCGTCTCTCCGCGCCTGCACGCGCAGATGGCAACCCTGCAGGCCGCGGCCGCTGGCGTTACGTTCGTGGAGTTCGACACGGCGACACCCGCCCAAATCGCCGCCGCGGACGCGACGATCGGGGTGTGCTCGGCGGATGTGCTTAACCGGGCGACTCACCTGCAGTGGATCCAGTGGCTGGGCGCAGGCGTTGAGGGCTGCCTGCAGGAGCCGAAGCTGCGGCAGCGCAATCCCGTGCTCACCAACATGCAAAGCACCGCGGGCCCGAGCATGGCCGAACACGTCCTGGGCATGATGCTCGTGCTGAGCCGGCATCTGGACTACTACGTGAAGCAACAGGAACAGGGCCACTGGGCGGACCACGACCCCATGCTCGCCGACCTGTCCGGCAAGTCCGTCCTTGTCGTTGGGCTGGGCGGCATCGGCATTGAGGTGGCCAAGCGCGCGCACGCCTTTGGCATGCGCGTCATCGCCACGCGCGCCAGCGGCAGGACCGGTCCTGAGTTCGTCAGCTATGTCGGCCTGCCGGACGAGCTGCTCAAGCTCACCAAGGAGGCGGACTTCGTGGTCAACTGCGCGCCCCTCACCCCGCAGACGACCGGGATCTTCAACGCCGCGTACTTCGCCACGATGAAGCCCAGCGCGTACTTCCTGAATGTCGGCCGCGGCCGCAGCGCGGTCACCGCGGACCTCATTGCAGCCCTCACCGCGGGGAAGATCGCAGGCGCCGGTCTCGATGTCGTCGACCCGGAACCGCTGCCCGCGGACAGTCCGCTCTGGCACATGCCGAACGTCTTCATCACGCCACACGTCTCAGCGCAGACCCCGATGACGGACAGCCAGCGCACCCTTCTGCTGCGCGAGAATCTCGGGCGTTATGTCGCCGGTGAAGCCATGCTGGCGGTCGTGGACCCCGATCGGGGCTATTAATTCCGGGGCGCGTTCATGGGCCTCGCGAGCGGACGAACCGCATCGAGGTAGTTAGCTCACCGCCTGACCCCTAAGATTGTTACAGTCATGAGCTGAACCGAAGCAGCGTGGTCTGGACATGCGATTTGGGTATTGGCGTGGGAAACTGGCATGACACCTGCCGTGGTGGTGGGCTCGGGCTTAGGCGCGCTCGGGGCGCTGCGACTGCTGCGACGCGCGGGCATCCCCACGTACTCGATCCCCGCGACGCCTTCGCACGAGTCCCGCTCACGCTGGGCGCGCGCGGTTCCCGGCGCCCGGGGAAACCTCGCCAGTACGCCCCTCGCGGAGATCCTCCAGGGGTGCTCGCTCGAGCGCGCGGCGCTCATCCCCTGCAGTGACGCGGTGTTGGCGGCGATCGCGCGGCTGCCGCCCGCGCTTGCCGCCCGCTTCCCCAGTAGCACGCCGAGCGCGGACGCCGGGGCCGTGCTCACGCGCAAGGACAAGTTCGCGAACCTGCTCGCGACTCTCGACATCCCGCATCCCACCACCATCGTCATCAACGAACCGGGTGATCTGGAGCGCTTCGCGGACACCTCATTCACGCACTTGTTCCTGAAGCCCGTGGACTCCGCCACTTTCATGCGCCAGTACGGCGTGAAGGGATGTCGCGTGCGCGACATGGCTGATGCCCGCCGGCAGCTGACCAAGGTGCACGGCGAGGGTCATCGCGTCGTCGTGCAGGAGTACGTGGCCGGACCTGGCTCGAATCACTACCTGATCGATGGCTTCGTCGATGCGGTTGGAACGGTGCGCGCGCTGTTCGCGCGCAGACGTTTGCGGATGTACCCGCCGGATTTCGGTGACAGCTCCCATATGGTGAGCGTGCCGCTGAGCGAGGTGGAACCTGCCGTCGCGGCGCTGCGCACGATCATCGCGGCGGTCGGCTACCGTGGCATCTTCAGCGGCGAATTCAAGCGCGACGAGCGTGACGGGCTGTTCAAGATCCTGGAGGTCAACGCCCGGGTGTGGATCTACGTCGAATTCGCCGGCCGCTGCGGAGTGGATGTGTGCACGATGTCGTACCGTGACGCGCTCGGGATGCCCGTCAGTGAACCGCGCACCTACCGCACCGGAGTACGCCTTGTTTCCCCGTATACGGATCTCGCCGCGGCGCGCTACGCGTGGCGGCGGCGGGAATTAACGGCTGGCGCGTGGCTGCGCTCCTGGATCGGCGCCCAGCAGCCCACCTTCAACATCTCAGACCCGGTACCTGCGCTCAAGGAATGGACTGAGATTTCGGGCCGAATGCTGCGCCGCGCGCTGCGCGGCGGACCTGACAGCCCGTGAGCGCTCTCACCCTCGCTACCCTGCGCGCGGAGGAATTCGGCGAATGGAATGAATTCGTGGGCCGCAGCGCCGATGGCTGTGTCTACGCGCAGGCCGATTACCTCGCCGCGCTGACCGCCGTGACCGGGGCGAGCTTCCGCATCGTGGGCGTGCGTCGCGCGGGGACGCTTGTCGGGGGCGTCGCGCTCCACGAGACGCGTGAAGGCCTGCGCGGGTCACAGGCCGGTCCGCGACTGCTCCTCTACTATCACGGCGCGATCCTCGCCCCCCATGAGGGCGCCTACCCCTCCCAGCACACCTCGCGGGATCTTGAGATCCAGTCCGCGCTCGTCGATCACCTGCGGACGCTGCGCCACGATCGTCTGATCCTCAAGAGTCGCAGCACGGTTCGCGACGTACGCGCCTATCTTGAACGCGGGTGGCAGGCCTCGCCGAGCTACACCTACGTGATACCGCTGACGGATCTGCGAGCGCAGTGGCAGCGGGTCGATGGCAACCTGCGCCGTCTCATCAAGCGCTGCACCGAGACCGACCGGCTGGGGTTCACGGACGATGCGGACTTCGCTTCCTTCTTCCGGCTGCACGCTCTCACGCTCGGTCGCCGGCGCGTGGCGACCTACCTGCCCGAGGCGGCGTTTCGCGAGTTCTTCACACGCACGCACGCCGCGGGACTCGCGCGGCTGCAACACGCGCGCCTGCCGGATGGGACGGCGATCGCATCCCAGTTGGTGCTGCTGGGCAAGAACAAGGTCAGTCACACCGCCTGCGCGGGGATGGACCCGGAACACGCGCGCCTCGGGGCGACGGCGTTCCTGCGCTGGCGCGGATTCGAGTCCCTCGCGCAACTCGGCTACGAGGCGAATGACCTCACGGATGCCGCTCTGAACTCGGTCACGCACTTCAAGTCCCAGCTCGGCGGATCGCTCGAGTGCGCCCATGTGCTCAAATCCCCGCCCTCCTTCCGGGCGCGCTCCGGGGAGGCGCTTGCGCGCGCGGCGCAGCTCCCCCGCGCGGTCGCCGGACAACTGCTGCGCATGACCGGACCCAGGTCGTGAGTGAATTCGCCGGCACCGCGGCGGCCGAGGCGATCCGGGAGGCGCTCGCGCGCTGTGACGCGGGGGCGGCTTTCGGCCTCCCGGGCAGTCCGAACCACGTGCTGTTCCAGCGACTGCGGGGCGCTAATCCCCGCCTGATCGTGCCGACGCACGAATTGGCGGCGGCCTTCATGGCCGGCACCTACGGTCGCATCGACGGCCGACCCGGAATCCTCCTCACGATCCCCGGACCCGGCTTCGCGTTCGCGCTTCCGGGGATCGCCGAGGCGTGGCAGGACTCAGCCCCAC